>CAZUZU010000077.1:0-1011 GCA_964624865.1 uncultured archaeon
GTCGGGTCGTTGGCGTCGGCGCCAGAAGTGCTGCCGAGCTGGCCGTCGTTGCCGTTGCCGGAGGAGTCGAAGGCGGTTTGGCCGGTGTTCTCGTCGAAGTGCCAACGAGCGGTCAGATTGGGTGCATAGTATTCGTAGTGCTGGCGGATCTCGTCGGCGGAAAGAGCGCGGTTGTAGATGCTGATTTCGTCGATGGTGCCATTGAAGTAGTGATCGTCCTGAAAAGCCTGTTTTCCAATTAGAAGGTTCATTGAATTGGTAGTTGACTCTGTAAATACTTTTATCTCTTCCGCCACCAAATTTCCATCAAGATATAATTTGCCAGTATTAATGTTTGTATTCCATGTCCCAGCAAAGTAATGCCAACAGCCATCATTCACAACATTAGTCGTTCTTATATTATTTGTGCCGCCATCAGTCATATTGAATATCCAAAAGCAAAGCTTATTGTCTGGGGTGATAGGTATTGAAAAAGGATAATTGGCATCGCCACTTTGCGTGGAGATAATGTACCCCCCGCTCGTAGAGTAATCATGGGATGTTTTAAACCATCCGGTAACTGAATAACTATCATATCTCGCATCGAAATTCCAGATTTCATTATGAGGAATATCAACGTAATCATCCTCTCCATCGAATTCCAGCGCACTCCCGTTTATGCCGTCGTTGGTCCACGTCGGGTCGTTGGCATCGGCGCCGCTGGTGCTGCCTAGCTGTCCGTGATTCGCGTTGCTGGTGGAGTCGTAGGCGACCTGGCCGGATTCTTCATCGAAGTGCCAGCACGCGGTTAGATTGGGGGCATAATATTCATAGTGCTGGCGAATCTCGTCGGTGGTGAGTGCTCGGTTCCATATGCTCACCTCGTCGATGGTGCCGTTGAAGTACTTACTATATGAAAAATGCCCAATGTAGAACTTATTGTTTGAGAGAGTGTCTGTGTTTATTTTTCCTATCGTGGCATAAGTTGAATTATCCAGATAACCATTAACATATATTTTAAGGCTATCGGCA
>CAZUZU010000077.1:1027-1371 GCA_964624865.1 uncultured archaeon
GTATATATCGTATTTGCATCGGTACCGTTGCTTATACTAAAACCAACTTTATTGTCAACTCCTAAAATTAATTGGTAAGAAAAAACAGGTGGAGTTCCTAGGCCCCGGCCCTTTGAAACCAAAGTCATATAATGATCTAATGAATTGAATTTAACCCAGGCCTCTATAGTAATATCATTCGTAATATTCAAACTTTTATTGTCAGGTACTTCAACATAATCATCCACGCCGTCGAACTCAAGCGCGCTCCCGTTTATCCCCGTCGTCCACGTGGGGTCGTTTGCATCCGAGCCGCTGGTGCTGCCAAGCTGGCCGTCGTTGCCGTTGCCGCTCGAATCAGTTGC
>CAZUZU010000077.1:1381-11225 GCA_964624865.1 uncultured archaeon
CAGTTGCGATCTGCCCGGATCCTTCATCGAAGTGCCAGTGGCCAACAGTGTTGTTTGTATATGCCTCCCAGGTTGTATTGTAGTAATCGGAAATTCCGGTAGAAGTAAGAACACGGTTGTAGATTGATACTTCGTCGATGGTTCCGTTGAATGGTTGGTTAGAGCCACCTTTATTTGCGCCAATTTCTACAGGAGGATTCCCACGATTTTTTGCTATTGGGCCTAAATTTGCCTTGATATTGGTTGCATTCAATTCTCCATTCATATACAATTTAATTGTATCAATCCCATCATATGTGAATACAACATGATACCATTTGTTTAATGATAATGTATGTGTACTATAGACTCCAAGTTGAGTCGCGGAATCGTTCTGTACCCATGCATATATTTTATCAGTGTTATGTAAAAAAACATGCCAATTCGCATTGTCTGGATGAGATTGTGTTTTCATTACAATACAACGATGTGTACCTTGTCCACCCTTTACATAAACCCATACGGATACTGTTATACTATCTGGATTTAAACAAGAATCATTTCCACAATCAATATAATCATCCACGCCGTCGAACTCCAGCGCGCTCCCGCTAATTCCGTCCAGCCAGGTCGGTCCTCCATTCATGGAATAATAGATACGTTTATTTGTCCCATCATGTGCGGCCCACCACATTTTATAATCGCTCCCATCCCTGACTATTGATGGGCCAGAAGCAAATAATGATGCATCGGGAACTACGCCATGATCGATAGCAAGAGTATGGCCGAACCAATTTATGCCGTTTACAGATGTTGAATAATAGATACAAGTATTTGTCCCGTCGTAGGCATCCCACCACATTTTATAAGTACTGCCCTCTTTGATTACTGAGGGGACAGCAGCGTATGATGATGCATCGGGAACTACGCCATGATCGATAGCAAGAGTATGGTCAGACCAACTGATACCATCAGTGGAGGTTGAATAATAGATACAAGCATTTGTGCCATCGTAGGCAGTCCACCACATCTTATATGTACCACTGTCATTGATTACTGAGGGACTATACGCCTCTTCCGAAGCATCGGGAACTACGCCGTGATCGATAGCAAGGGTATGGCTAGACCAACTAATACCATCGGTAGATGTGGAATAGTATATATGATCATTTGTGACATCGGCTGCCGCCCACCACATTTTATAAGTAGCCCCGTCTTTTAGTACAAATGGCGAATAAGCGTGTGTTGAAGCGTCGAAAACTACGCCGTGATCTATTGCAAGAGTATGATCCGTCCATGGCGTGCCACGAATTGTGCCATAATTATTATTCCCAGAGTTATCGTATGCGATATCACCTGTGCCTTCGTCTAGTTTCCATTCTGCAATAGGAATTCCAACACTAATTGTTTTGTGTGCAATATTGTTCGATATGTTTGCATCGCCGGGAACCACACTCTCGATTCTTACATAGATCTCATGAGTGCCTGCGGTTGCAGTCCAATCAACCGATGCAGTTGTTGGATTATCACCCCAGACCATAATATTATCATGATCGATTAATACACCACCGCCCTCGGGATTGCCATCGTAGAAGGCAATCTCGGCAATAGTCGAATTCTCTGGGGTATACATTTCATTTGTTGATAGTTCGGACCCGTTTGATCCACCAACAGTATATATCTTGCCATCCAATGCAACAGCAGCCAAATAATATCTAGCTGTAGGCATATCCATTTTAGTAATCCATGTATTGTTAATCGGGCTATACTCATCGAGTTTCGCTGTATAGGAGCCACCATCGTGACCACCAGTCGCATATACCTTTCCATTCAATCCAACTGAAGCTAGACACCCATGGGATGTCGGCATATCTGGTTTGGCAACCCAACTATCTAATTCGGGATCATATTCCTCCAACGTTTTTAGATAACTTCCAGTAACATAACCACCGACCGAGTATAATTTGCCATTAATGGTCACCGCAGCAAGATCCTTTTTTGCCGTCAACATATTGGGTTTTGAACTCCATATATTTGTAATCGGATTAAATGATTCAACTGTTGCTAACTGGCTTCCTGCTCCCTGTCTTCCACCGAGAGCATATATTTCACCATTCAACGCAGCGGCAGCAAGCCGATATCTAGGTGTGATTATATCTGCCTTTGTTGTCCAAGTATCATTATCTGGGTTATATTCCCAAACAGCAGAAACAGTGGACCCACCATCAGCTCCCCCAACAAGGTATATTTTTCCATTTACTTCTGCCCCACCCATATATGCACGAGGAGAAGGCATACTTTCTTTAGAGGTCCAAGTATCTGTTTGGGGATCATATTCCTCAACAATTGAAAGAGGGCCACTATTGTTGCTACCACCGATTGCATATATCTTATCATTAACCGCAACACATACAAGACCCTGACGAGCAGTTGGCATGGGTGCCAAGGTTTCCCATTTTTCAGGATTTGAACTGTTTTTTCCAATATTGTAAATCGAAGCATTTATTTGTATCGTCTCTCCGATGCTGGGATCTGGATTTGAGAACGAAATATCTGAAGCATTTAATGTGAGGTCGGCGGCATATTCATTATAATGCTCGCTTATCTCGGAGGCGGTGAGAGTCCTGTCCCAGATGCTGACCTCGTCGATTGTGCCGTTAAAATAACATGGTGATGTTGGATGAGTTGCTTTACCAATCGTTAGAACATTTGAAGAGTCTCCTGAGGATTTCGTTCCCATGGTACCTGTTCCGGGATCGGCCATCCCATCAACATAAAATACCACATTCGTACCATTAGCTGTTGCTACGACGTGATGCCAATTATTATCAGTTATTATATCAATGGAACTCAAAGAAGTAATAACCGAATCTCCCGATGTACCTTTGTTTACGGAAAGATATAGTTGGTTATCATAGCCCCCTTGATTGGAATATGTGAGAAAAAAGCCCTTATATGCAGATCCCGCCGTATTTCCAACAATAATATTTGCTTCCGGTGCAGTGTAATCCCTCAGCTTTATCCACGCCTCGATCGAAAAAACACCCGTGTTCTGAACGAAACTGTATGTCGATGCTGTTCCAATATTTCCAACGTAGTCATCCACCCCGTCGAACTCCAGTGCGCTCCCGTTTATACCGTCGCTTGTCCAGGTTGGGTCGCTTGCGTCCGCCCCGGCGGTGGAGCCCAACTGCCCGTCGTTGGAATATATACTGGAATCGTAAGCGATCTGCCCGGAGCCTTCGTCGAAGTGCCAATTCGCCGCGAGATTTGGGTCGTATTTCTGGACCAATGGATAATGATCCTTGGACCCGGCACTACCATCGATCTCGTACGGCGTGTCCCAGACATGCCCATCGTTTGTTGCCGAAGGATAGCGGGATTCGTAGTCCGACCAGTAGTTTCCCTTGCGGGATGTGTTATTCCAGTGGTTGTTTGATCCGGAATCCTTCACTTGAATATATCCTCCTAAGCTGTTATCAAAGTTATTGTGATAGATTTGGTTTCCACTGGATGTAGAGGACAATAAATCAAGTGTGTATCCGTTGTTAACATCAAGGTTGTTATGCTTGAGTTTGTTGTTGCTTGATAAAGAAAGAGTGATTGTACAATTGGAGTTTGAGAAAAAAGTATTATTTTCTATCATATTGAGATCAGAACCTATGAGATGAAGACCAACATATGTGTTCTCGGAAACGGTGTTGTTCTCAATCCTGTTACCCGAAGATGAGTGGCTTAAGTGAATACCTTCACTATTGTTGGAGCAGGTATTGTTTTTTATAACGATATTGCTACATAAATCATATAAGTAAATTCCGTCACTGTTGTCTATAGATGTATTGTTTTCTATCTTACCATTGATTGCATTTACCAAGTGGATTCCATTCCAACTTGCATTATGCAGATAGCAGTCCCTAACTACGAAATAAGCGGTGGTGCCTGATATTGCAATGCAATCCGAATTTTCCCCTCCATCGATTTCCCATCCCTCTATTATGTACGGGTCCGCCTCCGTCCCTGCAGCGCCGGGATTGCTCACGCCGTTGCTTGCGTTGAACTCGCTGTCGTCATTAATCTTGATCGGTTCGTGGCTCGTGTACCTCGTGTTATGATGTAGCACCTTCTGGCCGACGGTTGTCTCTCCCCCCTCCCCGCTCTCCACCACACCCTCGCCGGTATTCACATCGGAGGAGAGCATGGTCAAGCCGCTCACCACTAAAATCCACAAAACCATCAGAACACTTGCGCGTTTGGTCCATATCATGTTATCCTGCATCCTATCACTTCCTCGGGGCTTTTGATAAGGAATGGTGGTCTTGAGTCACATTCCCATTACAAAGCAACATAAAAGATTAAGATTATATAAGGGATTTGGAACGAGTTTTTGACAGGTATTTAAGGCTTATGGTACGATATTTTGACAAGCGGGTTTTCGGTGGTTCGGGAAGGGCTTAAGCCCCTTTACTTACCGTCCTTCCCTGTTTCTCGCTTTATCTTCATTAAAACAGGTTGTGATAGTTGGCATAATCATTTGAGCTCATAGTAGGACCTTCACCTTACTATTTTGGCCCCAATCGGGAAAAACGGGACCAAAGATATTTATATTTGTAAAATGATTATTATAATCGGTGTTAGCAATGACGGAAGTGGTCGTGAAGGTCTCCAGCGAGATAATGACGAAATCCAGGTTGAAACCGTCCGAACTGTCCGAGATAGCTGAAGGTGCCATCAAAGAAGCCCTCTGGAAGGACCTGCTGCTGCAGACCCTGGACGAGGCACTTGAAAACAGCGAAATGACCGAAGAGCTGGCCTTGAAGCTGGGCGACGAATTCAAGACGCGGATTGCACACAGACACGGATTGGTCTGAATGGATTTGGTCGTCGACGCCAACGTGCTGTTCTCATTCTTCAGCAAGGAAGCCTTCACAAGATCTTTCATCGTGAAGGCATCCATGCACGGGAATAGGTTGTATACACCCGAGTACTGTATCGAGGAATTGGAGACAGACAAGGAGAAGATAAAACAATTCTCGAAGCTGGACGACAAGGAATTCTCATTGGCCCTCTCCGCCATAGACTCTTTCGTGAAAACAGTCAAGGCAACCGAGTACCAGCCCATTCCGGCAGAGGCGGAAGAACTTGCGCCCCATGCCAAAGACGTGCCGTATTTTGCGTTGGCATTGAAATTGGATTGCGGCATCTGGTCGAATGAAAAGGCGTTCAAGGGCCAGACGCGAGTTAAGGTCTACAATACCGGTGAATTGAAATCCATGGTTCCATAATTTTTTATTCCGGGCGAACTGGTAAGATACCTGACTTCCTTCCGATATAAGTGACATGACCATTGTCAAAAACCCGTAAAATTTGGATTGACAACATCACTCGAACAATTCCCGTTCCATCTCGCTGATCTCGGGCTTCACCCGGACGTAGTCCGCCCTTCTCTGGATTGACATGAAGGTGGCGAGAAAACGCTTGATTGTCGCGATGTAGGCGTCGAGGTCGGGTTCAACCACCCCGGGCACAAGGCCGATCTCGGCCAGCTTGTAATTGCGGCCGTGCCTGGTGTCGTACTCCAGCACCCTTAAACGACGGCGGTTGGTGATCACCACGCCGTTCTTGATGTCGTAGGCACTCATGAGGGCTATGAGCCTCATCTTTATGTCCCTTAGCTCATCCTCGCCCAAGATATATTTCGAATCGAAGAATATATGCTCGTTCTCCGGCCGGAAATGCAGGGTAAAGGTGGGATTGTAATCAAGGTCGCACCAGGAGGTCATTATGTCCGGGGGAATGTAGCCCTTGTACAGGTCGATTATTCCCCCCTTGCCTCGGGCCTCGTTGGTGAAGCTCCTGTTCCTTGCATCCCTCTTCTCGATGTAGTCCCACACCGGGTCGAGGTCGTAGGCCCTGGCCATGGTGTAAACGGCAAATTGGTCGAATATCTCCTGCAGGAAGCTCACGCTGCCGTAGACCGCTCGACGGTCCACCTTCTCGATGTTGATCCTCTTGTTCAGGTACTCGCGGTACACCTGGTACATCCTGGAGTAGTGTGGGCGGGTACTTGGCTACCGAGGCTATATCGCTCATGGACATCTCGGCCAGGAAGGTGTTCCTGCACAGGAACTCCAGCTCCCTCTTCCACTGGTCGCATCTCTTCCTCTGCAGCCCGTACCTATCGTGCCCGAACATATCGATCAAGGTGGAGGAGTCCTGGTGCATGTTCCTTACCAGCTCGTAGGCCTGAAGATGCTCCCTGGTCTTTATATTGGAATAATGTTTTTTCTTGAACACCAGGGAAGCCTTGTACTGGCCCTCCAGCTTCTCCACGTAGTTGGGGTGGCACCTCAGGAAACGCCTGGTCCTCCTGATGTCCACGTTGTTGGCGGAAAATGATTTCTTGTGCACCGTCTCCCTGCTCAACCGCAGGTTCCGGTTGAGGGCCACGATGGTTTCCTTTATGTGGTCGAACCTGGACCGGAGCCAGTTGTAGGTCATGTAGGGGTTGGAGATGACCCTTCTGGTCCCGTTCGAATCGAAGAAGATAAGTGGTCCCCTGCACCTTATGGTATCCGAGAACACAGTCCGAAGCATGGTCTTGATGTCTCCCATGGCCTTCTTTCCCCTCTCGGTCACCATTATCTTAGGCCGGGTAAACATGTCAACGCCGTCCAGGTTGATCTGGAAGGTGTGGACCCCGTAGTTTACCCTGGAGTCCACGGTGGCGGTTACCACGTTCCGGCCTATTCGCTCCATGGGGTATTCCATGTCATTGTACAGGAACACGCATCTGTCACTGGTGGGAATGTGCTTCACAATCACTGAGAACGGGGTTTCCAATCGATCCCCCACGTCCTTCAGTTTCTGACCGTTGACGTATATCACTGGTTTTTTCATGGTAGGCTCATACCTGATGCACTATGATGTTCATGTTGGCAACGGCGTCACTTCTCATTGTCTTCAATACCTCAGAAGACTTGGGATACTCCTTTTGGAAGTTGGGCAGCCGCAGCAGCTCGTCTATGATCTTCACGTCCCCGGATATCTGGGGAATTATCTTCTGCAGGACCTGGAAATCCATGGCCTCCTCCAAGCCCATGATCTTCTTGCTGTATACCATGTACTCCAGGATATCCTGAAGTATGCCAAGGGTGAGCTTGCTCTCGTCGTGGTGGTTCATGATGGAGGTCACTTCGAACAGTCGGTTGAATATCTGGAGCTTCTCTTTCTTGTTGACTGTCTTGAAATCGATCTTCTTGAAGCTTCCCATGAGCGAGCCCTCGTCTATATCGATCTTCACCTGCTCCAGCAATGTAGTTAGATACCTGAAGAACTTTCTCTTTTGCTCCTTGACGTCCTCCAGTGCAAAGACCCTGTCCAGGGGATTGGAAACGAATATGATGTTTGCCCGCCTTTTAACCCCGCCGCTCAGCTTCACCCTGGTACTCTCCTCCTTGTAGCTGTTTATGGTACCAATGACGTAGGTGTTCTTCGGCAGGGGCCGATAGATTACCTCCTTGAAATCCTTGGATGTGGGTAAAGGTATGGGCTTACCGCTTTCGATCGCGGACAAAAGCTTGGACATGTAGAAATCCGGCTGGGATAGGTTCATCTCGTCTAGGATAATGAAACACAGCTTCTCGTCCTCTTGGATGCTGTCTATGTCCTTCAGCATGTTCTTATGAAAGAAAAGGGTCTTGGTAAGGGCCGAGGGCATGAACTCGTCGTTGAGATTCACGTAGCCAAGGAGGTCCGACTCGTCGAAATCGTGGTGTATCGGTATGAACACCTCGGATATGTACTCAGGGCCGTATATCTCCTCCCGCATGGTGTTGGCCAGCTCGATGGCGAGCTTGGTCTTGCCCAAACCGGGTCTGCCGGCGAGTATCACGAAGTTCTGGGCCTTCAGAGAGAAATAGATATTCGTTATCTCGCTTCGGGTAAAGATCATCTTCTTGTTCTTGGTAATATAGGAATACAGTTGGTTAAGTATCTCGGTCTCGTTCCTGGTAGGAAGTTCTACGGGCTCGTAATCCATCTCCGGCTCCGGCTCTTCCTCGGGTTCGGGTTCCACCATCTCGAACTCCATTTCTTGCTCCTCTGGCTCGGGTTCCGGAGGCGGGGGAGGTTCCTCTTTCTTTATCGCGGCAATGGAAACGGAGTACAGATTCATATCGGCAGATGCAATGTACATGACATTGTCCTTGGATATAATGCCAACGTCGTTTATCCAGTCCTCAAGCTCCTTCTTCCATACCAGATTGTTGTTCTTCCAGATTGTGACCGTGTTATCACCGGAGCCTACGGCAAAATATTCCTCCCCCTCCAGTTCGAAATTGTCGCTGGTCAGTACCTCGCCGCCCACCTTGAATCTATGAAGGATGCGAGGCTCCGTCGTGGACACGAACACCGTTCCGTCCCTCCCGCCAATGACGATCTTGCCCCCAATCTGCTTCATGTAGGTGGGCATGTATTGAACTTTCCTTTCCCAGAGGAGCTTTCCCTTGATGGAGAACGCCCCGATCTTGCGTTTGGAGGTGCCGTAAACGAACAGGTTTTCCTCGGGCACGTAGGAGGCTATCCTGAACTCTTTGGAAGTGTTGACATGCGATTGTTCCTTGCCTTTCTTGGGGTCCAGGCCGCAGATATCCCCGTTCTTGGTAATCAATACGAGATCTTTTCCAAATCCAAGCGCCGCTATCTTGGACCCGGCATCGAATTTCCACTTCGTATCTCCGGACTTATCTATGGAGTACAGCACCCCGTCGTGTGTGGCCACCAGGTATCGACCGTTGGCGGGATATATACTGTCCACCGAGGCGCCTATGTAAAGCTCCCATTGGTTCTTACCTTTTCCGTCTAGCGATATGACTTCCTCTGATGCGTCAAACACCACGGACCCGTTCTTTTTATCGTAGACCACGGTATTGATGAATCCCTGCGAGGTGTGCTTCCAAACCACCCTGCCCTTTTTGTTCACGAGATAGAGCTCGTCGTCCGCAGAGATCAAGATCCTGTCATCCGACAGGAACTCTATATTGTTGACCGAATTGCCGGTCTCGTACCGCCATTTGACCTTAGGTTTTATAGTTACCATGTTATTCCCCTTGATGGTTGATAAAGAAATATGTTATAAAACGTTTTCTAGCACAGAAAAACATGGAGACGGCTTCTAGAAACACGGGGTGGTGGGTGATTTACCTCTCCCTCACCTTTTGATCATGTTCACCAGCTTGTCGATGTCCTCCTTCAGCCTGTCCTTCAGCTCGGGGAACCGGATGCCTGCCGCGGGATGATAGGTAACGAAATAATTTCTGCCTTCTTTCTCCACGAGCTTGCCGTGATGGTCCTTTAGCTTGCCCTTGCCAAGGAGACATTTCATTGCCACCCTCCCCAGCACCACCACCACGTCCGGGTCGATGAGCTCGATCTGGGGGAACAGCCACAGCTTGGTGCAGGATCGCATCTCGTCCGCCCTTGGCTGCCGGTTGTCGGGAGGGCGGCATTTTAGAACGGAGGTGATATAGACCTTCGACCTGTCCAGGCCGGATGATTCCAGCACCTGGGACAGCAGCTCGCCCGATCTTCCCACAAAGGGGCGGCCGCTCTCGTCCTCCTTCCTGCCAGGGGCCTCGCCCACGAACATTAGGGCGGCATTCCCCGGGCCCTCGCCCGGAACCGCCCGGCTCCTGCTCTTCCACAGCCCGCACCCCCTGCACTTTCGGACCATGGTTTCGATGCTCTCGATGTCCCGCTTCATAACTCCGTTCAAATAAGCAGGGCCTAATAATTGTTGGGATTGTACATCACCAGTTCCGACTTTATAATCCACATATTGCTCGTTCTTTAAATATCTCGCCGCCAT
>CAZUZU010000077.1:11235-12782 GCA_964624865.1 uncultured archaeon
ATATTGTTTATATACCTTAAAACACTATATTATTACCGGTGATAAAACATGACCGAGGTCGTTATTAAGCTTCCAGAGGACCTGAAAGAGTTGGAATCGGCACCAAAGATAAGGTGGCAGCTGGTGGTGGAAAGGAGATTGAAAGAGGAACTCGACGAACTGGCCGCATTGAAACGTATCATAGAGAACTCGGAATTGACCGAGGAGGAAGCAAAGGAATTGACCGAGGAGGTCAATCGGGCCTTGGCCAAGAGATACAAGGGCCTGATGAAGGGAGAATGATACATGTTCCTGGTCATTGACGCAAATGTAATATTTTCTGCGTTGATTAGTAGGGGCAGAAGTTTTGAGGTATTTGAAGCAAATAAGATATTCAATACATTTGAATTAATTGCACCCGAGTTCTTATTCTTGGAAATCGGCAACAGAATGGACAAAATACTATCTCTCAGCAAATTATCTAAAGTAGAGTTGTCAAAGGTCCTGTCATTCATTAAGAGTGAAACCGAGTTCATCTCCTTTTCTGAATTCTCAGACAAAATGCCGGGGGCAATGCAATTAAACCTTAAAGATTCACCATATCTCGCCTTGGCAATAAAACTCAAATGTCCGATTCTTTCGGGAGACAAAGGACTCAAAGAGCAAGAAAGGGTCAAGATTTTATCACCCTCAGAAGCACTATCAATTATATACGATTTGAAATAATCGTAATTCGAACAGTGTATTTCGGTTTTTAGGCTGAATTACCTACCGCGCTTCAAAATCTTGAACAGGATAGCGGCCGTGACCCTGGCATCGCTCAGGGCACGGTGCGGCTGACCCTCCCTCTCCACCTCGAAGAACTCCCGGGCCTGGGCCAGGGAGGGCCACTTGTATCTTTGCATGCCGCTGAGGTATTCCAGGGCCCCCGCCTCGGCCATTATGGGGTGGGCCATGAGCATCACGTCGTATTTCCAAAGGGAGCGGGAAATGTTCCAGGGCTTGTTACCCAAAATTATGGCGTCGAAGCCGTCCGAGTTGAAGCCTGCAAGGTCGTACTGCATGCCCTTGTAGCTCAGCTTGTCCAGCCATTTCCAGAACTTGGACGCGGCCACCGTGTCGGGCTCCGAGGCCAGCACCTGGTTGAGCGTTATGCCCGACACCTCCAGGGCCTTCAGCGCCTCGCTGTCCAGGTACTCGTTGCCAGGGGTGCACATCGTGGAGAAGTGGGACAGCTCCCCGCCCTCGGTATCAAATGCAACGGCCCCCACCTCCACCACCTTGGCCAGCAGGGGCTTGTAATGAGTGGTCTCCACGTCCATTACTACTAATGCGTCCATGTCACACCCATATCGACGAACTGATAGATATGGATTTCGGCACTAAATGATAAAAACTAACAAAATAAAAAGGGAAGGTTATTTGATCGGGAGCAACAATTTAATATATTTCCTAAATCATAACTACATATAATGTGATACAATATGTCCTCCATGATGCAACAATGTTGACTAACAAGTCATTATAAAAATAAAAAAAAAGAAAAAAACAGGTAGATATGTATCCGG
>CAZUZU010000078.1:0-12629 GCA_964624865.1 uncultured archaeon
TTTATTTCCGCTCATTGTGTTCCCCGCCCTTGCCAGAAAACGGAACCCTCCTGACCTTGCCGCAGTGAAGGCATTTCTTTGTGATCATACCGTTGTTTATTCGCACCGTTGCATTGTGAGGTGGAAGGAGAAAGGAAAGGCAGTGGCGGCAGTAATAGGCCCTCCATCTCTTGGGAATGCCTATGGTCGCTCTCATTCCGATCTTCTTTGCCAGGGTCACGTACCTTCTCGCCCATCCGAACTCTCGGCACATGGCCGCTTTCTCGGCAATATCAAACAGCACGTCTATGCGCTGGTGGGCTATGGCCTTCACGTCCCCGGCCACGTAGCCCCTTCCTCCGCGTTTCCTTTTGGCAGGCATGTTAACCCTCTTCGCTCGTCGTTTTCGGGCCGCCCCCTTCCATTTTTACCCCCTCGGGAAACCAGACGGTTCTCTGGGGGAACGGAACCTGTATGCCGTTCTTTTCCAGCTCGGCCTTGATCTTCCACAGGACCGCCATCTTGACGCCGTACCACTCGGTGGGCGGGGCCCAAAGCCGAATCACTATGTTAACCGAGTTGTCGCCGAGATTATCCACAAAGGCCTGATGGGCAGGGTTCTTTAGCACCAGAGGCTCCTTTTCCACAAGCTCGTCGATGATCTCAACAGCCTTGTCGGCATCGTCCTTGTAACGGATGCCCACCACGTACTCGAATCGCCTTGCGGCTGTGTTCATGTAGTTAATGATATCAGTGGTGAAGACGGTATTATTGGGCACCCTTACCGTGTAGCCGTCCCATTTCCTTACCGTGGTGGAGAGCAATCCGATATCCTCGACAATGCCGGCGTTGCCGTTTATCTCCACCGCGTCGCTTATCTTCACAGGCCTCTCGAAGAAAAGGAATATGCCGGAGATGAGGTTGCTCACTAAGCTCTGGGCCGCGAATGCCAGAACAAGGGCGACGATGCCTCCAGCGACCAAAAGACCGGAGGGATTGAAGCCAAGCATGGGAAGTATTATTATCAGGGCAAACAACATTATAATGTAATTTATGAGCTTCAATATCAAACGGAGTTTGTGCACCTCAACGTTATCCTTGATGCTCCTTCTCACGTACATACCTATGGACTTTGCGATTATGGCTGCCGCTAACAATATTACACCGGCGAACATAACTGTGTATACAGTCACGTTTCCGTAAAGCACGGTGTCAAGGATATCTTGGATCATATGCCCGCCTCCATTACGAATTTTTTATGTGGCACAGGCGGTTTGAGGCTGGTGTACAGCTCTATAGAGGGGTTCATACCCTTTCTCGGCGGGGAAGGCGGTACATCCGTTTCCGCTACAAGCTCGGACCTTATCTTCATCACGGCGTTGATTGCAACAGAATCCCGGTCATAGAATAGCTTCATTCCGTAGGCGTTGAAGACGGCCCGGGTCAATGTTGCCCAGTCAGGGGTAAGGTTCTTGACGGTTAGCTGAATAACCCCCTCTAACAGAGGATCCGTAGCGGGAGGAGCGGTGTGGACGGGGCTCTTCCAGTACTTGCAAATGGTGCCGGAGCGGGGGTCGCCGTACAGCGCGTACTTCAACGGTGTGAAGGCGAGAAGGTCCAAGGCCTCTCTGTTTTTACCGTTACCAACGAATATTCCGATCTCCACCGGGAATTTCAGGTATATGTTGCTCTTGCTCCTGGGCTCTATGACCAATGGTTTTTCCAGCTCGATGAGCAGATAGGGTGTGATCGTCTTCGGCTTGTTCACCGGCTCCACAGGGTTGATTATGACGGATTCCGCCTTTGTTTGAACAAGCTTATCCACCGTTTCTTCATTGTATTCCCTATGGTAATCCAGGTGTTCCCCCTCCCTTTTGAAGGAGAGGATGAGCCCTTCGCTCTCCATATCGATGGGGAGCTTGAACCTGCCGTACTTTATGTTGGGTGGACTGATCGTTTCGTCATAACCTTCCTGCTCGGATGCGATCTCTTGGCCATCACTCATTTTTCCACTTTTCCTTTAATTGATGTGTTGTTTATTAATCTATCGATAGCAGTATGTTAGAGCCATTTCTTTTTCTTGAAATAGATGACCATGACCGTTGCCACCACAATCATCGCGATCCACACGCTGACATAGCCCCAGTAAGAATTCAGCTCCGGCATATTGTAGGGCGAGGCTTCGGGGTTGAAGTTCATGCCGTAAATCCCGGCGATGAATGTAAGGGGTATGAATATCGTTGCGATGATGGTCAGGACCTTCATTGTCTGGTTCATCTTGTTGCTGATACTGGAAAGATACAGCTCCACCATGCCTGAAAGCATGTCCCTGTAGGTCTCTATGCTGTCGATGACCTGGATGGTGTGATCGTAAACGTCCCTGAGGTATATCCCTGTGGAATCCTCTATCAGTTCCGAGCCGCCCCTTTCCAACCTTGAGATCACCTCACGCAGCGGCCATACGGATCTCTTTAGGTAAACAACCTCTCTTTTCAGTTTGTGGATGGAGGTGAGGTCCCGAGGTTCAGGTTCCTCCACCAGGTCCTCCTCTATTTCCTCTATCTTCCGTCCCGTGTTCTCCAGAACAACAAAATAATTGTCCACAACGGCATCTATAAGTGCATATGCAAGGTAGTCCGCCCCCTTCTCCCTTATCCTGCCTTTGGCATTTCTAATTCTCTCTCTAACCTGCTCGAAGACGTCTCCCATTGCCTCTTGGAAAGAGATTACGTAATTTTCGCCAAAAACGAGGCTGATCTGCTCTGAGTTGATGGTTTGCCGGGATTTGTCGAAATAAAACATCCTAAGGACCACGAATATGTGATCGCCATAGTCCTCGATTTTCGGGCGCTGCGATGTGTTTAATATATCTTCCAAGAGCAGTGGATGAAGATTGAAATGACTGCCGAGTTTCTCTATGATGTCCGGCCTGTTAATGCCGTCCACGTTTATCCAGGTAACACTCTCTTTGTCCCTGTAAGTAAAACAATCCTCGATCCTCTTGATCTTACTTTCATTAAGGTCCTCTTCGGTGTAGTCGATAAGTGTTATTCTAACCTTTTTCTGTGCCTTGTCTCCCACATACACCAATGTGCCGGGAGGAAGGCCTGCCTTCTTGGATGATCTACTCAAGCGCTCCTTCATCTTTGATTCCCTCTATCTGTTTTCCATCTAATATATGATCGCTTCTCGAGTGCAATAAGTTGTTAACCAAACAGTAGGTAGAGTAAAACCGAGATCACCACGGCCAATATAACTATTGTAGCGCCCAGGCAATAGATCACTTTGGATTTCTTGCCGGCGAGATATTCCGCCTCAGTTCTATTCTTCAATAATCGGTCTATCTCTGCGAAAACGAGGGATAACCTGACCTGCTGTTCGGAGTACTTGTTCGAGAGTTCTATATCCGTTGGATCCACCTCATTTCTCTGATCTTTTCTTTTTTCCCTTCTCCCTCTTCACCGCTCGATCGTACCTTTCCATCAGCTCGGGGGGAAGGAGATTGGGTATGGAATCTTCAATGGGGTAATTATAGTCACATTTCTTACAACGGAGCTGGCCCTCTATGACCTCTTCGTTCTCCTCTTTTTCCACCTTAAGCTCCAGCTCACCCTTGCATACCGGGCAGCATATGATATCCATGAGCAGTCTCTTCATTTTGATTCCCTCACTACTTTTATTGTTGTCGCATGTATATTACTTTTTTCTATATCCGTTAATTGCCATGAAATACTTATCATTTGGCATCTTTCTTCATCCAGACGTCCATTTGCGGGAACGGTATCTCTATGCCCGCTTCGTTCAGGGCATTGTATATCTGGGTGGTCAGCTCGTGCTTGATGCGCCACATCTCCTGGACCTCTTTGACCCAGACCTTTACGAACATTATAAGCGCCGAATCTCCCATACTGGTGAATCGGAACAATGGGCCGTGGTCCTCGTCCTTTTGGATCACTTCGGGGTGCTTGTTGATAACGGACATGACAACCTTTTCCACCTTTGCCACATCGGAGCCGTATGCAACCCCGAAATCAATCTTTACGCGGGCCAGCCTATCGGGGGCGGTAAGTATGTATATCTTTTGATTTGCAAGCAGGCTGTTGGGGATAATGGCTGTTGTGTTGTCCTCAACATTGTAAAGCTCGGTGCTTCGAATGCCTATGTGGGAAACCCTATAGAGATGATTGTCCATTGTTACCAGGTCGCCCACCTTGAAGCGCGGGTCCATGATTAGGAACATACCTGCAAAGAAGTTGCCCAGGGTCTCCTGGGCAGCAAAGGCGATCACGAGACCGATCACACCTGCACCTGCTAAAAATCCGGTGATCTCCAGACCGAAAATGCCGAACACGTACATCAAGGAGGCTAAGAATATGATAATCACACCCAGCTTGCGTATCACCGGGAGAAGGGTGTGTGAAAACTCGGGTTTGTGTCTTTTTGCGGCCTTGTGACCCAGGTATATCAAGACGTCGTTGAATATCCTGTAGACGAGCCAGATTATAACAAGGATTATGCCCATATTGTATGCCAGTGATATGAAATTCTGGAGTTCCCCGCTGACTCCCAGTGCGTGAAGGGAGTCTACCATACCGTACAGAAATATTAAAATGAGGATGGGAACCCGGACTATGTCTACGATCATATCGTCGATCTTGGTCTCGGTCTTTTTTGTCAGGGTCCTGATCACAGGATTGATAATGAAATATACGGCTATCGCAATGGCCAGCCATATCAGGCTCAGGAGGAGGAAATGCCCTATATTGGTGTCCAGTTTCTCCGGAAGAGATACGTGGTAACCGAAGACATTCAGACCCTTTTCATCTTTCTTCTCAACCTTGTCAATGCCATCGTCTATCTTATTAATATCCTTCAGGGAATATGAATAGCTCTCTCCCACCCCGTCTTCAATAATGTGTAGGCTAATCTCTATTTTCTCGCCAACCTCGTATCTGTCCCTTAGATCCCCTAGGAATGTCAACCTCTCGTGATCTATTCCTGCACCCACGCTTTCCAGCCATATTTCTGTAACGTCCTCGTCGGCAAGGTACCGTAGATGAGCGATTTCATCTCGGATCATAACGGTGTCCCCGGCATCGTAGGATGAGAAGTTGCCTGTATCCGTGTTATAATCCTCAAAAAAGGTGGCAAAATCCGTATCTGCCTCCGCCTGGGCATCGCAGAAAAATGGTGCAAATAACAAGATAAACACAATTATGGACGGAGCTAGGTAAGGGACCGTTCGTCTTCCCATTTTCCCCACTCTACAGATTATTTCCTTCTTGCTGGCCTGGTTCGGCGGCAATGGTGCTGGCGCTCTGCCCCAATAGTTTTGTGGCCAGTTCCTGGGCTGCTTGCTTGGAAAGCCTGATGGCGCCGTCGAAATCTTCAAGCTTGAGCGCTTCCCTTGCCTGGGAAAGCATCTCCTCGCTGGTGCTGACGTCGCTGCCTATCTTCTTGGCGTCGTTAACCCTTTGATATGTTTCCTGGATCTTTTGGAGGGCTTGGAATCGCTTTAGCCCCTCCTCGACCCTTGTTCTGGCGTCCTTGGCCAGCGATATCGCTTTGGCGTAATCGCCGCTGTTCCTGGCCATGGGGATCTGATTGAACACTGCTATTGGTTTTGCTATTTCCACGCCCAGATCCTTGGCCTCGCTGATCTTCTTCTGGGCGGCCTTTATCTCTTCCACCAGCTGCTCGTGCACCAGCCTACCCCTTTCTATGGATTCCAGGGTCATCTCTCCCAATTTAAGGGCTTCCTGGTAGTCGGTGCGGTCCACGGCGGATAACATCTGGTTGAAGTACTTTTCAGCCTCTGCCACGTCCACGCCCTTCTTTCGCATTGCCTCTATCTTGTTCTTGGACATCTGGATGGAATCTACGATCTGCTCGGTGACCCTTTTGGTCTCGTCCGCTATGTTCTCCGCCTGCCTCGCTAGCTCCATGACCTTGTCATAGTCGCCCTCGTCCAAGGACATGTTGATCTGTTTCATGAAGTCCATTGCCTTGGACACGTCCGCCCCTATCTTCTTGGCCTCCGTTATCTTCACCTGGGCCATGGAAACCACGTCGAATGCCCTCTCGTATCTCTGCTTGCTCAATATTGCGGATTCCTCCGCCTGCCTGGCGTATTCTATGGCCTCTTCGTAGTCAGCGTCGTCAAGGGCCTGTGATACGTTGTTGAAGATGACCTCGGCCTCCTTTGTCGATGCACCGAGGGTCTTTGCCTCTGATATCTTGGCCTGTGCCCTGTTGATGGCGCCGAAGGCCTCGTCGTACCTTCTCTTGCCCTCGTCCATCATCCTTTGTATCCTGGAACATACCTCGTCCACGCCGCCGTAGTCCTGCCTTTCCAGCGCCTGGTAGGCGTCGTCCACCAAGGATTCGGCCATGGGGCTCCTGATTCCCTTGGACTTCATTTCGCTGAGGTCCGCCTCGATCGCCTCGATCCTCTCCTTGGATTCTTCAAACTTCTTGAGCAGGGAGTCTATCTCCATCTCAGTCTGCTTTCCAAGGGCATAGGCACCGTCGAAATCCCCCTCCTCCAACATGTTCTTGGTCTGCTCGAAATTGCCCTTTATCTGCTCTATTCCTATACTCTTGTTGTCAGCTTCCTTGACCTTGGTCTGTATATCTTGGATGAGGTTGAACACGTTATGCTGGATAAGGGCGCTCTCCGCTTCATCAAGGGCCTTCATACCGTATTCCATGGCCTTTTCGTAGTCCTTTTCCTTTACGGCGGGCTTGGCCATGTTGAAGATGTCCTCGGCGTGAGCGATCTCCGCACCGGCGTTCCTCGCCTCGTCAATCTTAGACTTTGCCTCCTTGAGCAGGGATACCAGTTCCCTTTTGCTCCTGGCGTTCTTTATTCCCGTTTCCACCTTGTCTGCAAGGCTCAATGTTTCACCGTATCTCTTTGCCTCGAATGCGGCCTTCATTTCATCGAATAACGGTAGTACTTCGCCCAGGTCCACGCCCTCTTCCTTGGCAGTGGACACCTCGGACTGTAGTGCTAGGAACCGGGAGGTGGCTTTCTTCCCCATGTACTTGTCCATCAGGGGTTTCATTGCCTCCTTTGTCTTTTCCACTTCCTCCTTTGCCTCGTCCACCTTTTCCTCCGAGATAAACTCCTTGGCCTTGGTGATGTGCTCTTCCACCTCATCTGTAGGAGCGCCTGCGTCGTCCAGGGCCCCCATGTTCTTTTCCAGGTTCGAGATGGTTTCCTTAACTACGTCCACCATTCCCCTTTCCTTGAGCTCTTCGATCTTTACCTGCACAGCATCGCAAATATTTAGCACTTCGTCGAAATCTCCTGCGTCCATGGCCGGTTTCGCTGCGATGAGCATATCCCTTGCCTCGGACACGTCCACACCTGTTCCCTTCAGCTCCTTAAGGTTTGCCTTGGCGTTCTGGATGGCGGAAACCGCGTCCTGGGATTTGTCTTCCACCATGAACTCCCCGCCCGCTCCTTCTTCCACAGGTACAGCCCCCTCCGGAGGTACCGCCTCTTCAGCAGCCACTGCCTCCTCCGCCCCAGGCTCTCCTTCTTCAGCCACGGGCAGTAATTCCCTGGCGTTTCGGGTGTATTCCAGCGCGGTTTCTGCATCCCCCGCGTTCATTGAGTTCACCGCCATCTGCAGCTGTTCCCTTGCCTCGGACACGTCCGTGGTCTGCCCGGCTTGCTCGATGGCCGCACCTAAGCTGCTGATCTCCTCACCGGCCAGGGCCATGGGGTCCTCCATGGGGACGGTCCCTTCCTGCGGCTCAGCTTCCTCTGGTACCATGGGTTGGAGCGTTTCAGCCTCTCCTCCCCCTCCCTGTAGTTGCTCCAGCATATAGTATACCTCGTCGGCAACCTGATACGCTCCGTTATAGTCCTCCTGTTTTAAAAGGGGCTTTGCGTCCTTGAACCTTTGTGCCGCCTTGTTAACATCGAAACCCTGAGATTTCAAGTCACCCAGAAAGCTCTTGGTATCCCTTAACTTCTCTCTTGCCTCCTTTCTGGAAACACCGGCCTGCTGAGGAGCTACTTCTGGGACCGGCTCGAAAGGTACCGCCTCGGCTTCTACCGCCTGGCCGGGGTCCGCCTCGACTCCCCCTCCTCCGCTCTCCTCCAGCTGGGCGTCTATTTCCTGAACGATCTCATTGGCGATCTCATTGGCCGTGGCAAAGTCTCCCCTGTCCAGGGCCGGCTTTGCGTCCTTGAACCAATCTATGAAAGGTGACGTGTCGATGCCCGCGTTCTTTGCTTGGGACATCTTCCGTTTTGCTTCCTTTAGTTTATTGACGGCCTCGCTTTTTCCTCCCTGCTCAGTATCAGCTTGAGCAGGGGTGGATTGGGGTGCGCTGTCCCTCAAACTAGGTTCTGGAGCGGACACTAACGCCTCTATCTCTTGGATGACCTGTTGAGCTATTTGAAAAGCCCCGTAAAAATCTCCCTGTTTCAACAAAGGCCTTGATGATTTGTATATATCTTCAGCCCCGGAAACATCCAGCCCGGTTGATTTCGCCTCTTTAATAAAGCTTTGAGCCGCCTTTAACTGCTCTATCGCTTCAGTTTTACTCACACCGCCTTCGTTAGGTGCTGCACCCATTAATCATCACATCCTGTACTTCTTTTCTTGGATTTTAAACTATATTTTGGCGTATTTGCAGACGACACTTAATACTTAACTATATATAAATCTGATTATTGAAAGCTTGAGGTATAAACGGCTTGAATTCTAGTGCATAAGGGGACAATAAAAGAAAAAGAGAGGAAGAAGCGATACTCGGCAAAAGTATCCTATTCTTCCAATTCTTCTTTCAGCGAGGCGGTGAACTCCTCCTTTTTGAGAAGCATTTTCCACCTTTTATGTACGTCCTTTTCCATTTCGTCGATGAAATCCTCCGGAAGATGCCTGAACCTTCCCTGCAGGCTGATGTATTCCCTCAAAGGCTTAAGTTCCTTGGGCTTCTTGTTGATCTTGTACACGCCGTTCTCCACCTCGTACAAGGGATATATGCCTGTTGCCACCGCCAGCCTGCACAGCTCGATTGTCTTTTCAGGTGCGGATCTCCAGCCTGTTGGACAAGGTGCGTATATCTGAAGGAATTTTGTACCCTCTATCTCCTTGGCCTTCTTTATCTTCCTCACCATGTCTTCCGGATAGCCGATGCTCATTGTGGCCGTGTAGGGGATCTCATGGGCCGCCATAATCTCCACCATGTTCTTTTTCGGGCTCTTTTCCCAGAAATTGGTGGATCCAACCGGGGTGGTGGTCGTCCATGTTCCCGGCGGCGTACTGCCGCTTCTCTGTATTCCCGTGTTCATGTAGGCCTCGTTGTCGTACATTATGTACATCACATCGTCCTTTCGGTCCGCGGCACCGCTCAAGGCCTGTATCCCAATGTCCGCGGTTCCGCCGTCGCCTGCCCAGCCAACAACTGTAACATCGTCAATTCCTTTTGCCTTTAACGCGGCCTTTATACCTGAGATCGACGCGCCAGTGACCTCGAACGCGGTGTATGCAAGGGGAACCTCGAGGTTCCGCCTCGGCCAAACCCCTGGTATGACCGCCCAGCAGCAAGCGGGTATGGACAATATGCTCTTCTTGCCAAGGGCTTTCAGGGTATATCTCATTGCCAATGCTGCACCGCAGCCGAGACAGGCCACGTGTCCGCTCAGCATGTTCTCTTCTTCCGGTATGGGTAACTTTACGTTTATCTTTTCTGCCATTTTACCACCACCTCTCTGAACCGCCGCGAAGCTGAACCCATTCGTATTCATTGTCCAGTCCTTCGTCCTTTACCCTCAATGCATCCTCGAATATCTTCCTCAGGACCTTCGGGGTAAGGTCTCTACCACCGATACCTGCGATGTAGTTCTTTATTATCGGCAGGTCTTTTCTGTCATATAGAGCGCCCTTGATCTCGGTGGAGAAGGCACCGTTGAATCCGAAGGAGAAGCTGCGGTCCACCACGCCCAGCAGAGGGATCCTGGCAGCCAGGTCCCTTATCTCCTCGTAGGGGAAGGGTCGGAACGTCCTTATCCTTGCCAGTCCCACCTTCTTGCCTTCCTTTCTCATCCCGTCCACCACGTGTTTCGCGGTGGAGGCCACCGTCCCGGCAATGGCCAGGACTATGTCGGCGTCCTCGCAGTGGTACTCCTCGATGGGGCCCACCACGCCCCTGCCGAATATCTCTAGGAACTCCTTTTCCACTTCCCTGAGCTTTTCCCGGCTCTTGTCCATCGCCTTTGCTATGTTGTATCTGAACTCCATGTAGTTGTCCGGCATTACCAAGGAGCCGAATCCCCTGGGATCATCCGTGTCCAGTATGTTCTCGGGGTCGAAACCTGGTAGGAACTCGTCCACCTTGTCCTGGTCGGGTATGTCCACGGGCTCCACTGTGTGGGACAGGATGAAGGCGTCCTCCATCACCATGCCGGGGAGCATAATATCGGGGTCCTCGGCCACCTTGTACAACTTGATTATGGTGTCCAGAACCTCCTGGTTGCTTTCCGCGTATATCTGTATCCATCCGGTGTCCCTTTGTGCCACTGAGTCGTGATGATCCGCCCAAACCGACCAAGGCGGTCCGTTGGCCCTGTTTATAACGCTCATCACCACGGGGGTTCTGGCTCCGGAGGCCCACATGAGCATCTCGTGCATGAGCATGAGACCGTGTGATGAGGTGGCAGTGAATGTCCTTACCCCGGTCTGTGACGCGGTTATGCACGAGGCCATGGCACTGTGCTCGCTCTCCACCTTGATGAACTCGGTCTCGAACTCTCCGTCCGCGATGAAATCCGCAATCCTCTCGACCACCGTTGTTTGGGGGGTGATGGGATATGCCGACACCACCTGTGCCCTGGACAGCCTGGAGCCCCAGGCCGCCGCTTTGTTTCCGGTCATAACGTCCATTACCATTTTCAGTCCTCCTGTACCATCTCTATTGCGTCCACGGGACATTCGTGGAAGCAAAGACCGCAACCCTTGCAGAAGTCGTAGTCTACCTCGGGCTTACGGTCCCATTTGGCGTCCGGGTCGTCCTCCACAAGCTTGATGGCCACGTCCGGACAGAATTTCCAGCACATCATGCATCTTATACACTTGTCGTGATCGATGACCGGCCTTAGGGTTCTCCATCCACCGGTCTTGTTCTCAGTGGATGGTATCCAGGTCATCGTGTTCAGGGGCACCTCTTCGTATGTATAGAATTTCATATTCATTCCTCCTCGATCCTTAGGTTCTCATAGGCCTCTTTGGCAGCCGCCACGTTCTCTTCCCTCTTCCTGGGAACGTCCATCTTAATGGCCTCCACTACGCTATCTATGGATACCAGCTTGGCTATGGCAGAGAACGCTCCAACCATTGAGGTGTTCACTATGGGCGCCATCCTGCTTCCCAGCCCGTGCTTACTGGCAATATCCGTGGCCGAGACCGTTGCCACCGTAATGTCATCTCTGCCAAGCGCGGGCTTGATCTCACCGGGCTTCTTTCTGCTGTTTATGAGCATGATACCTCCCTGTGTTATGCCTGCTGTGGTATCGACTGCGTTCAGGAGCGAGGGATCCAGGACCACCACGTAGTTCGGCTCGTATATCTGGGACTTTATCTTGATGGGGATCTTGTCGATACGGGTGAAAGCCGTTACCGGCGCACCCCTTCTTTCGACCCCGAAGAACGGGAAGGCACTGATGGAGTTGCCTTCAATAAAAGCCGCTCTTCCCAAAAGACGTGAGGCTACCTGTGCCCCCTGACCTCCTCTTCCGTGAAACCTTATTTCCTTCATTTGGTTCACCTCGAACTTTTTCTACTGCACAATATTTTCGCGGGCCAAAAAACAACAGAATCCCCCATTTTTAAAAGTCAATGCGTTCAAAGAGGGGTTTTTCATCATACTATCACGTTGTCCAGACCACACGCATATGCATACGGGAATGGGAATATGGTTAATATTTATAAAGTTTATCGAGAAAGTCCTCTTCCCGCGACGTCATCGAGCCGTGGATTATGCCGATGACAAACCAGTGAATAAACATGCGAATCAGGCCTGGGCGCGACTAACGAGAACAACAGTGACGAAAAGGGGGTTGGGAAACCGCAGGTTTGGCCGAGACGAGTGTGAAACTTGTTTCACACGAGCCAGACCAACGAACGAAGTGAGTTAGTTGGAGCGAGGGCGCTTAAGCAAGGAAAAAACCAGAGGCATAACGCCCGAGTAAGGCCGGGGCGCGACTAGTGAATAATAAAAAGAAAAGCGCCCCGGCCGAGATTTGAACTCGGGTCGCAGGCTCGACAGGCCCGCATGATTGGCCGCTACACTACCAGGGCATGTGCTTTTATGCCCCGTAGTGCCCGACCAAAGGAGTCAAACCTCATTGTCAACCCGCCTTTGGTTACAGCACTACCAGGGCATGTGCTTTAATGACCTTGTAGTGCCCGACCACGCTAGTGGTTACAGCACTACCAGGGCATGTGTTTTAATGACCTTGTAGTGCCAGTACACGCAAGTGTATACAGCACTACCAGGGCATGTGTTTTAATGACCTTGTAGTGCCCGACCACGCAAGTGTATACAGCACTACCAGGGCATGTGCTTTAATGACCTTGTAGTGCCCGACCAAAGGAGTCAAACCTCATTGTCAACCCGCCTTTGGTTACAGC
>CAZUZU010000079.1:0-945 GCA_964624865.1 uncultured archaeon
TTATCCGAGGCGGTGATATCGAACTCGTAGATATCCCCTGTCGTTCCCGTTGACGTGCTGTCATCCGATATTATATTGGGGTCGGTGATATCGACCACCGTCACTTCGGTATTATCCGTATCCCAGTTGCCTCCATAATCGGTAACCTTTAATGTCACATTGTAAGTTCCTGGTTCGCTCCACGTGAACGATGGTTGAGCACCGGTAAGGTCGGACTCTGAATAGGTACCGCTGCTGTTCACATCCCAGTCATAAGACACGATCCCCACATTGTCAGAAGAGCCCGTGCCGTTCAGAATCAAAGAGCTATCTTCCTCCACAGTATAAGGCCCGCCGGCATCGGCTGTCGGTGAAATATTATCGGTCTCGGCGATCACCCTCAAGAACGGATAGCCATCGTTAATCCGTCCGTCCCCGTCCATATCCCAGATGTCCTCGCTCCCCGTATCGTCGTTGGGGTCGCCGACGAAGTCCCATGCCGTATCCAGTCCCTCTGTTGATTCATCCGTGAATGTCGCGATATCCTTCATCTCGGCACTGGTCTTTCCCGTGCCGCCGTCGCTTGAAGACCGACCGGAAGTTTCGATGTCCCAGAAGGAGTTGGTGACAGTCCCGCCATAGTTCACTCCTACTAGCCCGCCTACCCATTCTCCGCTCACGGCTCCGGTGGCATACGAGTTGCTGACAGTGCCATAGTTCCGTCCCACCAGCCCGCCTACATTACAGTCTCCGCTCACGGCTCCGGTGGCATAGGAGTTGGTAACAGTGCCATAATATTTCATTCCCACTAGCCCGCCGACAGCATAGGATCCGCTCACGTCAACATTCACAAGACCTGTATTATTCACGCAGGCTCCACTATCCAGGTGTCCGAACAGTCCTATGTAATCGCTGTTCGGCCGGTTTATAAATAGGTTAGTGATCTCGTAGCCCTGGCCGTCGAGA
>CAZUZU010000079.1:955-12603 GCA_964624865.1 uncultured archaeon
CCGCCGTTCCAGCCGCTTGTCGCAGAGGCGTCGATGTCGTTTATCAGGGTGTAATTGGCACCCAGGTCGGTGTTCATGTCCTGCAGTTGGTCCACGTTGCTGATCTGGTACGGATCGGCTTCGGTGCCGGAGCCTCCTGCGAAGCGGGTCGAGAGGGGTGAAGTACTTTTTGTTTTTTCCTTATCGAGGTTCTTATCCGTGATAACCACACGGTTATCAGTCTCGGGGCTATTGCTGGAGTGCATTGCTCTACTGGATACTACAATAACCACTAATACGGCCAAGACCGTTAATACCGTTCTAGTTCTTTTCATCTATCTTACCACTACTCGCTGGTATTATTCAGGGAGAGCTCACCCAAGTCACGGGGTGCCTTCGAACAGATTATAGTATCACTCTCCTAGCCATCCACACTAATTACTCACTACTGGCTTCCACTACTTCGATGTTGGCGCCGTTTACTACCCTGCCTGCATAGCCCTCTCCTGATACATGCACGTTGACTACGGAGACACGGCTGCCGAAGGGATCGTGGATCTCGAGCACATCCTTGATGGAGCCGGTCACGCTCTCGAAGCCGGTGCCGGGGGAGACGGTGACGTTTATGGTGGCCCTGGAGTTGAGCTCGGGGATGACATTTACCAGTATCCCCTGAAGGCTGCCGCCGCTGCTGAGGTTGAGGTACATGCAGGCTCCCTTATCGGTTAGAATCACCGGCACATTGATCTCTTCCTCGCCTCCGTAACCCCCGAAGCTGATGAATTCCACTGCTAGGTTCAACGAACTCGCATTGATCTGTTCTCCTGGTTTTATACCCATGCGGCTTATCCTCTGGTTCACCTCCACAGCGGTATCGACATAGGAATCCACTATCTCGATGTCGCCATCGGAACACTCCGTGGTGTAGTTGAGCAATTGTCCCATACCGGAGATATTCAGACTCCTATCATTTATGGAGTCAGTGAACCTCAGGAAATGATCCTTCCTGAAATTGCTACCCTCGTATAGTATGGCCTCTATACTCTCTTTGCCAAGACCATTGGTATGAGCCACCTTGATGGAATCGTAAATCCTCACGGTGTCTTGGTTATCGGCTTCGACCTCATCAATAACATCGGAGATACCGGATGCGGTGCTGTCGATCTCGTTAATTCCGTCAATGATCAATGTTTTCATCTCATTATATTCGTCATAGGTTTCGAATCCCCAGCTCACGAACTCCTTTAGCTCGCCATCATATTCCCATGCATCGACAATGGCTCTTATCTCGTCGATATCGGCATCAAGAGATACCGTTGCCTGGAAGTCGTCCTCCGAGATCTCCGCGTTTATCTCCGCTATAGTGTCCTTGTCATAACCCATGGACACGGCCATGGAGATTGTATAGGTGCTGTAAGGATCGTTTCCGTTCAACTGGCTGTTTTGCAGTACTGTTCTCACCTCTTCCACCTTCCCTTCGTCGAAGGTGGATATATTGGTCATAACGTACTGCTGTACCCACCTGTCGTAGGCCTCCGGGTCCTTCTGGGATAGATAGGCTTCGGCTCCCGCATCTACGATCTCCTTGAACTTTTTGAGTGTGTTCCCAAGGTGCTGGATAGCGGTACCGATCTTGCCGAGTTTAGCCAGCAGTCCCGCTCCGCTCAGAAGGCTGACCACGTCCAATATCGCCTCGACCACCCGGTTCACATCCTTCCACATACCGTTCAGTGCCATGATGTTCTTTGCGAAGTCGGCAGCCCCAATACATTCGGTTGCCGTGGTGGGGCGGGTCATATCGTAGACCACATACATACCCTGTTTGAAGTCCAGGCCTTCCTCGAAGATGAAGCCTGTAAAGGAACCGTAAGCGATCTGTATCCCGTTTTCCACATATTTCATGGCCTTATCCAAGCCAGGAACGCTGACACCCAATTTACCCATGATGGCGGGGATCGAATAGATGATTTTCGGGTCTATCATAACGTTCATCTTGTATCCCTTCTCGCATAGATCCTCAACGTAGTTATTCCATATCGGATCGGCTGTGTTTTCTCCTGGCCGCCAGAAGTTTATCGGGACCGCTCTGTCCGGGAAATAATTATAGAAATCGCCCTGAGATACCTCAAGGTTCAATATGTCGTCCCAGCTATCACCTGGTTGCAGCTCCCCGTGCACGTCCAGCACTCTTTTTTTGGCTGATAGGTTCATAACAGCCCTTTGAACCGGCACGAAGTCGTATGCCTTTACAAGCTTGTATTCGGAGGACGGAAGTAGAGCGGTAAATGCCAGGTCTAGCAGACTGGTTGGCAGAACGGTCTCGATAATGGCGGATTCCCAGCTACTTACCGTCTTTCCTATCTCCATCTGACCGGCGAGCATCTCCCTTAACCCCGGATGGCTGTCGAACGCCACCAGGAACATCATTCCCCCCTTGTCCACGATCCAGCATTTGTTGGGGATATTATCAATCAATCGGAAATCACACGAATAAATATAGTCGTAATCGTTATCCATACCACTCCATTCATCACATTCTTTACCCTTCGCACTGCCCCCCTCGATATACGCCTCTCCCACAGGCATAGAAACGTCGAACACGGGCAGCAATGGTGTTTCTTTCATGGGATTGCCTTCACCTTCCGAAGACAGCATATAGACCTGCTCCGAAACCGACATGGCCGGTACTATGCTGAATGTTTTTTTATCTTCCACCAGTTCTTTTTGGCAGTAAGCACTTACCAGTGCCTGGAAAGACATGTCCGTGGATACGTGCACGATGAAGAGGGGGTTGCGGTCGTCCCCAAGTTTGTCCCAATGCGGTTGCTCTCCGGGAACATCTCCATAAGAGACCTTTATCTTAGTATCATTATCATCTAGATCACTGGGCCCACCATCCCTAACAACAATCTCATCGGTCATGAATTTATAATTAGAGAACTCGTCTGAACCGAATAAGCCGCTGAATATGTTGATCATCCCTTGAAAAGCACTGGGCACGTATTTATTTTGAACTACACCGATGACCCGCACCTTGAACTCCCTATCACCATTTGCCCCACCGATACCGAATGTGACATTGATCTCGGGATGATCCTTGACGTAATCATCGGAATAGACATTCCTTTCCAATTCTACGTCAGATATCTCGACCGCAAGGGCGGAGACAGGCCTGTAAGGATCATCGATCAATGGTACCGGAGTATAGGAAGTGAGGGTGGTGGTGGAGTTGGTATACCTGAGCTGTTTATCGTTCTCCACCCATCTATATCTGGCAAGCGATGCGAAGGCCGAGCCGTTTGCTTTAATATGGATATTGATATCAGAGGTGTTTATCTGATACTTGGTATTTGTGATGTAGTAATCTATATGTTTCTCACTGAAGGGATCTAGATATTGGAAGCACTCATCCGAGGGGGTGCCGTCGGTTGAGTTGAACTGCCTCACCAATGTATGGTTCTCAAAGTTTTCTTTACCTGTATTTATCACCCCGAAGTTGTCGGTGGTCACGGTGAGGTTCATCTTATAGAACTCGCTGTCCAGCGACTCGTTGAAGTGTAGCCTAAGCGGGGCGATAGGCGCCTGGATTATGGGATAGTATTCCACATCCTCTTCCTTTTTCTCCTTATCCTTCACTTCTTCCATCTTGTCTGGTGGTGTATACAACCCCCTCTCGTTTGCGGATATGTTATCACCGTAATACACCATCTTATTGGTGATGGAGTCTATAACATTAGTGGATAGATTATAGAAGCTTGGGAGCTGCATGTACTTCAATGTATCTCCCTCATCATCTGCGATACCGGATAGAGTGGGGGGGGACTTAGATCGAGCCGTGGATAAATCCTGGAGTCTACTCCTGACACCCACCATGTTGGCTATACCACTCCGGAAAGATTCGCTCACCCATCTGTGCTTTACAGTGGCCATGTCTGCCCCGTTTACGCTATTCAGGATGCCCAAGTCATTGTCCAGTTCCACGGTTGCGTCATAGCCGGTCATATCGGAAGACAGCTGGCTGCCACTAGATTCAAAATCTCCGGCCAGGATCTGATACAGCATTCCCTTACCCTCGATATTGCCTTCATGAGTCGTACCTGCCTTGTCCGTTACGCTCGCCACGTAACCATAATCGTTCTTTAGTTGGAACATATTGTGGTTCACGAGCCAGAACAAAGCAGACAAACCGGTTTGTACCATGTATTTGTTATCCCCGATATCCAGATCGAAATTTTCTTTACCTATTTCAGTGCCTGTGGTTTCCATGAGTTTCTTGAAGTTTTCAACTATCTTATTTCCATTAGACATGTCCTCATCTTGTGGTTCTGTCGGAAGGCTACCAATATTAGAATGATCATCCCAATTACTGAATGGCTCATTAAAAGTATAAAATGTAGTTATAGTATCTGCGGCTTTCCCCAGAGAAATTAATATACTTTCTATTTGAGAAGGATTGTTAGCGATAACATCGTCAAGACTACTACCGATAGGAACTTCCCCTACTAACCTACCAACCTCACACCAGGCCTCGTATTCCCAGGCATCGTCCTTGAAAGTATCGGCATTACGTATAAATGTATCCAGATAAGTCCATAAAGTTTGATACTCTTCTTTCTCGTCTTCTTTCTGTTGCTTCTCACTTTCCTTTTGGTCCCTCTCAGCTTCTTTTTGCTCAATCTCCTCTATTTTTTGGTCCCTCTCAGCTTCTTTTTGATCAATCTCATCCTCACAATCCTCCATTTTATCTTGCCAGTACGATGCATTATCTGGGTCGGATGATATCTTGCCCTCATAATAATCATAGTCATCCCATAAGTTTGATATCTCACTGTTTAAAGAGGATATTTCATTGTTTAAAGTAGATATCTCACTGTTTAAAGAGGATATTTCATTGTTTAATGACGATATATGACTATCTAAAGAGGCTATTTCCCCCTCCACTTCGATTCTATCGTTCTTTAGTGTTTCAATACCACTTTTTAAACTATCCCAAAGACTAGTGTGGCCTTTTGTATTATATTCATACCACATATATGGAGAATATTGCGAATATCCTGGTGAGTCTATGATCTTAATAACAGATTTCATGTCATCTTTAACAGTGTTTGCTATGGTTAGTTCTACCTGTTCAACACAGGTTTTTTGGGCGTTCATATCAGAAATATAATCATCAAGTTGTGTTGTTATAATATTGTTTTTGTTGGTATTGTATTGTTCATTGATTTTATTATATATCTCTGTTATTCGATTTGTTATAGCCTCTTTTCCTTCAATATTCGCATCATCAGTAATATTGTCCTCATAGTCTTTCATTGTCTGGTTATATTGCGTATTTAAACCTGTACTGTCAGTATAATCCACTTTGAAGGGACCGAAGAACAGGATATAAAAAATAAGAGCCCCCAGTTCTTTATTGTCCTCATACTTACTCGGAATTAAGACTGACCATGTTTTTTTATCCCCAAATATAAAATCGAAAATACCGTCGACAACCTTTGCTAACAACCCAGTTTTCCATAATAAGGCATCAATAAGCACATCTGCAGGATTGAACTGTGCGAACCCAAATATGTTTATGCCATGACTGGATATGTTAGATAGCTCCATCAACTTACTTTTTACATAAGTGTAGACTTCATCTGCTTCATCCATCCTGTACGCATCGAAGATATGGCTGAAGGTCAAGAACGAAAAAGAAAGCAGGGTGACGGCATAACCCAAGCCAACAACCATCTTTGCCATCCCTTTAAATATCCCATCCGGATTGAAAGAATTTAGGCTAATATATGATCCAAGAAGACCGGGAAGGATGTTTTTGAACATTTCCATGAGGAGTGATACTAGTGTCATACCCCAATTCTCTTCCACGAGTTTCAGGAACCCGAACTCCGATATCTTGTCGATGAAAGGTGCAAAGGTATAGAGTGTGGTGTCTACAAGACCCACTTCACTATACACAGCTATCGTCAAGGCCTCCACGTTCACTTTGTTCTTGATACCGTTTCCTTCCCCTAAAAAATCAAGGAGCTCATCAGATGTTAATTCGTTACTAGATGCATGATTGTTGATCATGTCTGTAGCCGTTTCTATCAATTTCATGTCGTAGTAATGATAGGTTTTTATCTCCTCCAGGATGAAAGAAAGCAAAAACGTTATCTGAACGTCTTCTTTGTCAATATATTCCGATTTATCAATATTGCCTCTATCACCTCTGAAATTAAATACATTCTCCCCATCGACGGTGGCATTATATTCTTGATCCCCTGCTCCATCCTCTATCAAATTTTTGAACGTTTCTCCTTCAAGAGACGCCGGGTCTAATTTGTATATAAAATCTAAAGCAGGGAAGCCCTTGTTTTTCTCAGTCGCCGTCTTAGAATACGCTCTGCAGTAGGATATGGTGTTCAACATCACACCCATTGTCTCTCTTACGGATTCCTCGTTGAAGGACTCCTGGAGGAACTTCACGACGAAGTAAGGCGTTTTGATGTCCTTTTCAATATATACGGTGCGGGATACCAAGGTATTCAAATCTCTATTCCTGATGGTAATGGTCACTGTTCGGTTCATGTGCATATATGCTGGCACCTGTTCCAGGTCTATCTTGCTGCCGTTCGGTACTTCCAGGTATAGATACACTATTTCGAATCCCCTCTTCATCCGAGGCTGGTTTTGTAGCTCGGCTTCCTCTACGATTCCCTCAAGGTCTTTCCTGTCTGTTTCTTCATCTGAGGAATAGTTCGTATATGAGGTGGGATGCAAATAGACGTCCACCTCGTAACCTGATTGATTGTATCTCTTTTCGTAGTTCTCTTTCATGTAATAGTCAAACATCCTGTTTCCTATTACCGCCGTATAGATTATGGAATTTTCGGTGGAAAGATCGGTAAAATCCTTCAAAACAGTGTCCCCCGCGATGTACCCGGCCTCCTCAAGGGCGGTTTTTGTCTCCCATTCGATCTTGTCTATTTCCTGGTTCATTGCATAGTATGATATGTTCTCCTTTACCTTTTGGTTGCTCTCCTGCCCAAGCTTAGTGACGTACACAGACAATATCCCTACCGTTACAAGTAACAATATTGCAACCAGTGCAAAGGGTACCCTCGCTCTCTTGTCCCACTTCAATCCAAATACACGAATACTTTCCATGTCTCTTTACCTCCAACATCTATTTTCCACTTCATTACAACTATGTCCTCCGCATCTTCAAAAGTATCATATTTGATTTCCTGATTGTAAGATTCAAGCTCTTGTTGACTGGCCACCGACCTGGCGGGTATCTCCTTGTGGGGATTGAAAGTATATACATGTGTCTGAAAGGGCTCGTATGTTTTATAACTCTTGTATGTGAGTAGTATCCCGTCACTGAAGAGCCGTAATACGTATGGATCATTGCTCACAGTTGGGGACAGATAAACCCCTTCACCACCATCATCGAATGTTATTATCAGATATATCTCGTCCCCCTGGGCACTTTGGACATTGGCCACCGTGTTGGCAACCTTCTCCGCGTATTCGTCTATAAGTTTGGTGTCGAAATCGTTCTTCATCCAGGTGCCAATCCCAACCACCACTCCTATTAGTATCATTACTGCAAGGGTGGTGCCGATCTTGGATATAAAGGTTTCAAGTACCATCATAACACCCTCACGGATACGTAGATATCATTGTTCTCATCCCCGGTGACATCTTTATCGTTCATGCATTTCACATTGAGTTCGTATTGACCCGTGGAAAGCATCAGCTCTCCGTCTTCAAGACCCGTTACGTATATCTGCGGGTCCTCGAAGAGTACTCTTTGGATTGGGTGGTCCTTTAGCTTATAGGAGATAACTGTGAGATGGTCGCCCCCGACATCATCTCCGATCTTTATGTAGTCCACTTTGGCAAATACACCGTTGCTGATATCCAAGCTTAAGATCCTTGAATTCCCCGGTCCGCCGATGTAAACATGTTTTATCGCGTTCTCAACCTTGTTTACTTCGGAGGATAATTTATCTTGGGTAGAGCTCACATCGTAGTTCTCGTAGTAGTTGAATACCACGGGAAATGAAAGAATGATAATCACTAATATAATCATCATACGAAGAGGGAAACCCTCGATACCGAATAAATCATCCCTAACCCTCATCAAATGTATATAATAATATAGATATATATAAATGTTGTTGCAGGAACGCGGGAAGGTTGTTACAGAGTCAAATCTTGATAAATTCAAAGATAATTCTATTTTCCTTTCTCGAAGCGTATCCTTTTTTTAATATTTGTCCCCTCCACCTCAAGCATAAGATTGTCAGGGTCCCTAGGATAGCTTCCAAGATCAATGCGGGCGATTCCTTCATTGTTAGTGGCTGCACTACCGAGCCCCTCTTTATTTTCATCTAATATTCTAACTTCTTTTCCCGTCATGAAATTCCCTTCCTTGTTCTTGAACGGTCCCACCTTCAATCTATACGACTTTGTTAGAGAGGTAAGGTTGATATCCAAATCCATATCAACTAGTTCTTTTAAGCTTAATATCTCTTTAATACCGAGATATCCCTCTTTTGTCAGTGAAAGAACGTAATTCCCGGTGTTCTTGATCTCGAAATCAGCTTGTCCGGAGTCGTCCGTGGAGGCGACATTTATCTCATTGTTATCTCCTCCCTTTAGAGAAATTTTGACATCTTCCAATGGCCAGCCGGAAGAGTCCGTGACGCGCAGCATTATATCGGCTGTATCTTTAGCCACGTTCATATTTGTTATTTCAATCGATATATTTTCCCTGTCGGCGGCAGGTACATCCTCGAATTCCATGTTCACGATACCCTCTTCGTTAATAGTGCCCTCTCCCCAAACATTCCCACTCCTATCCTTTGCAATAACCTCTCTAAAGGGCCTGGTTTTTCCTTCTTCGTCTCTAAACAAAGGCCATGTTCTTTTATATTTCTTCTCTATTTCTGAGATAATTACTTTGACCTCCAAGTCAAATAAATCGTTGACTTCTAACTTGTGATAAACATTCCAGTATCCCTTTTTCTGAACACCCAAGTAATAGCGGCCGGATGATTCGACATCAATCGTTGCCATACCGCGATCATTTGTAGAGGCGGTAACTTTTTCGATGTCCTCCCCCTCTCTCTTTCCCAAGGCGATTTTGGCGTCAGACACAGGGATATTAGATGTATCGATAATCTTGAAATTAACGGTCTGTTGTTCCGGAATTGGGATAGTGATGTCGCCAAAGAAAAATCTAATTGACATGGTAGAGTCTCCTTTGATTCTTACTTCCTTAGAGCGCTTTTCATCATCTCTTGTAACCTCAACCCGGTATTTTCCCTCGTCCAATATGAACCGTAATTCTCCGTTGTCGTCGGGATTGGTGGAAACCACCTCGGAATTGTTTTTAAATAAAGTGACAACAGCCTCTGAAACAGAATTCTTAATGTCTTTTACTTTGATTTTTATGGTTCCCTGCTTGGAATGGGGCAATAATGATAAATTCTTGATGATCACCCCGGGTTCGTCGATTTTGAGTTCTTCTTTTTCTCCTTTGTAGTCTTCTACATCGACACTTAAAATATATTTTCCATTGTTTATTCCTCCTAATTTATAGTTGCCGTCCTTATCTGTTTCCGTTGCATATTCCCTGTCTTCGTCAATGCTTGTTAGCGATATTCTTGCCCCTTCGATATAGCTTCCCATTATTGCGTCGTTCACATAACCCCGGACCATGCTCTTTCTTTCGCCATCGCTTATGTAGACCAATTCATCCTCTACCACGGCCTGTTGATCGTAAACAGGTTCCAAGTCTATGACCTTGGTATGGGTTCTTATGATCTCTTCGGTCCATTTCATACCGCACTCGGGACAGGTGCCGATCCTTAATCCGCAGTTATCGTGATAGGTCAACTGACATCTCGGACATTCGAAGACAGGTGCCCCCCTCTTTAGATGGCCCATGCATATATTGCATACTATCTCCATTTTTCTTGTTCTGGATTCTGTATTTTGGGATTCTTCAATCAATATTCTGGGTCCCCTGTGTGTCTTGGATTCAACGTTTGTCCTGTTGTTTGATTCTTCGGTCGTGGAAGAAGAACTTTCTTCAAGGATCCTTGGTCCTCTATGGTCCCTTATCGAAACACTTTCCACTTGTGTGTCGTTATTCTTATCTCTTTTAGCAATATATATCGCCAAGAAAATGAGAAATGCCATAAGTATTGGGAGAATAACAATCCAGACCCACATGTACAAATAGGGATACAATAAGAAAACAATATAGAAAAGGACGATCTCTAAAAAAGGAATAAAACCTACAAAAACGCTCTCTGTGATTGCCTTAACTTCCCACCAGTATAATATGGTAGAAATGGAACATATTATCAAAGGCAATAAAATTATTTTCAATCCATAGGCTTCCAGTATATTACTAATGAGACTAAAGAAACCTATTTTTCCAAAATATAATATCATCAGTGATAAAAAAATATAACCGATCATCATTGAAACAGCCACTGTGAAATATGCATTCCACAGCCTATCTTCGGTCTCGCTTGGGGACGGCGAAGATGGATTTTCCCTATTGTCTTCTACATGAGATCGATCTCTCGGGGAGTCATCGAATTCTATTCCGCAGTTCGGGCATTCCATCGCATTTGCGGATACTTCGGTGCCACACTCTGGGCATTCATATGCTATATCGTTTTCATCATTACCGGTGGAGCGTGAGTTTCCTGCGATAAAACTAGCCCAAATGTGAATGTGATTAGGTGTGACCATTGAATGAATATCTAAATTGCCCGTATTTGTCACCCCCCGACAACATCCTTGTGAAATCGAATACATTAGAATAAGAGAAATATCTGCTATTTCTGGTTTTTTCAAGTGAAGGGTCGGAAACATATGGGAGAGCAGATGTTTGTTTCATGATTACCCGATCCAGATTGGTTTACTTATTATTTGTTTAAAGGGAGTTAACAGTAAGATATATAAAAAAATATCGAAATCTGGTAAGGACAGGACAAAGATTTGGTAAAAAGGGCTCAAATGGTAAGAGCTCATCGATCTGAAGTTTGATATCGTCCGGGCTGTCGTACACCTTATAGTAAGTGTTATATATGCAAAAACAATTACAATATTCATAATTATGATGTATATGAAGAGGGACGATAAAGGTGCGACCGATTTTATGATGGAAATCATGGTATTGATGATCGTGAGCATAGTCTTTTGTTATTTTCTTTACAGCTATTTTTTGTATATACATGATATGTCGGAGATTGAACGTTTTATGGACATGGATGAAAGTTGTGATGGATTGTGCGATGGGCTATTGGGATGGGAGAACATAACCTATAAAGGTCAAAGGGGAATTTTTGATTGGGAAAGAATCGATATTCTAAATTCATCCACCGATCCCGAAGGGCAAATATCAAGATTCTTCAGGTCCGATTACAGTTTTTACATCAATATTTCAGATTATTCCAGCGGAGATAGAACCAACTTTAAATTCTGGAACTTTTATGATACCTTGCCCGAAGGTTACGTGGGGGATGTGATAATTGAGCACAGACCGGTGGCCATAAGGGAAGGGGAAAACGTATACCGCCCCGGAAGATTAGAGGTCGTGATGTGGGATGCAGAATAGGATTAATAATAAAGCACAGGTAGCGGCTTTGGATGCCATG
>CAZUZU010000080.1:0-591 GCA_964624865.1 uncultured archaeon
TATAGTAGTTCAAACACGATCAATCAAGGGCCGTGAAATTCTTTCGGAGATACTGGTTCATGAACAATAAGTAGTCGACAGCTTGAAAAACAGCAACCTTATTTATCGATCATCTCGTTATTATAACGCCACCAAAGAACCCGGAGCAAATGACCGTTGTTCGGCTCTATCCTGATCTTGGATCTCTTTCCCCTTCTCCTGGCCTTGAACTCCAAGCCTTCTTCGATACAAGATACCAAGGCCCGGGTACCCGGGCCGCCGTTTGCTTTGGCAAACTCAATCAGCTCCAAATCCGTTCGAATACCGCCTAGATCCCACTGAACGAACTCCTCGATTCTCTTCTGGACCATATATCCCATCACCTCAAGATATTTATGTTATACTATTGTTAAATATATATAATTTTGGAAAAGAGAGGCGGACCTGCGGGGACCGCAGGGAAGCAAAGCTTTTCGAGGACCAGACCAATCTAGAGAAAAATATTATAAGATTGGTCGGAGCAGGTTAGACGACCGATAACAGAATAGAAGAAAAGACGGACCTGCGGGGATTCGAACCCCGGTTCGAGGCTCCGGAGGCCCCGGTGATATC
>CAZUZU010000080.1:691-12587 GCA_964624865.1 uncultured archaeon
CAAGCTACACTACAGGTCCGTGGTTTAGTGGCGGTAGTGTAGCTTGCCGTTGCATGTCGGCGATAGGACAAGTTCAAAACCGAAGCCACGAAGTGGCTGTTTTGAACACAGTCCAAGCTACACTACAGGTCCGTGGTTTAGTGGCGGTAGTGTAGCTTGCCGTTGCATATCGGCGAAAGGGCCCAGACCAGCTCGAAGAGGTGGTCGAGTCCAAGCTACACTACAGGTCCGTAGATTTGGGATCGGTGTTACGACGAGGTCATGGCAAAGGCGAATGTAAATGTTTTGGCTGATCGCTTTTGATCGTTATCTGGAGAGATTCAGGTACGCTGTAGATATGTGGTGGTATGGACATATAATGTTCACATACCGTATTTAGGGATAGTTTTTTGTTTATTTTCCGATGAGAAAAAGTGACATTTATCACCAGGACATATGAGTACAAGTGAAAATGTTATATATAAACAAAGATGCATGATATAACTAGATTTCAATCATTAAGTTTATATATCAAACATGTTATTCTTTTATTAGGTGAGTTCAAATGGAATATATCGCGGAAATGGGGAGGAGTACCATAGGCATGATACTAAGCGGCCGAAGGAAAATCGAGCCCGTATTTATGAAAAAGGAACGCATGCCCTACAACGTAATCGGCGAGGAGGACGTGCTGTACTTCCGATCGGTGGACGGATATGCCGTAGGCAAGGCCACGATCACAAAGGTTGAGCATCATTCCGAGCTAAACCCGGAAAAGGTCCAGAGTATCATTGCGGAACACAAGAGCGACATCCAACCAGACGAACTAATGATGTCTAAATCCCTTTATTCCAATTACGCCACGCTCATGTGGTTGGATAATGTTCAGGAGATACCGCCTTTCCGGGTCATTGTTCCCCCTGAGACCAAGAACACCAAATGGATCACCATAAAGAACATCGAAAAGATCAGGGGTTACTGAACTTCTCTTTTATTTCGGCATAAAATCCTTGATATATTTTAGTATGTATTATCATTTTCTCCAGTCTCTGGACCATTGACATGGAGATTTTTATCGGAATGAATCTGTTTTCTATTTTTTCGGGATATCTTACCAGGTGGAGTACCAAATTCTCAGCTCCGGCATTGCCCGGGGTCAGATCCCTTTTACCACTGAGCGCGGCCTCCAGGTCTCCAATCTCAAGATAGCCTTTGGCCACCTCGACGCCAGACCACATGATCCGCCTGATCTGGTTCCATAAGAACCTCTCCGCCTTGAAGGTAACGAATATGCCATCCCGCCAGGAAGAGAACCCGATATCGTCAATCTTCGATAACGTGGATACCTTCCTCGACCTGTCCCTTTTACAGAATTGCCTGAAATCATGCTCGCCCCGGAACAACATGAGGGCGTTTTTAAGACGGGCAAGGTCCAGTTCGGCAAGCTCCTCGTTGGTAAGGTGGTATCGGTATTCCCGTTCGAGAACCCTATGCCGGGCATCGAAATCATCTTCCACCTTTTGGTAGCAGGTTATGAACACGCCGTGGGAGGCAAGGGCTCCGGCCAATCCGTTGACCTGCCCCTCGTTTCCATTCCAGCTCAGTACGGCGCAGTTTCCAATCGCGGATACCCCCGTATCCGTTCTGCTTGCCGCTTGGAAGGATAGGTCGGTGAGCCCTATATTATTCCCCTCCTCGAGCACCCTACCTTCCACAGTCTCGGCCCCGGGCTGCCTGGCAAGCCCGTGAAAATTACTGCCAAGGTATCCGAATCTGATAAGAGCCTTCACGAATCCAGCACTTCCCGATATATTTCCTCCACCTTTGATACATTATCCTCCATCATATAATTCGACTCTGCCCTTTGCCTAGCCTTTGCACCCATCTCCACCACCCCCTCGATATCCTGCCCGAAATCGGATATTATCTTGGCCAAAGCCTTACTGTCACCGCAGGGAAAGGTAACGCTCGTATCATTGGTCACGATCTCCTTGATCCCCCCCATATCCGTGCCTATCAAGGCGCATGAGGCCATCATCGCCTCCAAGGCAACCAGGGGGTTGTTCTCCGCCCATACGGAGGGGATGACAAGGGCATGGCATCTCTCGTAGAGCTCTTTTAATTCTTTATCTTGGGGACGTTGACGCCATATAACATCCACCCCGTTATTTTCAGTCTCCGGTGGCCGGGAGGAGACGACGTTCACCTCCACCCTTTGGTCCAAGCTACGGATAGCCTGTTCCAGTACGTGCAGTCCTTTGTGATGGCCGGAGCCAATGAACAGGAGCCTTAACTTGTCAGTTTTCTTCTCCACCCTCCCTTTATACGGATCGGGAACCCCGTTGGGAACTGTCCTTATCCCATGCGGTTCAAAGCCCCGGGATTCCAGTAGGCTAGCAGTAAAATCGCTTGGAGCAATGATTTGATCAACTTTCCTTAATCCCCTAATCAATCTTCTTACGGAGCGGAAAACCTTGATGTTGCCCCTTTCCAGTTCCCTTAGGCAAATCCTGGCACAGTTTTCCTCCCCTCCACACACCCGGCAGTTTTCCCCCGGGGGAAGCAGGGTGTTTATCGGGCACATGAACCAGTAATCATGCACAGTCCAGACCAAAGGTATGTTCAAAAAACCGGAAGCCTTTACCAGGGCGTTGGTAAGTGTATAGTTATGGGTGTTATGCATGTGTAATATGTCGGGCGACACATCTTTAATAGCCCTTGTCAATCGAAGATAATACTTGGGGTCTGCCAGACTCTTCAATACACTCTTACTGGTGACGTACCACGGGCTTTTCTTCCTCTCCACGTAATCCTTTGCATACCTGCTTTCCTTGTTCTTTGGAAGGGTTACCGTTTTCCAGCCTTTAAGGGAGCCTTTTTCCCCGGCCATCACCACTACGTCGTGCCCCCTCTCCTTTAATCCCAGGCCGAGATTCCTCTCGTATATCTCCGCCCCGCCAAGGGTGAAAGGAGGAAAAGAAGAGGACACCATGGCAACCTTCAAGGGCTTCATCTCGACCACTTTTTCCGTATATTGCGGCGAACATTATAAATGCATCTGTTCCCATGCATGGAGCATGGTATTGGCCAAGGGCACGCCAAGATGGATCCCGTGGATGCCGTTGTTGTGTTACGCGGCCCTCGGGTACACAATGGGCCTGATATGGCAGGGCCACAGGGCTTTTTATGTCTATACAATGCTCATTGTTTTCGTATTATTATGCGGCTTGTTCACCATGTTCCTTTTATTCTTCAGGGACCCGGAAAGGACACCTGGGGAAGGGATAGTCGCCCCTGCCGACGGAAAGGTAATCAAGGCGGAGGAATCCGAAGGACCCAAGGGCCACAAGGGAAAATACAGCCTGGTCTCCGTATTCATGAATGTAAATAACGTGCACGTGAACAGGGCCCCTGTGGAGGGGAGAGTAATTTCCATACGACATGTCCCCGGCCGGTTCGCCTTTGCCTTTTCAAAGGACGCCGAGACCAACGAGAGAGCGATATTGACCTTAGATTCGGGGGGAGAAACCTTTATCCTGGTCCTCATCGCAGGCTGGTTCGCCAGGCGTATACAAGTATATGTCAGGGAGGGTGAAAAGGTGAACAAGGGTCAAAGGATATCTATAATTAGGTTCGGCTCTCGGGTCGATCTCTACATGCCCTCGTGCTACGGCATCGAGGCCCGTGAAGGCCGGAGAACCGCCGCAGGCGTTACCACCGTGTCATCGGGCAGGAAACAGGGACGAAAAATATAATATACGTTCCCATATTATCAATTAGAAAGGTGCGCAAATAATGGCTCAGGCAAAACCCAAGGAAGATGTACCGGATACCGGATGCGAAGGATGCACGGGCACCACCGGCTTTCTAATGGTGATGCTCGGCGTCTTCACCATGATGGTACTCTTCGATCCGGCCCTCAGGGCGGCGGTGGGGCGCGGGATGGGATACCTGCTGGGGCCGGTGGTGGGTTTTGATCTCAACGGTGACGGGGCCGGGGATTTCCCCGTTTTCACCATAGCTGCCGCGGCAACGATCACGGGTATATTCTCCACGGTCATAAGGCATATGAGCACCGATTGGATGAGACAGGCCGAGGTCCAGAAGTACATGGGTGCCTTCAACAAAGAGGTAAGGAAGGCCATGAAGGAGAACAAGCAGGGCCGTGTAAAACAGCTCAACAAGATGCAGCCCGAGGTCATGAAGCTACAGAACTCCCTTATGATGACACAGATGAAACAGATGGTGGTGACCATGCTGGTCGCCATCTCGATTTTCACATGGATATGGCAGGGCTTCATACCCGATCTGAAAAGAGCGGCGGTGTCCGTGCCATGGTACGCCAACGTTCCCCTGTTCGACAATCCCTATCTCCTACCCAATTGGATCCTGCTGTATTCAATGTTCTCCATTGTGATATCGCAGATAGCTACCCGTATCTTCAAGGTAACCAGCTTCAAGCGCACCCTGGAAAAGGAGGAGGCCAGGGAGGTCAAGCAGAGCCTGGAGGTCATTTCAAGGTTGGAATCCAAACTGAAGGAGATGGAGAAAAAGGGCATGAACGCAAACAAGTTCAGGAAGAGGCTGCGGGAGGAGAAGGAACTGCTGGAATCGGGGGACAAGCTCAGCGCCTACATCATGGCCGGTGAAATAGAGCACGAGATAGACAAGGAATACAATCGGCATAAGGAAGCAAAGGATATGTACAAGGATTCCAGAAAGAAGCTGAAGATAGCAAAGAGAATGAACTACGCCACCAATCAGGCCCGAAACTTGTACGGTGACGCCAAGAAGGCTTTCGAGAAGGGCGACTATCACGGGGCAAGGAGGATGTTCTCCGGGTTCATGGAGACCCTGGACCTACACCGCAAGGACATGGAGGAGATACAGGTGGACATCATGGAGCTTGAGGAGGAAATGGAGGAAATGGTAAGCTCCGAACAAGCTCACAGATACTTGGAAAGAGCGAAAAAATCGCTGGAAGAAAAGGAATATGAAGAGGCGAGGAATGCAGTCAAGAGGGCAAAACAGGTAATGGGTAAGGCAAGGAGGAAGTTCAAACAGGTCAAGAAGGGTCATGACCAATTGGAAGACGCAATGGACGATGCCAGGAGATTGGGGCTCGATATCGGTGACCTGGAGAGGAATTACGAAATAATCGAATCATTGTATTCCGAGGGCAGCTATGATGGATTGGTATCGAGAGTCGAGCGCCTTCGAAAGGAGCTCGAGTCTAGGGTGGAGAACTACAAAAAGGCCCAAGAGGAGGTTTCCTTTGCCAAGCTCGTGGTGGCCAACGCCAAGGACTACGGTGTTGACACATCCGACTACGAGTCCAAGGTTGCCAGTGCGGAGGAGCTGATGCTTAACAAGCAGTACGACAAGGCCTACGAGATAGCCGTGACCGTTAAGAAACAGGCGGAAGATGCGAAGACAAGGGCAAAGAGAAAGGAGAAACGACGGTAGTTTTTACCGTCTTCCCCCCTCCCGGTATTGTCAGCGGTACCAACTTCTGCTCTAATGATTTATATGCACGAAGCTATTCTCCATACCAATGTACCAGTTATCGAAGAGATTCCCAGGTCTGAAGGGTATTGCCCGAGTGGAGCTGGGAAAATTCCCAACACCTCTTAGAAAAACCAGGATCAGATCCCAGATCATCTATGTCAAAGACGACTCCAGAACGTCCGACTTGTACGGCGGTAACAAGGTGAGGAAGTTGGAATTCGTTCTGGGCAAGGCTCATGAGGAGGGGGCAAGGAGCGTGATCACATACGGGGGCACTGCATCCAATCATGTAATCGCCACGGCCCTCTTTTCAGCGAAATTGGGCATGGAGACAGGGGCCGTACTGTTCAAGCAGCACATGGGGCCCGGAATGGAGAAGAAGTTTGCGTACATTAGCCGGATATGCACCGAACACCCGGTTACCTCGCATGCCCCGCTGATATACTTCCGGGCGCCAGGCATAAAAAAGAAAATGATTCCGCCCATATTCACCGTATCACCGGGGGCCTCGTCTATCCGGGGCGTGGTGGGGTACGTGAACGCAGGCATGGAGTTCGCAGCCCAGGCAAGAGACATAGGACTGGAAAGACCGTATATATTCGTGGCAACCGGCACCTGTGGTACCGCCGCGGGCATATACCTTGGTCTCGCCCTCGCGGGTTTTGACGCCGCCCTCGTTCCGGTAGTGGTGTCCAGCCGCCTTATAGCCAACAAGACGGTAATAAGGCACAAGGCCAAGGCCTGCCTCGGGTTCCTTGCCGATTACGGTGTGCCCGGGCCCGGGCAATGGCCCGGACTCAAAGTGGACTATCAACATCTGGGAAAGGGATACGGCCATCCAACGCCAGGTGCCAAGGAGGCGGTGAGATCAGCTGCCGAAGTGGACCTAAAACTTGATACCACTTACACAGGCAAGGCCCTGAGCGCATTATTGGATGGTGAGGACGAGAGGCCAAAGGTATTCTGGAACACATACAGCGCAAGCGAGCCTTGGATAGAATAGACTTCATGTAAACGGGATGAAGCGTTGTTAATCTAAAGATAACCGCGTTTTAAAAACTCAATAATCCTTTGACCGTGGCCAATGCTGACACGGACCAGGGACCCTGCATCACGTATTCCCAAGGGCTTTCAGGGATGCCATTGATAACTTGATAACCGTCCGTGGCCAATCCGAATCTCTCCCTTGGTCCGTATGTGGCCGCATTCAGGATGGACCGGGCGATATTCTCCGCGCTCAATTCCAGCTCTCCTTTCCGCTTCAGCCTCAGGCAGGTTCTCCACAGCATTTCGACCTCGAATCCCATATCGGGGGCGGCAAGCATCATATTGTCGGTGCCGATGCCGAACCCCGAGTCCAACAAGGGGGCCATGGGTGCAATGTCCGAAAAAGTGAAATTGACCCTGGGACATATCACGGGGAAGATACCGCTGTCTAATATCTTTTCCAAGTCTCCTTCCGTGCATTTACAGAGATGCACCGCCACCTCTGGTGTAATGTCCAGTAGATCCTCTACATCCTCCCTGGTCAGCTCGCTGAAATGTATATGAAGCGGTTTATCGGTGCTTCCGTGCGCCTTCAATGCCTTGTCCAGCTCAGACCCGAGGTCCCGAATGGAGGACAGACCAAGGCCGTCAGCCTCTTTGGCAGCACTTACCCACTCCCCACACTCTCCCCTGCCCAGGCTCTGGTATATGAACATACCCTGATAAGGCGTGGCCGCCTCCCTTGCCGCCTCTATCCCCCTCACACCTCCCTCCCGGAAGTCAAAGCATACGGTTGTACCGGTGGCCAGCATGGCCTCTATTGCCGGGGCGATATAATTCCCAATCCCCTCCCCCGTCTTATCAAGGACAAGATGCTTGGTACCCCCGGGCCCCACCAGCGCCTCCAGGTTCGTGTCGATGAAGCCGTTGGATCGAAAATATAGGCTCAGGTCTCCTGTGTGAACATGTGAGTTGATAAAAGACGGGATGACTGTACCCTTGAGGTCATATTCTTCTCTCTGGCCCACAAACTCGGTCTCCAACCCCTCCTCCCCTCTGATGATATCGGTGGTGCCCTTAACGAACTCGCTGCCGTTGTAGAACAGGCCGTAGACCCTTAGCCTGCGCCGATCCGCCTCTGTTTTCCAGCCTGCTCCCTGCAGCGGGGCCGGGCCTTTTCCCCTAACAATCCCCGTTCTCTTTAATGACATGTACCACTCACCGACCATCTATAATATGCGGCTATTCCCACTATTGGATCACCACCGGTATTTGCGCGCCGCATTTCACGCACTTGTTGCCCTTCAGGCCCTTGGTTTTGATTCCGTAGCCTCGCCTTTGGATCAACAGGCTGCCGCATTTTGGACAGTAGGTGCTTTCCCTCTCTGTATTCCAGACATTGCCCATATAGACATGATCCAGGCCCTTTTTCTTTGCCAGGTCGTAGGCCATGTCCATGGTCTTCATGGGAGTGGGCGGCAGGTCCGTGGTCATGTAGTCGGGATGGAACCTGGAGAAGTGCACCGGTGTGTCGGAACCCACCCTCTCGACAACCCAGGAAACAAATTTGTCGATCTCCTTTCTCGAGTCGTTCTTTGTAGGTATCACAAGGTAGGTCAGCTCCACCAATATACCCCGTTTCTTTGCCCTCTCCACGGTGGCCAGCACCGGTTTCAGTCTCGAACTCGTCTCCTTGGCGTAGAATTCCTGGGTAAATGCCTTTACGTCGATGTTCATGGCATCAAGGTAGGGAGCGATCTTCTCAAGAGGCTCCCTTTCTATATATCCGTTGGTAACGTATACGGAGTAGAGGCCGTGTCCCTTGGCCGCCTTTGACGCGTCGTAGGTAAACTCGTACCAGACCGTGGGCTCGTTGTAGGTCCAAGCCACACCGTCCGCATCCTCCCTCTTGGTAAAATCTAAAACGTCTTTCACGGTAAGTTCCTTTAACCTCATGTTCTCTATGCTCGACTGCGAGATATCCCAGTTCTGGCAGTGTTTGCAGCGCATATTGCATCCCACTGTGGCGAACGAGGCCACTGAGGAGCCGGGGTGCAGGTGGAAAAGAGGCTTCTTCTCGATGGGATCGACATGGGTGGCCGATGCCATGCCGTAGACCGTTGTTTTTAGGACGCCGTTGCTGTTTATCCTCACCCCGCAAAAGCCAACCTGGTCCGGACCAAGGGTGCAATGATGTGGGCAGAGATTGCACCTCACTTTCTTTCCATCCAGCTTCTCGTAGAACATGGCCTCCCTTATACCGACGCTCAAACCGTTCACCCCATACTATTGATAATATCGGTCAGTTTCTCCTCCAGCTCCCTGGCAGGCACGTCCGGTATAAAGACAAGGGTGGTGTTACCTCCCACGCCCTGACCGCTCCTCTTGGTACAGATTATACCTGTGGAATCCAGCTCCTTTATCATCTCCCAGAGCCTGGTATGGCCCTTTTTCTTAAGGCCGATCTCCTCGCAGATTATCTCGTAGTCCTGGGCGATCAGGCCGGTTTGGGTGTAGGCCTTCTTTTTTAAGGATCGGGAGATGGCCTGTAAAAGGACCAGATGCTGTATGTCCAGGTCGTACAGCTTGTGGTCCAAGACAGTGACCTTGCCCTTGGCGGTCCTTACGTCTTCGGCCTCGATCTCGTCCTTGCCCTCCGATTCCGCCTTCCTACCCGCCCTTTCCATGACCTCGATGGCAGTCCTGGCCGAGCCGTCCACTGCCGCCCCGTCCGCTATCAGGGTCGCCACATCTTGTGATAAAGAGCCGGGCTTCAGGCCCTTCTCTATCCTCTCCTGCAATATATCCAAGAGCTGCTCGCCGTTGTATTTCTTAAGGAACACGGTATTGCCCTTGAAGGTGTCCCTGCTCCCCTCGTCCATCAGGCCCTCTAGATCGGGATGGGTGGAGATAAGCACCAGGGATATGGTGGTATCGTCCTTCCGCTCCTCGTTGAAACGGGTAAGGGTGTAGATCATCTCCGAATCCTTGTTGAGTATGACGTCGGCCTCATCCAAAAAAACGATTAGGCTCTCTTCCCTCTTCCTAAGGTCCTTCCTAAGTACCTCCAGCATCTCGGGAAAGGAATAGCCCCGGTCCGGAAAATGGGGCTGATAATGGGATACAATGGAATGAAGTATCATAGGATCGCTCTTCTTCAGCCTGGCGTTCACCAGCACGCAGTTAAGATTTCGGCCGAATTCCTCCCCCACCTCTATTATCTCTTCGGAGAACTTGCGGGACAGGAGCGTTTTACCGGTACCCACCCTGCCCCCTATGATGGCGTTTACCGCGGTACCGTTTTCAAGAAGGGGACGGAACATCCGGGCCAGTGACTTCATCTCCTCGTCCCGATGCACAAACCTCTCCGGCGTGTAATCGAAGGAGAATATCTTGGGGTTGGTTACTATACGTCCCTCCTTCATGACCTCGTCGAAGACCTTTCCCATTATGGTCACCAGTCTAAATCGTCTTCGTCCTTGGATTCCGACGCTATCTCGTCGAGTTCCTTGGTCTTGCGCCGTTTCTTCTCGGATATGATAACGGGTTCCTCTATAATCTCTTCCTTGACTGTTGGCTTCCCCTGCCTTGAAAGGTGGCGGCCGTGCTCGTCAAAGTACTCCATGCAGCGGTTGCAGTACCACGCCCCGCGGTTGGATATCCATCTCACCGGTGCTCCGCACTGCGGACATTTGCGCCCCTTCTTCTTCTTTTCCTTCTTCTCGCTGGGATAGACGTTGCCCGAGGCTATGAGCAAGAGGACGAAACACACCACCGAAAAGTACCAACCCAAGCCCGCTCCCCAGGTCGACGTCTGTTTCAGAAGCAGGGGATGTTGCTCGAAAGTCGTCTCCTTTCCCCCCCAGTAGAAGTCGCTCCCGTTGGGGGCCTCGTGCTGGTATTCGCTGGTGAGAATGCCATCGTGTTCGTCCTTGAAATACTGTTTCTCGTAGGCCTGATCGTCTTGATCAATTGCATAGGGGATTCCAAAAACCGCGTAAAAAGCCGCCAATATGAGGAGCACCCCGGCGATCACGCACAGGGCCTTGGGCGGGCCTGTTCCTATCTTCCCCGTTCCTGCAAAGGGGAACACCACCACCGCCGCAACGGTCAGGATAAGGGATAAGATGACGAGATAATAGATGTTCGTCCATGTCTGCAGGGTTTTTTCCTTGCCCCCTTCCTCCGAGGGCGAGTTCATGTAGAACTGGGCCTGGTACTGGTTCTCGGACTCGTTGAGAGGCTTGTTATATTTATATACCGGGCTCTGGGTCTCGTTCTCCCCGTCGCCGTCGAAATCCACCTCGTAATTCGTCTCCACGTAACCCGATTGGAGGCCGTAATTATAGGTCATGCTCAGCTCCTGGTCGTTGGTGGTGTGTTCCACCTCTTCATAGTACCACCAGGGCTGGAACATTGGGAAGTAGAACATCAGGAATATCAGGACAAGGGACGTAACGGTTAGTCCCATTCCCACGTACCATTTGGCCACATTGCTCACCTCTATTATGCTCAATATGATTACATGATATAAATCATTTTCTAATATGCCGGATTGTAGTCCCAATTATTTATATACGGGCGGACCATGCAATGGAACATGGCAGGAGGCTCGACCAAGGTGCTGTGCAACGGGATGCTCGGTTCCCTGGCAAAGTGGCTCCGTATTTTGGGCGTGAACGCGGCCTACGGCGGCTGCGAGGAGGACGACGACGCCTTGATCAGGAGGGCCAGAGAGGAGGAGCGCGTCCTGCTCACCAAGGACAAGGGCATATGTCAAAGCACCAAGAAGACAGAGGGGGTGAGGATCGTCTATATTGGGTCCAAGGACCTGGACACCCAGGTTTCCAAGGTGCTGGAAACCCTTGGCATAGAGGAGGGGAGAGCCTTGAGCCGCTGCATCGTGTGCAACCGGCCACTGGAGGGGGTGGGGAAGGAGAAGGTGGAGGGAAAGGTCCCACCGCGGATATATGATTCATACGATAGATTCCTCCAATGTCCCCGGTGCGGAAGGATATACTGGCCTGGCACGCATTACGAGAACATGATGGAAAAGGTGAGTGATTACATTGACCAATAAGGGAAGCATAATTATGGCAGGTTTGGGCTTGAACGCTAAAAGAGAGACGCCACTGGGCGTTATCGAGGCGGCAAAGGAATGCGACGTGGTCTACCTGGAGGCCTACACCTCCATGGACGCTGAGGGGAGAACGGAGATCAATGGCTTGGTGAGAGGAGAAGTGGAGATATTGAACAGGAGCGAGGTGGAAGAGAAGGACCTGATAGTGGAGGCGGCCTCGGGAGGTAAGAAGGTGCTCTTCCTGACCTTTGGCGACCCGCTGGTGGCCACCACCCACCAGGAGATGAGGCTAAGGGCCATGAAGCAGGGCTTTCTTCACGATCTCCTAACCCGAGGTCTCGA
>CAZUZU010000081.1:0-12528 GCA_964624865.1 uncultured archaeon
AACCCCGACAATAACCATATATGTCACAAGGTTCATTATTACTGATAGGAGGCAAGGAATGGATAACAAGATCACAATTATCGTTATTATGCTCCTGGTCGTTGTCAGTTTGGGCAGCGGGTGTGTCGAGGAGGGCGGAGATGAATAAGTACCTATATGTGAAAATATGGAAGATATTGAAAAATATAATAATAACACAGTTAAAATAATCGGAATCTATAGTTATCAAGATGCAAGTAAATGTTGGATTGCATTCATTATATTGGAAGATAATACATCAGTTGTTTATCAATACCAGCCATCAGAAATAAACGTCACAAAATATAACAATAATAAGGTTGAGATTACTGGAATTATTTTAGAATCATATCCAATAACGCATCAACCTTTACAATGGATTAGAGCTCCTCATATTGTAGACGTAAAAGAAATCAAAATTCTATAGGGACTAACATTTCGTCATTCAACCCCCACCCTTGACTCTATATTATTCACATATTATTATCGTCAAATTCAATGACCAACCTCGCTCGGTCAAGCTCGTGAATTACCGTGTAATTCACTCGTGAACCCAAGGGTTCGATCCCTTCCTCGCACCGACCGAGATAATATTGTAAGTAAAGGTGCGAGGGAAGGGATTCGAACCCTCGGACCCCTGCGGGAACAGATCTTGAGTCTGTCGCCTTTGGCCTGGCTTGGCTACCCTCGCATATATCATGCTTTTATCCGTTTCCGGATATATGCGGCCAACGAAGGCCGCAGGCCTTTGTGCAGTCGCAAAGTTCGGTCAACCGGCATCCCTTGCGAAATTTGCGGCCAGCGAAATGTCCGCAGGACATTTTGTACCGTTGCAAACAGGTTTTCTTAGGTCCAGGCGAGTCAGGCGACTAGAGGGGTCCTAGCCAAGTGTTGAAATCCCTTCGAACGTAATATAGGTTTTGATTAGTCCGATCCGAAAATGTGAGAGGGCGGGTTCGAAGGTAAGATCGGCAAAAACTTTATGGCATGTGTTTCGATATTGTCTATCGGGGCGGGGAAACGGCAACAGTCGGTGAAAAATATGTCAATGACATATCTCCTATCCTATTATCCGGGCGACGCCGCGGGCGAGAACATGGCATCCAATCTGCAGTCCATACTTGCCGATAGCGATATCGAACCCGAGTCGCTTAACGGCACCGATTTCGGCCCCCTTTACAAGCTTGGGGACCATTACCTGCTGGAGACCCCGAGGCAGCACATATACCTTAATGACCTTGAACCCGGGGTGGAGGTCAACGGCATGGTATTCATGTCCAGGCACAGCTCGGAGAGCGGCAAACCCTGCCTCACCGTGCATGCAATGGGCAATTTTCTCGAGGCCTCTGAGGACCACGGCGGCCGTTCTTCTTATCTGTCTTCCCCCATGCCCCGAGAGGAGGCCGCCCTGCTTTGCGAAATGAAGGCCAACGCCCGTGGTCTTAGTATCCCGGTGAGCCTGGAGGCAACCCATCACGGCCCGGCCCTGGACATCCCGTGCCTGAACATCGAGATAGGAAGCACCATGGACGCCTGGACCGTGCCGGAGTACGGCGAAGCCGTTGCCAAGGCCATATACGACGTAATTTATAAAGAGAAGTGGATAAAGGGAGGGGAAGGAGGAAAAGACGAAGCAAGGGATGAAGGAGGGCCAGATGGCCTAAACCGGGTGAATGACGGGAGTAGGGGGTCGGGGGGAAGGTGGCAAAAAATAGGTATAGGCCTCGGCGGAGGCCACTACGCGCCCAGGTTCACCGACGTGGTGAACCGATGCGACCTCTGCTTCGGCCATATAATACCGACCTATATCTTCGACTCGGCGGGGGATGGGAATGCCCGCAAATTGATCCGGATGGCCAAGGACCGCACCCCGGGCGCAAAGTACGCCTACTTCGACCGAAAGGCGCTCAAGGGCGGTAGGTACGGCCGGTACAAAGAGATCGCCGCCGGCCTCGGCCTGGAGCCGGTGCGGATGAAGCACCTGGACTGCCAGAAATAGAAGATCATACATCAAGCCTTTTATATCAGCTCTGTTTATATGTCGGTTGCGATGACTGCGCCCAAGAAGGACAAACAGTTGGCAAGGTACGAGTTCAAGAAGAAGCTGCAGGAGCTCAGGAACGTTACCGGCAGGGGCACGGAGCTCATCTCACTTTATATCCCCCCCGACAAGGTAATATCCGACGCCGCGAGCTATCTCCGGAACGAGAGGTCCCAGAGCATGAACATCAAGTCCAAATCCACCCGGAAGAACGTGGGCGCGGCCATAGACTCCATATTGTCGAGGCTGAAATACTTCAAAAAGCCGCCGGAGACAGGCGTGGTATTCTTTGTGGGTCACAAGACCATAGGTGCCGACCAGACGGAGATGGTGGCTTATGTCATCGAGCCTCCCGAAGAGATCCCCACCTTCCTTTACCGCTGCGATTCCAAGTTCTACCTGGAGCCCCTGGAGGACATGCTCAAGGAAAAGGAGTGCTTCGGCCTTATCGTTATCGACAGGAACGAGGCCGCTGTCGGCATACTTCGGGGAAAGAAGGTGGCGCTGGTAAAGCATATAGATTCCCATGTTCCCCGAAAGCATAGGAAGGGGGGGCAGAGCTCCCGACGTTTCGAAAGGCTCATAGAGCAGGCGGCTCACGAGTTCTTCAAGAAGGTCGGGGACATAGCAAGCGACGCCTTCCTACAGGAGGGGGACATGAAGGGCGTGCTGGTGGGGGGGCCGGGAGCCACCAAGGAGTTCTTTATGGAGAAGGACTATCTGCATCACGAGATTAAGAAGCTCATCCTGGGCCATGTAAACACCGGCTATACCGATGAATACGGCCTGAAGGAGCTTGTGGACAACGCCGCGGAGACATTTACCCAGATCGAGATGCAGGAGGAAAAGGAGCTTATGAACACGTTCTTCCACGAGGTTCGAAAGGACAAAGGCCTTGCCACCTACGGCCTCCACCCGGTTATCAAAGCACTGGAACTGGGCATGGTGGACACCCTGCTGCTCTCAGAGGAAGTTACCCTGGACAAATGCGACTTCGTTTGCCCCAAATGCGGAAAGGAAAAGGAGGAATATATCCTTAATAAAAGGGAGAAAGCTGTCAATTGCAGGGAGTGCGGCGAGCCCATGGAAAGGGATGAATGCGAGGACGCCATCGAGGAGATGATAAAGATGTCCCAGAGCACGGGGTCCGATATCAGGTTTATTTCAGGAGATACCGACGAGGGCAGCATGCTGATATCCGCTTTCGGGGGTCTTGCCGCCATACTCCGATACCAGATATGAGATGAGACAAATGACGCGAATGAACACCAAGCGGACCGAAAACACCAGTGTCTTCGACTGTCAAGGGGGTTGAGAAAATGTGGTTGGAACTGGGAATGTTCATAGCACTTCTTACGGTCTATATCGGGATTGTAGCCTATTTAAAGAAGAAGGACCTATTCGAAAGATACAATCTCACCCTCTGGGGCCCCGTGCTCATGGTCAGGACGGAGAAGGGCCTCAAGTTAATGGACCGAATCGCCAAGCGCAGACGTTTCTGGCGTGCTTTCGGGATTTTATCCTTTATCTTCCTTTTAATAATGATGGTGGTCCTGACATTTCTAATGATTTCCTCTGTTGGCACCGCATCCCAGGTGCCGGAGGAAAGGGCCCTCAAGGCCAACGAGGTCCTTGCATTACCGGGGATAAATCCCCTAATGCCTTTCTGGTACAGCCTTGTCGGCCTAATCGTGGCCGTTGTCCTTCACGAGTTCGCCCACGGCATACTGGCCCGGGTCGGCCGGCTTAAGGTAAAGTCCATGGGCGTTCTGTTCCTGATAATACCCATCGGCGCTTTCGTGGAGCCGGACGAGGAGGAGATGGAAGAGGCCCCCAAGCATGTGCGTCGAAAGGTCTATTCCGTGGGTCCCGGCATGAACTTCTTCGTTGCCATCGTCTGCGCCCTAATATTCTCCTGGGGATTCATGGGCTCCCTCGACTCGGCACATGAGGGGGTCTTCGTGGTAACCGTGACCAAGGATTTTCCTGCCATGGAGGGCGGTGTTGAACCGGGGATGATAATTTACAAGATGAACGTCACGGGTACAAGGAACGTGAGCGGGACCCCGGTCCTTTATCAAAGCCAGTCCAATTTCAACGATCTAAGGGACTTTAACCGGTACATGCAAAAGACAAGGGCCAACGACACGGCCAAGATATGGATATTCTTCAAAGGCGAGGAAAAGGTGATAGGTAACGTAACCCTGGCCGACAAGTATAACGCCACCGGCCTGGACAGGCAGTACGCCTTTACCCTGGATAAGGATAAAATTGACCTGTTGAAGGGGGGAAACATCGCTGAATCGGAGAGGGAGTGGGAGGATCGAGGCTACCTGCTCCAGCCCGACTCGAATATTTCGGAAATCGGGAAGGATACCTGGAATATAACCAGTGGAAGTTACAACTACACTGTGGAGGAAAGGAACGACGGACTAGACGTTTACGTTTGGACAAGAGGAATGGGCTTTCTGGGGGTGGCGGTAAACGATCACGAGGCCACCCAGAAGATGCTTGCCGCCCCAGTCCAGAGCGCCATGGAATCCGGTCGTACACCCGGGGAAAAGGCTGGGTACACAGTCTACAATCTGATCTATTATTCAGTGATGCTGCCCTTGCCCATAACGGGTGTAATGCCCTTCCAGCCCCCGGTGACAGATGCTTACGTTATCAACGGCCCTCTTGCCGGCCTGGGCGGCGGTTTCTGGATCATTGCCAGCGGCCTTTACTATATCTTCTGGCTGAATCTCCTCCTGGGGGCCTTCAACGCCCTTCCGATGGTGCCAATGGACGGTGGTGCGGTGTTCAGGGACCTGGTACATACCGCGGTATCCAAGTTCCAGAAGAACAAGGAAAAAGCGGACAATATCGCCAACAGTGTGGCTGTGGCCATGTCTCTACTTTTAGTGGGAGTGATAGTCTGGGTGTTCATAGCTCCCTGGATATGATAGAGGAATATCAATGGAAGACAATACCAACTGGGACCTTCACTGGCGGATATCCCTTAGAATGAAGCTTAGAAGACTTAGGGACATGATCGTTTGGCGTTTGTATCGACCCCTGGTCGAGGCCATGGAAGTCCGGGGCGAATTCACCGTGCTGGAGATTGCCATGGGAGAGGGCCACAACACCGCCATGATGCTGAAGCGCTTCGGTGGGCATGGCACGGGCATAGATCGCAGCCCCCTCTCTATCAAGCTCGCCTCCGATAAGATGCGCAAGTTCGGCCTCACCTCGTCCGTGGAATTGATCAAGGGAGACGTCACCGACCCCTCCGCACTTCCCGAGGAGCGTTTCTTCCTTGTCCATTCGGAGGGCATAGTGGAGCATTTCAGGGGCAAGGAGCAGGAAGAGCTCTTCCGTATCCACAAGGATATGAGCAGGCGCTACGTGATGATATTCACACCCCGCCCGTCCTTCGTGTATAAACGGATAAGACGCTTCTGGGAACTTACCGACAGGTGGCTCTATCCCGACGAAAGGCCAATGACCTCGGAGGAGATCACGGCGCTGGGTAAAAAGGTGGGGCTCAAGCCCTTGGAGACCACGAAGAACTTCTGGGAGAACGGCGTCCTCTTCGAGGTTTGACAGCTCACTGCAAAAAAGATATATATCCCGGTATATTAACGATAGACAAAGGAGTTGGTCAAGATGCTAGAGATGAAGGATAAAAGGTACGCGCTTTGCACATCCGACGGTGCTGTGATCTCAGTCTATGCGGATATCGAGGACGCCAAGCTGGACCTGTTCGAGCTTGGTTTGGACAAGGTCTCCCTCTTTGAAACGATACACAGCTACCCGTTCCAGGAGGAGCATGTGATAAAGATATTCAAGAAACTGGAGGTAGAGGAACCGAAGGAAGAGGAAGAGGAAGAAGGCGAACAGGAGGCGGAGCCGGAGGAAACAGAGGAAGCCGGCGAAAGGACCGAGGAAGGGTCCGAGCAGGGAGGGGGTGAAGAAACCTCGGAGAGCCCGGCCGAGCCTGCCACTGAGGAAAATGCCGAGGACGAGGAGAAACCGGAGGAAAAGACAGAGGCGGAGGGCGGAGAAGAGGGCGAAGCCGAGCCAGACAAGGAGTAGTTTCCCGGTAGAATCACGTAGAAACACATCGTGCTCAACGAGGCGCTTTAATGGACCTATCCTCCGTGCTGTTCCAAGAGATTGATATAATACGCAATCTGCAGAACTTCTATTACGTGGGTTTGGCGATACTCTCCTTTCTTGCCGTATATGTCGCCTTCAAGGAAAGACTTTTCCGTTTCTCCATGCTGCTCTGGCTCTTCTCAGGTATAATATGCCTGCTTTGGGAGAGCTACCTGTTCTTTACCGGGACCAGGGGCTACAATTACTTTGCGGTTGCCGAGCTGCTCTATCATGCGTTGACCGAGGCCGGCCCGGGTCTGATACTCATGCTGCTGTTGGGCAATAAATTGGGTATAATCGACCTCAGCGAGTTCCAGGAGGATTACAATGACCTTCCTCCGTGACCTCGGGCTCTGGCTTGCAGCCGACGCCTACGTGGCCCGCCATGTCAATTGGTTATACTTCATCGTGGTTCTGGGAATAACCTTTACCGTTCTCGGGTACAGCCTTTACACCCGTAACCGCAACGCCCTGCGCGTATTCTTGTACGGTGCGGTGGTCTGGCCCTTAATCGAGCTGGCGGGTCTCCTATCGAGCTGGCGGGTTTATATCGGGGCCCCTGTGTTGCTGATATGGATACTTGTAGGCGTTTTCGAGGACGCAGGCTGGGTCACGCTGGCCTATATCTTGGCGGAAAAGACCCATCGAAAATTCTGGAAAAGGTGAGATTATGACAAAGAAGGTAGTAGTAGTCGGACTGGGAACGGGTGGTGTCTACGGGACCAAAGCGATATCGAACTTCGACCGCAAGGCGGAGATAACCGTTTTCGAGAAACGCGAGTACGAATCTTATTCCCCATGCAGTATGCCGTATGCCATTGCCGGACTAACAGACGTAGAAAATCTCAAGATACCTTTCCCTACTACGAGGAAGATCAAACTCTTAACAGGTTTCGAGGTTACCGAGATCGATACCTATGCAAAGACGGTCAAAGCCAGGAATGTAGATTCAGGGGAAGAGAGGAAGGCGGAATACGATTACCTCCTCTTCACCCCGGGCTCCAGTCCATTCATGCCGCCCATCAAGGGCCTGGACGAATTGCCGAAAGATAGGGTCCACGTCCTGAAGTTCCTGGAGCACGCCGAAGCCATAAAACGCCGGCTGGAAAACCAGCCGGAAGGCTCCGTGGTGATTATTGGGGGAGGCGCCATCGGCCTGGAACTTGCCGCCTCGATTAAGGAGTCCTGGGCCAAGACCAAGGTGTCGGTGGTTGAGATGATGCCCGAGATAATGCCAAACATGGACCCGGACATGGGCTCCCTGGTCAGGGGCAGGTTGGAGGAAAAGGGCGTAGATTTCCACTCGGGGGCCAAGGTGGAGGAGTTGAAGGAGGATGGGGATATAAAGGTCGGGCTGAACAGCGGTGATACGCTAAATACGGACATGGTGATCCTGGCGGTTGGCATGCGGGGTAACACCTCACTGCTGGAAGGCAAGGTGGACATGAAGAACGGCCTGATAGTTGTGGACGACGGGATGAACACCTCTGACGATTCCGTATATTCCGTGGGGGATTGCGTCCTGATGAGCAATGCCGTGGGCTCTGAAAAGGGCCCGGCCCAGTACGCAACCGCCGCCATGAAGGAGGCCCTGGTGGCGGGCATGAACATAGCGGGCCTGGACGTGAGTTACAAGGGTGTGACCAACACGGTCACCTCTCACATCGCCCAAACCGAAGTGGCATCCACCGGCCTGAGCAGCAGCCAGTGCGAGGATTCCGGTCTGGAATACAAGACGTCCAAGGCAAGGTACACCTCGAAGCCGAAGTGGTTCGATGGTAAGGAGATCGTGTTGAAGCTAATATACGGTACCGATGCAACGCTTCTCGGCGCTCAGGCGGTGGGCGAGGGGGCAACGGACACGGTCAACACCTTGTCCGCCCTGATAAGGAAGAAAGGAACCCTGGTGGACATACTTGGCACCGAGACCGCTTACTGCCCTTACCTGAGCGAGCTGTACAGCGTGATGCAGATGGCTGCGGAGCTGGGTCTGAGAAGGATGAAATTCTTCACAGAGGGGAAGGGTATATCCGTATGAAGATCGTTGTTCTGGGAGTTGGGAACGAGCTTAGGGGAGACGACTCAGCCGGCCTGAAGGTTGCTAGAATATTAAATGATGATAAGGGCGGTGCGGAAGATGACAGGGAACAAGACGGCACTCATATCAGGGATAACAAAGAAGAGGGTAAGAATGCCAATGGAAAGGAAAGAAGGATAGAAGCTTACGACTGCGGTCCGATGCCCGAGAACTTTACCCAAAAGGCACTGGCATCGGGGGCGGACACAGTTCTCATAGTTGATGCCGCCGACATGGGTCTGGACCCCGGCCGGATAAGGATAATCGAGAAGGATAGTATAATAATGGAGACCATAACCACCCATGCGTTGCCTCTAAGATTTTTAATCGAGTACCTGGAAAGAGAAGGTATGGATGTTCATATGATCGGTATACAGCCCGAAAGCATCGACATGGGCTCGGAGATGTCCCCTCCGGTTAGAAAAGCCATAGAAAGGACCGTAGCCCTCATTACTGAAGAAGATTGGACAGGCCTGGAGAGGGTTTGATCATTTCCTGGCGATTAGTATCTCCCTGAAGGCAAACAAGGACAGGGGCCAACGGGTAAAGGCCCTGCCCGCCTTCCTGATCATCTCGACGTTTTCCTGGTCTACATAGCTTATAATACAATTGTTGGGAACAAGCTCCACCCGGGTAAAGAGCTCTTTGAACTTGGTCCGGAGGTACTTGGAGTGGGTGAAAAGAGCGCCGTGTTCCTCGGGACGGATGATACAGTAGGCTATGATCAGCGGGTTGAGTATATTGGGCTCCATGCCTATGTAGTGTCCTCCCGGCTCGAGCACCCTGTGAATCTCCCTTATCACGTCCTCCAATCCCTCTGGCCCGGTGACATGATGCAGAACGTCCCAGCTGAACATACCGTCTATACTATTTCCGGGAAGGGGAAGATTGCGGATATCCCCCTGGATTAGGTACCTTGAACGGTCATTGGCTACGAATCTGGACATTGATAACATCTGGCGAGAGAAATCTATTCCAAGTAAATCCTCTGTATATTCCAGCAGCAGGGGATGATAGAATCCTGTGCCGCACCCGATGTCCAGTAATCTCTTCTTTTTTCCCACTTTTTTGAAAATCCGATCGAAGGTCTCACCGATATAGTCCTTTAGAAAGGGCCTGTCCTCTAACAAGGTAGGTCTGAACCTCTGGAGGTAATCACCGTACTTTGCCTCCTCTATGTGGGTGTAATGAAGCATCATCTCCGAGTCAGACAAAGAACTTTCCGGCATGTCTTAAAATAAATGAAAAACCCTATATATTAATTTACCCATGTGTGGGCCTATATGGGATACAGCTTTGACGTGTATTCAATTCCAAGCTTTTTTGCCCTCGGCCTAATCCTATTCCTGACCTATATTCTATTAAAGAAGAGAGTAATGGAACACAAGAAGCTTGACCGGGAGACCAGGATATTTGCGGTACTTCTCATGGCCATCTTCTTCTGGACGCTTGGGGATGTTATGTTCTACGCGGCCCCTGATGAACGGAGCATGATACTGTGGGCCAAGATATCCAATGCGGGTCTGGTGGTAATCCCCACCGCACTTCTGCACTTTACCCTTACCTATCCCAGTGAGAAGGAGTGGTTCTCGAAGAGAAAGGATTTATTCCTCTCAGCGATGTACGGCTTGGCTCTGGGGTGGGTCGTGTTGGTTTTGACGACCATGCAGTTCATAGCCGGGGCGAATGCAGAGACAAGGAATATGGAGGTGGGTGTCTTTGCCTTCCTGTTCGTATTCATCTATTTCCCGATCATCATGCTCTTCGCCTCCTCTCAGATAAATAAGAGCCGTAAAGAGGTGGAGAATCAGGATGTCCAGAGACAGGCCAAGTTCATGCTCCTCGGTCTGTTGTCAACCCTGTTCTTCCTTCTCATTTTCATTCCTTTCATAACACCGGCCCTCCGGATACCTGCCCATGCTGCGGATGCCTTCTCCGGTTTTCTCCTGGCCCTGTTGTTCGCAGTTGCGGCCTTCAAATACAATCTCATGGACCTAGAGATCATATTGGAGAAGAGCATAGCTTATTCATCCATCTCAATTATCATCGCGGCGATATTCGTTGTGGTTGGAGAGATATTGGAGGGTGTTTTCGTCTCCATTATTGGTTGGAAAGGCTCTGATATACCCGGCATAATGTCGGCATTGGTCGTGGCTTTTACCATAGACCCGGTGAAGACCAAGGTGGAAAAGGCGGCGGACAGGATCTTCCCCGAAACCGACGCCTTCAAGAAGAGTTGATAACGCTTTGGTAAGCCTTTTCCAATCCCTTGCTCATAACGCATACGTCGAAATCCTTTGCCCTTTCCCTTCCTGCCCGGCCCATCTCTTTTGCCTTTTCCTCATCTTCGAGCACTGAGGATATACCCTCGGCCAGGGCTCGATGGTCTCCCGGCTCTATAAGGACTGTGGATGTGTTTTTCACCAATTCCGGTATCCCACCCACTCGAGTGGCGATGACCGGGCAGGAGGCGGCCATTGCTTCCAGAATGGAGAGCCCAAACCCCTCCACATAGGAAGGCCTGAGGAACAATTTCGCCTCCTTGTATGCCTTGAGAACCCCTGGGTAATCCATGCCTTTATGATGGAATTCGACATCGAGGCCTCTCGCCTTCCACCTCGCCAACAAATAGGAGTGAAGATATTCGGAACCTATTACCTTGAGCTTTGGGTTTTTGCCCCTTGCCTTGAGTGAGTGCATCGCTTCCGTTACGGAGTCAAAACCCTTCTGAAAGTAATCCCTGCCCACGAAAAGTGCGTTTTTCCTTAGTTTCCAATCATATCTTGTCTTGTACCTGTTCAATGGAATGCCGATCGGGACTTTGATTACCTTGCCGCATAAGGACTCGAGTTTTTTCGCCATATAGCCGGAGTGACACAATGCCGCGTCGCATGTTTCGAGGATCTTTCGGTACCTTGTGTTCCTGACCTTGTGCAGCGCATATCTGGCGGGAGCGTCGATACTGGGGATGCTCACGTGCTCGAGAAAGGTGTAATCGTGCACGTCCACTATCACGGGGATGTTCCGCTTTTTAATATCCTTAATCTCTCCTTTTCTTACCTTCTTTATATCGAGAACATGGACGACATCCCCCTCATTAGCCGGGGTGTATCTGTTCCAATCCAGGTCCATGTAGTCGGTAATTAGATCGGAATATCGGGAGGCGCCGGTTATGTGCCTCCCCTTGCCGAAGTAATACAGAACCTTCATCTTTTTCAAATGCCGGATACGAGGTCCTCAAGCACCTTCTTCGGATCATCGGTCTTGGTAACGCCGCTGGCAAGAAGGACGCCTACCGAGCCGAGCTCTATGGCCTTGGCAACGTCGGCTCCGGTCTTTACACCCGCCCCGCATAGAACCCCGACTCCGGGGTCGATCTCCTTTATCGCCTTGACCGTATCGGAAACGATATCGGGATTCGCAGATGTCACCGACACATCCCCGCCTATGAGTTCCGGGGGCTCGACTGCAACGAACTCGGGTTTGAGAACGGCCGCGGCCTTGCTTACCTTGATGTTGTTCGAGCATACTATCGTCTCAAGGCCGTTCTCCTTGGCCCTGCTTATGGCCAGGTCTATATCGGCCAGCTTCAACCGGTGCTCGGAATGGTTGATCAGGGTGCCCCGTGCTCCAGCGGCCTTTACCGCTTCGGCTGTGATGAACCCGGTGCCGCTGCCCGGTTTCAGGGTATCGATATGCTCTGAGAAAACCGGAATATCGGCCACTTCAACGCTCTTGGCCAGGTAGGGCATGGCCGGGCAAACCACGATATTGGTTCCTTGGGCCTCGGCAACCTGGTTGCACACCTTGATCAGGTCGTAACAGGCCTCACCGTCCACCTGAGGGTAGACCTTGAAGTTAATGATTATCGCTGGCGTCTTCATATATATTCACCCAAAAAAAATAAAAAAGAAAAAAGGAGGTCTATGCCTCCTCGAACCTGTCCTTCAGGGTCTCCATCACGTGGGGCAGTGTAGTGTATTCCATGTCCGCCAGCGGTAATCGATGTGGCTCGAAGGGACCGTGCCTTCTCATGTATTCCATGACGTACTGGGCCTTCTCCCTTGTATAATCGAAGGCCGGGTCGTCGAACAGGTCCACCGGTCCGATCAGCTTGCCTTTGGCGATCTGGAAGCCCAAAGCAACCACCCTTGGTGGCCCGTCGAACCTGGTGCATCTCGCGTTCTTGGATGACACGGGCATCATAGGCCCGTTGTGGCTGCCTCTCATCCATCCGCTTACCAAATGGGGG
>CAZUZU010000082.1:0-12372 GCA_964624865.1 uncultured archaeon
TCGGCATGGACCCTCTGGACCCGGACGGGGACGGGGACGGGCTGAGCGACGGGGAGGAGCTGAGATACGGCTGCGACCCCCTTGACCCAGACACGGACAACGATTACCTGGGGGACGGGCGCGAGATCTTGGAAGGGAGCGACCCCAGGATAAGGGACACCGATTGGGACGGGCTTTGGGACGTGTTCGACAGGAAGTACACCAGACCCGACCTGCCCGATTCAAACAGCAACCTGATAATGGACGGGGAGGAGCCGGGTGCCCACGACGTTGACCGGGACGGGCTCCGTAACTTGTTGGAGCTGGACGATACGGACGGCCATACCACCGACCCGTTGAACCCCGACACGGACGGGGACGGGCTGAGCGACGGGACAGAGGACGCCAACCATAACGGGAGGAGGGAGGGCAACGACCCCACGGACAAGCATTCCGACTGGGGCGAGGGCGGGGAGACCGCACCGGACAAGGCCGACACGGACGGCGGCGGGGCCCCGGACGGGTTCGAAGTGCTCTTTGGCATGGACCCCCTGGACCCAAGCGACGACGGAATGGACTTGCCCGAGCCCGAGGAACCGCCTGAGTTCCCGGACATAGACCTGGGGCCGTGGAAGATCCCCCAGTGGGTTGTATGGGTCCTGATAATAGTGATCATCGCAGCCTTATTTGTCTACGTCCTTTACCACATGAAGAAGGGAAAAGAGGCCAGACTGGAACGGGTGATAGAAGCGCTGAAGGAGGGCGAGGAACTTCTGCACGGCATGTCCGAGGACGACGAGATCAGGCGGGCCATAATCGCCACCTACAGGAAATTACTGAAGATACTTGCGGGATTCGGTTACAAGAGAAGGGCGAGCGTGACGCCCAACGAGTTCAGGGACATGCTGCTGAAAGAGCTGCCCGTGTCAAAGAAGGGTATCAACGGGCTGACCTACATGTTCGAACTTGCCAGGTACAGCGATCACGTCCTTGGCAAAAGGCATAAGAACAAGGCTATTCGCTGCTTCAGAAAGGTGCGCAGGGAGCTCGAAGGTTTGGAGCTGAAAAAAAGGGATGAAATGAAGGAGAAGATAAAGCGGAAAAAGGGCCTTGCCAAGATCACCGCCTACCTGAGGGAGGTGTGGTCAAGATGAGAGGGCCTGGATCCAAGCAGTGGAACAGGGGCATGCTGGTTGCCGTGGGATTTATGTTCGCCCTGCTTATCATAATGGCGGCAAGCATCCCCTTTGCGGGGGAAAGGGAGAGCACGCTGACCACCGATGACAGGTCCTGGAAAGGACTTTCCGAGTTCTACCAAGACCTGGTGGACCTTGAGGACTACATGGGAAACGTGGAGGTTTCCAGGATAGAGCACTCAGCGGTTTTCCTCAACTCGGTTGAAAAACCTGAAGAATCGTTGTACATCATAGTGGGCCTGGAGAGGAGGCCCTCCTACGAGGAGGCGGAGGCCGTGCTCCAGTTCCTGAACTCAGGGGGCAGCATTATCATAGCCGACGACTTCGGTTACGCCAACTCCCTGTTTGACCTGATGGGCGGCGTGGACAGCCTTAACGGCGCGCTGAATCCTCTCTCCTACACCGGCCCTTATTCCCAGATGTCGAATTACATCCAGATAAGCCAGGGGCAGTTGGTAGACCACAATTACCAGGACAGCCCCAGCTTGGTGCGGATAGACGCCTGCCTGGGCGGCCATCACCTGCTGCTCAATGCACCAGCCGCCATAAAGAGCCTTAACGGCTCATCCCAATCCGAGGATCGGGGCGTTTTCCCCACCGAGATCGTGGCCATGTCATCCAGCATGAGCTGGATAGACGACGACTGGGACTTTGAGAGGGACCCGGGGGAGAGTGAGGGACCTTTTGCGGTGGTGGCAAGGTACCTGAACGCCCTTGTAATATCCGACTCCGGGCTGTTCAACAACATGATGTATGAAGAAAAGGGTAACAGAAACTTCCTTCTCGGCTACATCATGGAGGCAATGGACCGAGGAGGGACCGTTCTGGTGGACGAGAGCTTTCACCTCAAGTCAAACCCGGCGGAGAACGGCCTGAGCCTGGCGATACAAACAGTGTCCAACTTGACCCAGAACGTATGTCTGGTCCTTCCCCTGGCCATCATAATATTCATAGCTGGCATGGTTTTCGTGAGCAGGGCGAAGCTGCTTCCAATCAAGCCCCATACCCACGAGCTCCACGGCAAAAGGCTGAGCTCCCTGACCAAAAAGGAGCTGGGCTGGGGCGACTGGCATTGGCTCCGTGATATCTTCCTGGACCATTTCGGAAGGGCCTACGACCTGAAGAGGACGGAGGTTCGGGGACTTGCCCCCGAAGACATGCTCGAGTTGATGGGGGACAGGGAATTGTACGACATGCTCTTCACCCCGAGGCAGGACACCGATTTCGAGGCCATGGCGGAAAAGATGCTGAAGTGGAAACCCGTTGAGAATTACAGCGGGATGGACCCCGAAGATATCCTCCCGGCCCTGGAGATGGAAAGAAGGGGAGGTGATGGGCCACGCTGACCAGGAAGGCCAGGCTGCTCATGGTCTGCGCCGTGATCATCGAGATATTCGGGCTGCTCACCTTTGACTACAAGCTGTTCGCCCTGGGCACGTTGGTAGCCCTTGTTACGGTCCTTTCGCTGTTCAATCCCGGCCCGGACATCAAGGTGAACAGGGGGGAGCGGCGCCTAAGGGTCTTCGAGGGGGACAAAAGGGACGTGGACCTTAGCGTGCTCAACAGAGGGGGGCACGTTCTGGTCGAGGCCTCCGATTACCTGCCCATGCACGCAAGATTGGACAATAGCACAGGCCATAAACTGGTTGACCTGCTGGAGAACGAGCGGAAAGAGGCGGGGTATAGATTGGAGTGTCCCCTGAGGGGAATATACAATATCGGGCCCACATTCCTAAGGATCTATGACCCGGGCCTTATGGCCGTTAAGAACACCATATCCCGGAACGAAGAGGAGATGCCGGTGCACATCACTTACGAGACCATACATAAGATGGAGCCCAGGACCAAGCGGTTCGACTGGAACATGGGTCCCAAGAATCTGAACATAGAGGGGAACAGCAACGAGTTCTACGCCATCAGGGAATACACCAAGGAGGACCCATACAAGCGCATAAACTGGAAGGCCTCCACGAGATTGAGAAAACTTATGGTCAATACCTACGAAAGGGAGTGCCTTACGGACTGCTACATATTCCTGGATGCAAGACACCTCGCCGGATTGGGGACTGCAATGGAGAACTTCCTGGAGAGCGCCGTGAGACTGGCCTTCGGTACCGCCCAGACCATACACGATCGTAACTTCAGGGTGGGCCTGGTAACTTACGGGCAGAGTGTGTACATAACCCCGGCCGGAATGGGACGGAACCACATTGATCGGCTCCAGAGCCACCTGCTGGCCGTAAAGCCGGGGGGTATGACGCCCTTCTCATACGCGTTCTGGTATACCAGGCCCTGGATCAGACCTAACTCCACGGTCATCCTTTTCTCGCCCCTTGATAACGACGCTACATTCTACGACACTGCAATAGACATCATGGGCTACAAAATGGATGTTGTGCTGGTAACCGCGTCCACCATGAGGTACGAGGCAAAGGCTTTGGACATTAAAAAGGCAAAGAAAATGTCCGTAGATTCCATCATGAGAAAGAACGCCATCAAGACGGTGGAGGACGCCGGCGTCCGTGTGGTGACCTTTACCCCCAAGACCAAGAATACCACAGTACTGAAGAGGATTTCTTCCGCCATGGAGGTGAAGACCATATGAGCGGGGATGAGAAAGGGGCCAGGGCAAAGACCCTGAGGGAGGACAGGGCGGGGATAGAGCTGTTCCTTGGACTGGATAGGCAGCCCTATCTCATGGTAATGCAGTTCCTGGCAATAGCCGCCATCACCTCGGTCTTTATCTTACTGTGGGATGTGCTGGAAGATTCCTTTGTCAGGTATGTAGTCGACCATTTCAAGGTTGGCCGGTATCAGCTCGTTTCCTTCTCCTTGGCCGCGGCGGGAGGCCTCAGGGTGATTTGGGGAATACCCTTGGCCCTTGAGAAGTTAGGGAAGAAGAATTTTGCCACTTTCGCCAAGGCGGCCATAGTCTGCCTGGTAATGGTCCTTCTTGTCTACGGGATAATAAACTCCCTGCTGTTGGGCATGGGAACATTTCTCCTGTTTTCCATGATATTGGTTTACGCAGGGCCGTTGATAATAGCAGTCTACGGCATACTGACGTCGAAGGGCTGGTCCGCAGCGGTGGCAGGGGCGATGTTGATCATTTTATACATGTTCTATCCCTCCGGTATTGACGCGATAATCCAATCCTTTGTCATGGCCGTTCTCTTCGTAATATATCTGGAGATGAGCCACGGGTCCAGCTACATCCATTCCCTGCTTATGAATATCGAATCGGACCGGAGCAGGGAAGATAAGCTAATGACAGCCCAGTTTTTATCGTCCCATTTTATGAACCGGATAGGGGTCATTACCCTTGCCTCCGTTATACTTGGCGCCCTTCTTACAATACCCCTCTACCTGCGGTCCCTGCCGCAAAGCTCCCTTGAGGCAGGGACGGTGTATATCGGGGTGGTTCCCCTGACGGTTACCGTGACAGGGATCATCTTGGCAAAGGTGTATCTGCGCCACAGGACGAATACACAATCATGACCACAATGCTTTTTATATCCCTAGTATAATCCTAGCAATGTGCATCGACATGGAAGTCTACATGGATAACGCCAGGTCCACGCCAATCTATCCCGAGGTGCGGGAAGCCATGGAGCCCTACCAGGGGCCCAAGTTCGGATCTCCTGCCGCAATCTATGGCAAGGCCATGGAAGCGAATCTTGCCATGGAAGAGGGACAGGAGACCATCGGCCGAGCCCTGGGATGCTCGAGGGACGAGATCGTTTTCACGTCCGGGGGCACGGAGGCCAACAACCTGGCCCTCATGGGCACCCTAAGGGCCAATGGAAAAAAGGGAAGGCATCTGGTGGTAAGCGCGGTGGAGCATCCGTCGGTGATGAAGGTGGCAAAACACCTTGAAAACGAGGGGTATGAGGTTAGCTATGTGCCCGTTGATAACCGCGGTGTGGTGGATCTCGACGCCCTGGCGCGGGCCATAAGGAGGGATACCGTAGTGGTAAGCGTGATGATGATCAATGACATCGTGGGAACCATACAGCCCATCAAGGAGGTGGGAGAGGTGGTGAAGGAGAAAGGAGAGGGGGCGTATCTTCACGTGGATGCGGCGGAGGCCTTCATGAAAACCAAGGTAGACGTTGACGACATGGGAATAGACCTGTTGAGCGTGAGCGCCAGGAAGATACACGGGCCCAGGGGAATAGGCGCACTGTATGTAAGAAAGGGCACCAAGATAGAGCCCATACTGCACGGCGGGATGGTGGTGAACGACCTGAGGCCCGCTTTGGAGAACGTGCCGGGCATCGCTGGCTTCGGGAAGGCGGTGGAGATATGCGGGTCCGGGATGTCGGATACCTGGAAGCACGCGGCCCGGATCCAGAAAAGGCTCCATGACAAGATAAAAGGCAGAATAACAGACGTGCAGTTGAACGGACCGACACTTGGCAAGAAGAGGTCCCCCTACAATCTCAATCTCACCTTCGATTACGTGGAGGGGGAGGCGGTGACATTAATGCTTGACGCCGAAGATATCTGCGTGGCGACGGGATCCGCCTGCGCTTCCCAGGTGCTGAAACCGAATTACGTCATACTCGCCCTGGGCAAGCGTGCCGAGGACGCCCACGGCTCCATCCGGTTCACCTTCTCACAGTATAATACGGTGGACGAGGTGGATTACGTCATGGAAAAACTGCCCCCGGTGATCGAAAAGCTAAGAGAGCTCAGCCCAATCAAATCAAAAGGTGATTGACATGGTATTGAAGTACAACGACAAGGTGATCGACCACTTTCAAAATCCGAGGAACGTGGGTTCAATGGAAGATGCCAGCGTTTCGGCCACCGAGGGATCGGTTGCCTGCGGCGACATGATGACCATATATCTTAAAGTGGACAATGATATCATCAAGGATGTCAAGTTCGAGAGCTACGGCTGCGCCGCGAACATAGCCACCGCCTCAGTGGTCACCGAGCTTGCCAAGGACAAGACCCTGGATGAGGCGAAGGCCATTACCTGGAACGACGTGGTGGAGGCCCTGGAGGGGCTGCCCAAGATAAAGTACCACTGTTCCTCTCTTGCGGTGGAGACCCTACACGCGGCAGTGGATAAATACAAGGAAATGGTGGAGAAGGGGGAGATCGGGGAGATGAGACATACGGAGAAAGGCGGCCTGCTCAAGGCCATAGAGAATCAGATAGAGGGGGAAGAAAAGGGAGATGAAAAAGAACGGGATTAACCGTCTCTCCATCTCTCCCACTCGCTGAGGATACAGCCGCAGTAGTTCTGGCGGTAAAGGCCCAATTCCTTGGATATCCTATAGGACCGCTTTTTTTCCCTTCTGAAATCAAGGTAGAGGAATTCCAAGCCCAGTTTTTTCCCTATGCTTGTGCCCATGTCCCTTATCATCTCGTGGTCCTGGTGGTGAGAGCTTAAAAGGGTCGTGGTGAAGCTCGGGTAACCCAATTCCTTGGCCCTGACACAGGTTTGGAACAACCTGAGGGCGTAGCAGTAGCGGCACCGCTGCAGGCCTTTCTTTTCGAGCAGGGAGAGGTTGTGGGTGATCCTCAAGGGAATATACTCGTCCTCCCGCTCGAAGATCACTTCGGCTAGCTTTAGATATGCATATCTTTCCAAGGCGTGCTTCCTTTTCTCATACTCTTTAAAGGGCTGTATGTTAGGGTTGTACCAGTAGCCTACCGGGTCCAGGCCCTCCTCAACAAGAAATTCATAAACACCGCAGTAGCAGGGTGCGCAGCACACATGCACAAAAACCCCTGTCATATTATCCCCGCCCCGGGCCTTTACTTGATTATCTCCATCTTGAACGGACCGGTCAGCCTGATACTGGTTGGGGTCATCTCGAACTCGACCCATGAATCCGATCTTGCATCATCCATGCCCCTGACCCGAAGGAAATACTTGTTCTCAATGCCCTCCTCCACCTTTACCTCCACCAAGGTCTCCATGTAAGTGGTAAGGCCCTTGGCCGCCTCGCCGGAGATGGCGTCCGTTGACAGGTCATAGAAGGATGTTGCCTTTAGGGCGGTGGTGCGACCTGCAAAGGCGTGCATGAACTTGTTTATCTTATCGCTGGGCATGTAATTGTATAAAGTGTGGAGGGACCTGAACATCACGGCGTGGGTGTCGTGCTTTTTCCACCAGGCCTTGCCCACCTGGGTTATCAGGGACATTAGTTCCTGGGTGTTCTCGATGTTCTTAACATAGCTGACCCTCCTGTTCTTGTCCTTTTTCGGGACCAAACCCATTATCTTGGAATGAAGGTCAATATAATGCACGTAACCCCTCTTCTCATAGAGTATGTATTTGTTGTATATCTTCCTGATCCTTCGATTGAACTCTATGGGGGTCATGTCGCTTAATACCACGACCGCGGGCACTGCGTTCTTTAACTGGTTGATCAGAATGAGGTCCTGAATAAGTTCACGGCCGGCGAAGTTAGGGCCCATGAGAAGGACGTCGTCGCCCTTTTTGAACCCCCCGTTGAGCAGCGTGTCCAATCTCTCGATTCCGGTTGCGAGTTTTCTTATCTTCGAGCGTCTTTTCCCGGGGTGGGCCTTCCCGGCCTTCTTCGTTTTCTTCACCATTACTCACACCAGCCTATGGATTGTTTCGAGATTATTTAACCTTTGCTTTTTTCAGCTCTAAATATTTAATTAACCCGTGAAGAAGGGAATTAAGTGGTGCCTCGATTCCGTTGGACTTGGCACGGTCCACGATGGCCCCGGATATGGAATCTATCTCTGTCCTCCTTCCCCTATCCAAATCCTGGAGCATGCTGGACCGGTTGTCCTTGGTGGTCTCGATGACCTCCAGAACTAGCTCCATCATCTCGTCCTGGGAAATAAGATCAGAGGCGAAACCGCCGGAAGCCTTGGCCACCCCGTGCGCCTCGTCTATGATCCGGGCGCATGCTCTCTTCAGCCCCTCGTAATCCATGAGGGCGCCGTTCTTTACCCCCAACAAAGCGGTCAGGGGGTTGATGGCCGCGTTCACTATGCCCTTTTTCCATATATCCTGGCGGATATCCTCGCTCACCTTGGTCTTTATACCGGCCGCGGTGATATTGATGGCATATTTCAGGGTTTTTTCCTTAAGCCCCTCTTCCGGGGCATTGTTCAAAGCCTTGTAGAAGCCCATGATCGTTTTGCCGTGACCGGTGTGCATTATCTCCCCGGGCGATATGTATATCGCGCCGTGTGTGGTCAGCATTCGATAGAGATATATGGGGGTGTGGTACCCGGATATCACCTCGATGGCCTTGCCCTCGTTGTCCAGCCCGTTCTGGGCAAGGACAAGGGCCATCGGCTCCCGGCACAGGCCTTCGAAATGGAACATGATATCGTCCACCGCCTCGGCGGTATCGTAGCTCTTTACAGTGATGAGGATGATGTCCGGGACCCATTCCTTGCCCAGGTCGGTCAAGGATGTGAGGGCGGTTAGCTGGGCGCCGCATTGGGTCCCGTCCACGTCCTTTACCAGCAGCCCCTCCTTCTTCACCACCTCCGCATGGTCGCCCCTTGACACCATAACGACCTCGTGGCCTAGAGAGAACCGGAACGCAAAATACGTGCCGATGGCGCCTGCACCATAGACCAGAAATCTCAAAACACCATCACCTCTTGAAATGGACTGGCAGGTAGATCAGAAGCATGACTATCAAGGCAAGGGCCTCCAGCCCTAAGGCTAGGGAGGCTATACCGCCTATCACATTTACCGCAACGTCCAGGAATGGGGTGCCGCTCCCGCTGTCCACGGGCAGGTAGGACAGGGGTTTGGTGAATATTAACACCAGGGCGAGCAAGACGAGGAATATTATGAAGATTATGGAGTTCTTGAAGTCCTGCGACGAGGGGGCGAGGGCCGAGGCTATGGAAAACACCAGGTAGAGGTAGATTATCAACAGAACAATGGTAAGGGCGCTCCAAGAGGCGATGTTCTTCTCGAACAGGTAATACAGGCCCATGAAAACAGTTGTGAGGGCTGCGCCAGGGTCGCTCCCCAGGTTGAAAAGGGACATTGGTATGTAAAGAAGGTCGAAATAGACAAAGAGCCAGGATATCAACCACAGGACAAGGGTGCAGCCGAATATGGGCGCCAGGGAGATTGCAGCGTGGCCCACCACCTTCAGTTTCGGCTGGCCGTGCTTAACATAGCCACCCTCAGGCGCGAACAGGTTTATCTCAGTAATCTTGGCCCCGGTAAGAAGGCAGGCGATGGCATGGCTGTACTCGTGGACCGCGACCCCGGGGGTTATGAAGAACCTCAGGCCCCGCTGGGAGGTGAACAGCCTGCCTGCAAGGTAGGATATGAAGCGGGATAATGCGATAACTATGATGATCGACAACACGAACGCCATAAAGGCCTCTATGCTCATCTATATGCCTCCTGCCTTCGAAATACTTTTAAGCGATTTAAGTTTTTTCTTATAACATGGAATGCCTTGGAACAGTTGTTCGCAGGTCCAAAGCGGAGAAGCTGAAAAAGACTCTGCTGCAAGGACACATGCTCAACAAGGACCTCAGGCCCATTCATAGGGGGGAGGTGGTGATATTCCCCCTGAACCAGGAGGGAGAGTGGGGATCAGTGATATCCGACATGGAAGTGGAGCAGGGGGTCTTCGACTTTGAGGAAAGGGCAACGAGGCCGGAGAGAGGATACCGCGCCCTTCTGGAGGGCAAGGTACCCAAGAAGGTGGCGGATACGGCTCCCAGGGCAATGGACGTGCTCGGGGATATAGCAGTGGTCAAGATACCTTCCGAGACGGAAGAATACAAAGAAGAGGTGGCCGGGGCAATATTGGAATATCATCCCCGGCTTCGGGCCGTTTTTAACGACAGGGGCGTAAAAGGCAGGGAAAGGAAAAGGGAGCTGGAGCATATAGGGGGGGAGAAAAAAACCCACACAGTGTACAGGGAGTGGGGACTGAGCTACCACCTGGACGTGGCAAATGTCTACTTCTCTCCGAGATTGGCTACCGAGCGCATGAGGGTGGCCTTGGCCCTTGACAGGGGGGAGAGGGTGTTGGACATGTTCGCGGGAGTGGGGCCGTTCTCAATTTTGATTGCCAAGAAAACAGGGTCCAGGGTAACGGCGATCGACATAAATCCCCTAGCTGTTAATTTGTTAAGGAGGAACGTGGAAGAGAACGGCGTCTCGGGCCTCTTAACCCCCGTGCTCGGCGACGCCGGGCGGGTGGTGCCCGGACTGAGCGAGGATGGGTTCGACGCGGTTGTAATGAACCTTCCCCGCGGGGCAAGAGAGTTCATTGATACAGCGGTAGGTGCCTGCGCGCCGGGGGGCAAAATATTCTACTACGAGATATGCCCAGATGATTCGATACAACAGGTGATAAAAGAGCTAGGATCGGAAGAGATAAAGGTTAAGGATTGTCATAGGGTCCACAATTACAGCCCCGAGGAGGCCATGTATTCATTTTTATTGGACAAAGAGACATAATATCGTATTATAGTGGAGAACCAAATAAACAATACTTTAACGGCTCTGCACTATATGTGAAAAACCGCCTGTAAATAAGCTAGATCTTTAAGGTTTTTCATAGGTACTATAATACCGGAACTTTTTATTAGAGTTCACGCTGATTTGTTGCCCCAGACCCATTTTGGCTTTTGGGGTTTCACCAAATAAAATGAAATGTGACCTACACTTTAACTTAACCGGCAAAGTTAGGTTGAACATCTAGTGTTGAATAATTTATTAGTAAACACGACTCTCCGTTTGCCACGGTCCCTCCCCGTCAATAGGGCAATATATTGCATGTATTGCATGGTTTATCAATAGATTGTTCATTTCTCATGGTCATCACCAACATGTTTCAACTACCTGTTCAAGAACAGTTGTGCGGTCCAACTGCTCATCAAAGAAAATTATATAAAATACAAAAACAATTACCGTCTTATACTAAAAAAGGAGGAGAAATGTTTAATTCAGCACTTGGCAACAACGACAAGACCGGATTTGAAATGAGGATTTACAATGCTGGCATCACATATAACTCGCCCGCATGCCCATATCCGAAACACGTCTCGCATACGAACGAGTTGTGCGAAATGCACTGGCTTCAAAATACCAAGTAATACAACCCCCCAAAGACGCTCTACTGAGAAAAAATGTTGGGCCACGAATAAAGATTAATGTTATTATATACGAGGACTTTCAATTGCTGTTTTTGGCGATTTTTCAGTTGCCATTGACATCTAGCTACATTTGTTCAGATTCTGTTTCTGTGATGTTGAACATATATGACGATGAACCGAAATGTATCTCTTTTACATCATAAACCAACGCGTTGTCTCCAAATGAAATATCAACTTCCCAAATACCACGGGCTTTGGAATATCCGTAATTCTTATCTGCGATCTTTAAAGCCTCCTCACTATTGGCGGCTGAAATATTTATTTCTCCTTTTGGAGTTAAACCCTTATCAATATATTCGTCACTTGGAGTTTCTATGTATATGTTGAAGAAAGATAGAGTATATACTGGCCCTGTTGTTGTAGAAGTTGAATCTCTTGGCATTTCATATACAACTTCTTCGGACGGTGGTTTGACATCAACAGTTATTTCGCCAAGTGGGTTCATTTTCCTATATGTTATTTGGACCGAGATGAAATATGTATTATAATCAGAGACCTCACAATCATAATCGATACTAGTACCTCCGTTGAAATATTCAGAACCCGACAATAAGAACTTAAAACTGGTCTCATTATCTTCAAATGAGACGGTATACTGTTTTAGATTATCATTATTATCTGTACTGGTGGTATTGTCGATACATCCAGAGATGAATATTATTGATATTATTATTGATTCCAATATAATATTTTTATATATCTCCATTGGTTTTACCTAGCCTTGTAACATATATATGATTTTCTATATATAATAGATTTGATCATCTAGACCCCAACAAACAAACGAGCGTCTTTATACCCCCACAATAGAGGCCAGTGCACTCTAGGCCTATCGGCTCGCACAACACGCGGGTATCTAGCTCGCTTCGCTGCACTCGCTCGGCCCATATTCGGCTCAAGCTATATGGCGGCCAAAACAATATAACCGATTTGAGCCATATAGGCATCAAATCGGAATAAAGCTTTGGCCTGTGTTAAATTCGCTGAACATCAGATACCCGCGATCCGTTAAAGGAAATTTTTCGTCTCCCTGGACCAAGCCAGACAAGCG
>CAZUZU010000083.1:0-4200 GCA_964624865.1 uncultured archaeon
AGAAACATGCGATTTCTGGATCAAGGTATTCGACGAGGATTACGACGGGAAGGAGATTATTGATTATTGTCCCGCTACTGAATCACCATCCTATAAAAGCTATATACACACGATCACACAATCCGATATCACCGACGGGAAATCCTATGGCCCATACAACGGCGCTAACGACGGCTTTGACGAGGTGGATTGCACATTGAAATATTCTATTTCTTTATCCACATATTATTTTACATTACAGGGCTATTACGATGATATCAGGCAGTACCCGTACTATCAATGCATCGAGTTTGAAGACGTTCGGGCCGGAGACACGATAAGCATAGAGGTTTCACTCGGTCCCGAATCTCCCTACAAGAATGTTGACGTTTTATTATTTGACGAGATAAATTATTATAGATACATCAACGAAGACTTCTCGGAATGTTGTTATTTTACGATGTTTTCGGAACAAGGAGTGGACGAAGAGGGATTTTCATATACGCATCAATTCGAATTCGATTCAAGGATAAATGAACCGTACTGGTATACCCACGACACCACCCCAACGATTTCATGGGATTCTGTTAGTTCCAGTGCTGAAAATTATTACTACGTCGTACACACTTGGGGGATAGAAATGAACGGTGCCGACGAATACACCCATATTTCCATACATGCAGATTATTCCCCAGGGGGTGCATCACCGGTAATATCATATGAAGTCGAGGTTACAGAGGCCAACACCGAAAATGAGGTGTTCTATACTTCGTCACCAGTAAATTATACAACCGTTGATACGGAACTGACCTATGGTATGCAATATATGGTATCTATAGATATTGTCTCCGGATTATATTCTCAAAATATTGTTAGCTTCTTCTGGGTGTGGAATTTCAAGCCTATGATTGAAAGCCTAGAGATATTTGGCAAGACCGATTACACAGTCCATACCTTTGAACCATTGTATTTCCATACTTATGCATATGATATAGATGATGACCCTCTAACATATGAATGGGATTTCGGTGACGGAAAGAACTCATCTAATGATTCTGCATTTCATATCTATACTGAACCAGGGACTTATGATTTGACACTGAAGCTGAGTGACGGTATCGACGTGACAACAAAGGAGGTGGATGTAACCGTTATCGACTTCCCTTATTCATCATATACCACCGAGGTTTCGAATGAAAGCAACAGAGACTTATCAATTACTACAGACAACACGATTGAGCTCTTTCCCAGTATAGACTCTCCCTGGATAAACCTTGGCTGGCCACTATACACCAGCTTGATGTTATCTTTTGAGATCGGTATGAAGATAGAGCAGACTGGTAAATGTAACCTGGATTTTGATACCGATTACTCGGATCTCGCTGAAATAAGTAAAGAGATATCATCTTCTCACATGAAATTCAGCATCTCTCTATATCCAAAATTGAAGATGTACTATATCGAAAATTCAGATGAAAACAGTGATTTCGAACCCAAGAGCTTTATCATACCCATACCCACCAGTGGTCAAATATACAATAACCAACCAAACATTACGGTGGGTGAAGAAGAAATATACTACTGGGATAGATATATTGAAACAAGTAATCCCTTTTCAGCTGATGAAGCGATAAACACGATCATCTCGTCTGAACAGACCCTGAACCTTATGAGCCTTGATCTATGGAAGTATATCCAAACCGGACTTGATATAGGTACGGGTGGCCTGTGGTCAACAGCGGCAGGTTTCAAGGATTTTATAGCAGGTATCATCGGGACCGATATACACTTGATACTTGACCTGAATCTTGACATGATCTTGGACACGTATATCTACAATGAATTGTGGGTGCATGAAACCGTTAAAGATGCATGTGATTTCACATACACCAACGGCACATCCACTGAAAAGCAGTCGACCTACAATTTTGATGACAGAGAATTAACGACGGACCTAACAGAGTTCGATTTCATGAACGATTCTGTATTGTGTACCGTGTATCCAATGCTGATGCATTATTCATATGTTGGGATCTCCGGTAGTGTTTATCTTGAATATGGATATCAAACCGTTGACACGGGATTTCTCGGTTTGGAAGATCCAAAGTATGAGAACCACACTGAAATACTGGGGCTCCTTGATTCTGATACTTTGGGCCGGTATATTTCGGCATATCACGTAGAACAGATGTTCCTGGAAGAATATATAACCGTGACCAACTCAAGAGACATCGACAATGACGGAACATCAGATGATAAAGATGACGACATCGATGGAGATGGGATAACAAATGAAAAAGAACTAGAAATAAGTACTAAGATATTTGAGAAGGATTCCGATGGAGATGGATATATCGACGGAGTAGACGTTTATCCAAATAATCCAGATAGATGGGCTACGTCAAACGATGATTCTGATGGCGAGAATGGAACTTCAAGAGATTCCGATGATAAAAAGGAGGGAAGTGTGGTTCCGGGATTTGAGGGGATGATAGTAATAATGGCAGTATCCATTCTTCTTATTCTTAACAAAAAAAGAAAAATGGATTGATGGAGCTTGGAGGTAGGAATTTCACTTTTCCACCACCCGCCGAGCAGGGATTTGGGGCATGGGAAAATTCCAGCGCAGGCGGGTACGGGCGGGCACTAACCCACACCTCCACCACACACCTCCTCCCCACTCAACCACACAACTCCAAATCCACCTCGCTCGAATAAAAGCCATACAAACAATCCCGACGAGGTTTCAAGGAGGAGGAAAGTACATCCGCCGTCCCCTCTCTTATTTATTAATATATCAACTTTTCTTGATATTACCGTCAAGCAAGAACGCGGTGGTGTGATATGATCAAGGAAGAGGATTCGCATGAGGGGTTGGAAAGAGAGCTTACCTTTGAAGAATTGACACACTCCATAAAGGAGGTCCACGATGAGCTGGCGGCCCAGGCGGGCAGGGCGGTGAACATCAGCCTCACCATCAGGAACTGGTTGATAGGTTATTATATTCGGGAGTACGAACAGAACGGTTCCGACAGGGCGGAATACGGTAAAAGACTTATCGAAGACCTAGCAAATGAACTTCAAACATCCCTGGATCATTGCTATACCGTGAGATATCTCCGCTTGTGTCGTCAGTTTTACGATACGTACCCTCAGATTCGGAAATCGCTGATTTCCGATTTTGGAATGCGGAAATCACTGATTTCCATATTCCAACGACACTTGAAGAGTGAAATAGAGCCCTTGTCCACCGGGTCCGGTCCATTGACTTTACCGGGAGACGTACTCCTAAAAAATCTCTCCTTCACCCACATTGTCGAGCTGATAAAAATCGACGACCGACTGAAGCGCACCTTCTACGAAGTGGAGTGCATCCGGGGCAACTGGTCGGTAAGGGAGCTGAAAAGGCAGATCGCAAGCCTCTATTTCGAGAGGTGCGGCCTTTCAAAGGATAAAAAGAAGCTTGCGGCCCTCGTGCAAACCTCTGCCGAAACCAAGGAACCGAAACTGGCGATACGCGACCCTTACGTATTTGAGTTCCTGGGATTGAGAGCAAGGGAGGTGGGGAGCGAGTCCGCGCTGGAGGACCAGCTGCTCGATAAGATACAGGAATTCCTGCTGGAACTGGGCAACGGTTTTTGTTTCGAAGCCAGGCAGAAGCGCATACTTATAGGCGATACGTACAATTTCTGCGACCTTGTATTCTATCACCGGATCCTTAAATGTCACGTATTAATAGAGCTCAAGCTATCGGATTTCAACCACGAGAACATTGGTCAGTTGAACACCTACGTGAGCTGGTATAAAAGAAACATAATGGAGGACGAGGACAATCCCCCCGTAGGGATTCTGCTCTGCACCCGAAAGGACAGTGCGCTGGTGGAATACGCTCTGGCAGGCATGGACAACGACCTGTTCGTTTCCCGCTACCTTCTGGAGATGCCGAAAAAAGAGCAGCTTGAGCGTTTAATCGATCAGCTGATGGATGAACTGAAAGAGCCGGAACCCGATGGTAACGAGAAGGCAATGGCAGTAACGAAAAAGTAATGAAAGCTAATAAATTATCTATATTGTCTAGAGACACAAAGGGGCCAAAACAACTAATAAACCCGAAACAGAGAAGGCAATATACTCGCACAACCAGGGCAAGGACCCGGAGATGAAAAAAGCTGTAACCCGCCGAGCGGGCCTGAGACACCATAGAAACCTTTATTATGTAAG
>CAZUZU010000083.1:4210-5766 GCA_964624865.1 uncultured archaeon
ACCCGCCGAGCGGGCCGGAAGGGCTCGGGTGGAGGCCAGAGAAGGCGGGATGGGCGGGCACTCACTCAAACCCCCTCCTCCCCACCAAACCACATAAATCCAATTCAACCTCGCTCAAATAAAAACCGCCAAAACAATCGGTTCGATCGTATATTGGGTTTTTCGATCACCGGGTGTTCCAAGGATTGAGGGAAAGCAAGGTATTGAGAGGTATTAAAAGGCGGGTTAACATCCGCCTGTCTCCCCATCGTTGGTTTATATAACATTAAACAGTTATGAGATATATTATGTATAAAGGAGATAGCCTGGCGGGATAGAAATGAGTAAATCTACTTCATTTTTAAATCATTATTCTGTAGATTTGCGAGTTAGAGCAGTTTGAAGAGGTGGTCTGATGAAAGAAAGAGGCGGATCTTCAAGGTCACAAAATGTTACCATGGAAAAAGGTGGTGCGGAGATATGCGGGCATGATATATTATTAAAAGAGGGTATTCTGCAAAAGATATACACCATCCGAGGTGTCCAGGTCATGCTGGACAGCGACCTGGCAGAACTATACAGGGTTGAAACTAAAAATCTGAACAGAGGTGTCAAGCGTAACATTGGAAGATTTCCCAAAGAATTTATGTTTCAGCTAACCAAAGAAGAATTTGACAACTCGAGGTTCCAAAACGGCACCTCAGGTTCTGCCCATGGTGGACGAAGATATCTGCCATATGCATTCACGGAACAGGGCGTCGCAATGCTTTCAGCCGTCCTGAGGAGCGATGTGGCAGTGGAAATCTCCGGCCGAGGAGATTGTCTCTACACTGTGGAGACAATTTCATTTTCTTAAATAAAGAACAACGTACAAACATAAACGATGGGGGATTATTTTACCGCCAGTAACTTCCTTAGCTCGGCAATCTTATCGTCTTTTGCTGAGATGACCTCCAATCCTTCCATTTCAGCGGCTTTACACATCTCTTTATCGTTTGACAACAGGATTATGTCCTCGTCAAATGAATGCATCATATTCTGTACTTCCAGAGCTGTTGCCAGGTGAATAGCGTCAGCGGTTCTCAAAGCATGATCCATAATAACATGTGTTGCAGATACCAACGCCTCTTCGTCCAGAGGTCTTATGAGAATATTGTCGGATTCCTTGGAAAACACCTTCATTGCCTTTTCAAACTCTTCCAAGGTGAGAACTCCTCCCTTCAATATTCTGCGTAAGGCGGCGGTGACCTCCAGCATAGTAAGCGCCGATGTAGTTAACTTATGTTCTTTTTCATGGAATATTAACTCGTATAAGGTATCCACAAAAACGGTCCCGTCTTCTGTTCTATACCGCTTTATCAGAACGGAGGTATCAAGATAAAAAACGGTCATTCAGTGCATCTCCTCTTCGCGCATTTCATCCACCACGTCGCTCAGTTCTTCCTCACCCATTGCCTTGTCGATGTCCGCCCGTACCTCTTTAACCTCTGCGATCCTATCATGATACTTATCCGATAGGTGCCTTATGGCATCTCTTAATGCTTCAGTAACCAGTTGAGCACAATGGACTTTTACTG
>CAZUZU010000083.1:5776-12294 GCA_964624865.1 uncultured archaeon
TAAAGCCCGGCTGCGACCACTAATCTGAGTTCTTCGTTCATTTGCTCTGGAATGTCAGCGCTTATTACCGTCATTTTAATCACCAGTGATTAGTACATACTTAATGAGTTAATATATATTTCCATTTTTAAAAAATAGCTGTAACCCGCCGAGCGGGCCTGAGACACCATAGAAACCTTTATTATGTAAGGCCTACATTGAATTTATTAGATAATTATGTAGTCTTCACATAATAAACAAAAGTTTTATTATGTAGTAGTTACATAATTAACATCATGGAAAAACAAGAGATCATCAGGCTGCTTCAGGACCTCAACCCCCAATGGAGGAATGAAAAGATAGAGTTCGAGGAAGATATCATTCCCAGGGAGACGCTTGAGAAGTTGAAGGTCATTGAGAGAGCGGCGGGTATCGTGGGCCAGCGCGGGACGGGAAAAACAACGCTGTTGCTCCAGTTCCTCGAAGAAAGGGCAAAACAACTGGGATGGGACAGGACGTGCTACTTCTCCTTCGACATAAGAGAGATAGAGATCAGGCAGATAGTGGAGACATTCTGCGAGGACGTGCTCGGAGAGCCCGTTTCGAAACTAAGTAAACCTGTCCATTTTTTTCTTGACGAGGTTCAGCACATAGATGATTGGAGCGGCCACGTCAAGCATTTCAAGGACCATTATAATGACTTGGAATTTACAGTGACCGGTTCCTCCGCATCGAACCTGGTGAAAGGTGCTGGAGAAGGCCTGGCGGGTAGATTCTCACCTGTGCGATTGTTTCCGTTCTCTTTCAGGGAATTTCTGCGCTATCACGGCCTGGAACAAAAAAAGTTAGAGCTGGATCGGTTAAAACTACCGGAAAGAGAGGTCGCGCTCCGGTTCAGGGAATACTTCGAAAAAGGCGGGCTGCCGGAGTTGTATGGGTCCAAAAGGCCCATGGAAAACCTGGAAGAGAACCTGGACCTGGTGTTCTTCAGGGATATGGTGGAGCTGTTCGGCGTGGGTCGAACTTCCATGCTCAAAGACATCTTCATCCTCATAGCGACCCACACCGGGCAGAAGATGAGCTACAACAGTTTCTGCAACAGCCTTGACTCGGACATCCGCACCGTCAAGAAATACATTGGGTATCTCGAAAGCTCCTATCTCATACAAAAGAGCGATCTGTATGCCGGATCAAAACCCAAATCCATACGCACGAATCCCAAGGTGTATATCGAAGACCATGCCTATAACAGGATATATTCGACCAAGGAGGGGTTAAAGGCCGAGACCGTCGCCTTTAATCACGCCAAGAGATTGGAAAGGCCATATCACTTCAGGGACCCGGAAGTGGATATCGTTCTTCCCGACAACGGTATGTTGCTCGAGGTCAAATACGGTAAAAATGTTAGTGATGAAGAGATCGAGAACTTGGCCTCGGTTGCGAAAAAGACGGGGTTCAAACCGTATTTACTGACCAGGGACAGATACGACTCCAGGACCGTAGATGACGTGAGGGTAGAGTTGATCCCCCTGTACGCGTTTTGCCTTTGCGTATGAACTCATCTTGGAGGCGGGGCGAGAATATTAATGCATCAGCGTATGGCGCAGTCGAGATGGCCGGGTACAAACCCCACTCCACCCAACTCCCCACTAAACCACATAACTGTAAACCCAACCCATAAAAACCTGCCGAAAGGGGTCGCCTGCCAAGCTTCTTCAGCAGTCCCCCGGTGCTGCCGGTTATCAGCCTGTCGCTGTTGAATATCCGGACCGCCACCCTGATAAGGACCAGGGAGAAGACTGTGGAATACAGTATGCCGCCTATCACAAGGACGTAGTCGTCGAACATCAGGGCCCGCATGGGGAGAACGGTATGGCGAACAACAGGACCTGCATCGTGCCGGGCAGGTTGTCGAAGTCGGTGAACATGAACACGAACATTGGTATTATCGCCAGGGCGGTGATGGGGAACATCAGGGTCTGCGCGGACTTGTAGTTCTTGGCAAACGTCCCGAGTATCAGGCTCAGGGCAAGACCGGCCACCAGCGCTGCGAACAGGGCATGGATATGGCCTCGGTCATTGCTGACAGAAATAACAAAGCGAATATATAAGATTTAGCGGTATTCCCCCGCCCCCCCCCCTCCTTCCGAGCTTGCGTCACCGGGCGAAAAGATACTTATATCCCTCCCGGATTAGGGTGGCGTATGAAGCAGGTGATCAGGAAGGAAGATATAGCATGGCGGCCCCATCCCTCCGAGCTTAAGGGGGTGAAGATGAAGGTGATAAGGTCAAGCAAGAGGGACGGGACCGAGGCCAGCATAGCCTGGATACTTATAGAGAAGGGCGCGGGCGTGCCGCTCCACGTTCACCAGGGCTCGGACGACAACCTCTACATCCTTGGGGGTAAGGCGAAGATGAGGATAGACGGAAAGGTGTTCGATATAGACGAGGGATGCCAGATCACCGTGCCAAAGGGAACCGAACACGAGATATTCGACGTGGAGGAAGATCTACTCATATACAATATGTTCTGCCCGGGCGAGTTCTAACCTGACGGAGGGAAAAAAAGAAAGAAAATGGGGAGTTATTTCCTTCTCCCCTTTACGTACGCTATTATTCCGGCTATGAATATCACAGTTGCCACAACCGCGATGATCGTTGGTATCAGCGAGCTGACGGTGGACAGTTGGGATTCCAGTTCCTTGGCATCGGCCGCCGACTCCTTTACCTGCTCCCCGGTGTACCTGGCGTCTATCACCATTGCGGGTATGGATTGACCGGCCATGCTCATGCCCTTGGCCGCCGCCGCGGCGGTTGCGGTGGCCGCTCCAATGGTCGCATCGGTGTACCTGGCGTTGATCACCTTGGCAGGCGCCTGGTAGCCCATGCCAGCTATGGTGGCTGCCATCCTCGCATTCGGTATCAATGCGAGGTTGTACTGCACGGACTCCTCGGCCATCACGGCGTCCAGCGACATGGCGGTCATGTTCTGCTCGGACAGGTATACCGACTCACGGAGCTGGGGCATGAGACCGAGGATACGCCCGTCTATCACTTCCCCCGTGTAGTTCATGCCGATGTGGAAGAACGTCTTGTCGTTGGTCAGAGGGGTGCCCGTGACGTTGAACGAGGCACCGGGCGCGTATTTGGTTACGGTCCTGTGAATATCGACGACCAGACCGCTAGCCGCGTCCACGTAATAGGTCACAGTGGCATTGTAGACCATGGGTCCAAGTGCGCTGCCGAACGTCCTGTCCACCGTATAGGATTCGTTTTCTATCGCGTATTCGTAGACCATGCACTGCACCCCGTGATAGTCCAGGGGGCCCTCTCTGTAGATCGCCTGGCAGGTCATGTTCATGTCCGGGTCCCATATACCATAAGCGGTCATGGGGTCCGGGATCCCAACCGGGAAGGTTAGCAGACCCATGGGAGCTCCCCCGAAGTCGGTTATCTCCGCGGTGTAAGGGTTGAACAGGACGTCGTATTCCTGGCTCTGGCCGTCCGCAAAGGTCCAATTAAGGTTGTACATGTACAAGCCGCTCGAGTGGTAGCCGAGGAAGGTGGCGTCCATACCGCAGCCGCTTACCTGGGAGGTTACGTTCATACCCGGGCCGCCGTCGTAGATGTATAACAGGCCGCCGCTCTGCTCGTCGAACATCTGATCCGCAGGATCGTAGACATCCGGTGGCGGAAACGCCTCCAGGTCAGGGAACTGGAGCGATGTGCTGATATTGTACTGTTGGTCCACCGTTATTCCGGTTGCGGGTTCCACCCATATCTTTTCGTAATAGTTGAGATACATACGGGACCCGGTAGGCGCCGTGTCGGGGACGCCTTGATCGTAGGATATGGCCTCGTCCGCCTCGTAGACATAGCACGACACGCCGTTCTTGGTCTCATTGGTCAAGTATGCATAGGCCGTCATGTGACCGGGGACCATGGGATTCTCAGCTTCGTAGTCCTCCGTATCGTACTCCACACCCGGTATGTCCCCGCCCGTGTCGTTCACGTAGTTATGGGTATGCTTGTTCAGTAGCTTCTGCATGTCTGGAATGAGCACGTAGACCAGGTTGCCCTCCCCGTCGAAAACGCTTAGATTGGCGGTAAGGTTAAGGCAGGTGTCGCTTCCTTGGTATAATCCCTGGGACTCCGCATGTAGCGAGCCCGTGACATTGTCGTAGCCGACAGGCGCCAGGGTAGCGGTGTCCAGTATCATGAAGTCGCCCGTATAATTGGTGTAGCTATCGTAATCCTCGGGCAGGTCAGCCATCTCGGTGGAAAAGACCAGAAGCGCTGTGATGCCGTAGACCTGATCGAGCGTTATTCCTGTTATCGGATCGACCCATACGTCCTCGATATAGTTAAGGTACAGATGGGTGTCCGCGGGTAGACCGGGGGGAAGCTCCTGGTCGTAGGGGATGTCCAGCTCCTCCGCGAGATAATGATAGGTCGTGATGTCGCCAAAGTCCTTGCTGTCCACGTAGGTATAATCATTGGTATAACCGGGTATCAGGGCATTGGGTGCCTGGTATCCCGTGGTGTTATAATCTATGGCCACCTCTTCGCCGTCCACCACCATGTTGTGAGTGTGTTTGTTCAATGTGGTGTTGATCTCGGCCATCACCTCGATCAGGGAGCCATCCTGGGCATAGAGGCTAAGGTCACCCTCCAGGTCCAAGTCATCTCCGTCCACCCCCACCGCCTCGATGTGCAGCACGCCGGATGCGTCAATGGTGTTGGGCTGGAACGTTGTCGTGTCAAGAACGGTGTAAGTACCGGTATAGTTCGTATAGCTCTCGTAATTCTCGGGCAGGTCGGCGATGTCGTCGGGTATCTCCAATACCACTGTGACATTGTAGTCCTGGTCTATGGTACTACCGGTGGGCGGATATATCCACACGATCTCTTCGTAGTGACTTATGGTCATTGGCAGACCGGCGTCGGGATGGGTGCCGTAGTCGAGATCCGATTCCACGCTGCGGAATCTGTAACAGTCCAGGCCGCCCCTCTTCTCCTCCGTCTCGAACTCGTAGGAATTTAGATGGGAGGGAACGAATGGATTGCCGAACTCGTACGTCTTCTTCTCGGTACCTATGGGGAAGGAATAGGGCCTTTCCTCGCCCTGGAACCTCTCATCGTAGGTTACCCTGTTGATCTGTTTCTCCGTCTCGGTAAGCATTTCCTCGTATCCGGTGGCGTCGTCGTATAACGTGATGTTGGCGTACACGTATACGTAATCGTCGTCCGAATCCCTCAGCTCCGTATACTTGACACCTCTTGCATTGTCGTAGGTCACCAGCTGGTATGTGTCGGGGTCCAGCCGCTGCATGATGCCTTCGTAATCGTACTCCTTGTCGTATGTTTTCTCGTTGTCGGGCAGTTTGGTCATGCTAGGCAGTATCGACATGGCCCACACGGGCACCACGGCATAGACGATTAGTCCAATAATTATCAGCGCCACGCCCATCTTTACCCCTCTGCCGCCCTTCTTCCCGGGCTTCTCCTCTTTTTTTATTTCTTCCTCTTCTTCCTCTTCTTCCGTATCCTCTTCCTTGTCAGCCATATGATTTCACCCCTTTAAATACAAATTTACAAAAACACAAAACAACTATTCCTATTTAAGATATTCGTTATATCACGGCACAATATCGATGATATTTATTCACCGGAGGCGAGTATGATGGCGCCTATGAGGAAGAATATGGTGGGGGTGCCCGCTCCCTGGAAAGCGGAATCCGGGGTGAGTACGCCGGTTACCACCAGCAAGAATATCTCAAGGAAGAAGATCATTGGGAAGGAAATAGGGGTGGTGATCCACAGTAAGACCACTGAGCAAAAAACGGCAAGTGTCCATTGGCCTTGGACCCCCAGGCCTTGGATGGACGGACCCAGGCCTACAGCCAGGAACAAAATCAGAGACACGAGCAAGATGCCCCACTTCCTGATTGACCTGCCGCCGAAGTTCATGATCGTTATTTTTCATTCCCCCGGCCATATAAAAATGTATCGCCCTTATGGTTAAGATTAAATACGCCAACTTTATTGCACCGCTATGGACCATATCATCGAGACCAGGGGCCTTACCAAGAAGTTTGGCAAGCTGAAGGCGGTGGAGGACATGGACCTCAGGGTGAGGAAGGGCGAGGTCTTTGGGCTCCTGGGCCCCAACGGGGCGGGGAAGACAACCTGCATCAAGATGATGGTGGGCCTGCTGAAGCCCACCGCCGGGGAGGTGTATATCAACGGGCAGAAGGTAAGCTCTCGGAGCCCGGTGGTAAGGAGCATAGTGGGTGTCGTGCCCCAGGAGGTGGTGATATGGCCTCTCATGAGCACCATGGAGAACCTGCTGCTCATGGCCAGCATGTACTCGGTGCCAGGGACCGAGGCAAGGAAGAGGGGGCGTGAGCTCCTGGAATCGCTTCAGCTCTGGGACAAGAGGAAGACCCTGGGAAAGGAACTTAGCGGGGGCATGAAGCGCAGGCTGAACCTGGCCATGGCATTGATGCACGACCCGGAGATCGTGGTGCTGGACGAGC
>CAZUZU010000084.1:0-7378 GCA_964624865.1 uncultured archaeon
CATAGCCCCCCAAGTGTTCCGATGAATCGTAACAAAATGATGTAAAGTGTTCCGATGTGTCGTAACATTAATATACTGTTCTTGGTATATAATGTGTCATGGACTTTGACAGAGAGATGATACTGAGGGCTCTTGCGGACTGGAACGTGTGGTGGAAGGGGGAGGGCGTGCCCGGGGATATCAAGGGCAGGAAAAGGGAGCTAAAGCTGGGTGTGGCCGAGCTTCTCTCCCTCCGGGCCGTCAAGACCGTGACAGGTATAAGGCGGTGCGGCAAGTCCACCTACATGTACCAGATGATCGATTACCTGCTGGAGGGGGGGGCGGAGCCCAAGGCCATACTGTTCGCCAACTTTGACGACGAGACACTGAGTAGCTGCGGCCTGAGCGAGATCATAGACGCTTACCGGTCCAGAGTCTATCCTAAGGAGCGGTTCTACCTGTTCCTCGACGAGATACACAGATGCGGCAAATGGGTGAGCGCGCTTAGAAAGCTCTACGACCTCAAAACGATACATCACACCTTCATTACCGACTCTTCCTCCAGGTTCATAAAAGGGGAGTACGCCACGATACTCACCGGCCGTACCATGGATATCAACATGCTCCCCCTTTCCTTCCGGGAATACGCATCCTGGCGCGATGCCCGGGTCACGGAACCCCTTGGACACGAAGATGTAAGCCATATAAAGCACCTTCTCGACAGCTATCTACGCTGGGGCGGGTATCCCGAGGTCGTCCTCACTGAAAGCGAGCTTCACAAGAAGATAATCCTGGGGGAGTATGTGGACTCCATAATCTACAGGGATATCATAGAAAGGTATCACGCCAATCCCACGAAGGTCAGGACCCTGGTGGACTACCTCGTGTCCAACCCGGCGTCCTTCTTCAGCCCGAGACGGTTCTCACGCAGGCACGATATCTCTCTGGATACCATAAATAATTACATGAACTACCTGCACGAAGTATATTTGATATACGAGGTGCCGAAGTTCGATTACTCCCTCAACAAGGTGCTCCAAAGCAGGAAGAAGGTATACCTTGCGGACACAGGGATATTCACCGGGGTGGGTTTCAAGTACATGGACAACCAGGGTAAGCTGTACGAGAATGCCGTGTTCTTGGAGCTCATGAGGCAAGGATACGACGTGTATTACTGGTCTACCAAGGACTCCGAGTGCGATTTCCTGCTAAAGAAGGGCGAGGACCTGATAGGCGCGGTGCAGGTCACATTCCGTATGGGCGAGGATAACGTCCAGCGGGAGCTAAGGGGGCTGAAGGATGCCATGGCCGAGTTCGACCTGGAACAAGGTGTTATCGTCACGTCCGAGATACCAGAAGAAAAAACCGAGGATGAAAACGTTAGCTACCTTCCGCTTTGGAGGTTCCTTCTCAGCGGGGATTTTTTGGGCAGCGGTTGAACGGGTTATTTCTGAAATGCATTGAATTTATTTGTACCAAAATGTTCCGATGTGTCGTAACAATAAACCTCTATGTGCCTTTACTCAACCCCGTGGCCCACCGGCACCTTCTTGTCCAGGCCAAAGGCCTCTTCCGGGTTTGACATGACGTCCTTGAGCTCCGAGGCCAGCTGGGCGGCCTTGAAACCGTCCAGGATGCGGTGGTCGATGGTGGCGCACAGCTTCATCACCGGCCTCACCACTACCTTGCCGCCCTCCACCACGGGCTTGTCCCTGATCTTGGTTATGAGCAGGAGTATGGGTGCCCTGCCGAAGGGAACGAACGGCGCCCACGCCTCCTCCACCCCGAACATGCCCACCGATGTAACCAGGGCGGAGCCGAAGGGGTCCCTGGGCATGCCGAAACCGGACAGGTCGCCGTTCAGGCGGTTGATATAGAAATCAGCGAACTTGAGAATGATGCCCGTGAGCCAGGCGGGATAGCGCTCGAACATGTTCCTGCTCTTGCCGTAGGTCTTGTCCTTTCCTCCCTTTACCTTCCCCGCGTCACCTCTCAACCTGTCCGCTATGTCGGCAAGGCTCAGCTCGTCGCAGTCCCGCAGCATCACACCTGCAAGGTCCTTGCCACCGGGTATGGACACCAGCACGAAGATGTCTATGTTCTCCCTCTGGTAGAACTTGGCGCCCTGGCACTTCATGTTGGCCTCCGGATGTGACTTTAGGAGCCTGGCCACGGCGGCTATGCACAGGTGGGTCACGGTGATCTTTACTCCATGCTTTTTGGAGTAGCGTTCCATGTAGTCCAGGGTTCGCGTCATTTCCACGTCCACTGCACCGAATATGTGGGGTTCCTTGGGCGGGGACCACATGTGGGCCGCCATTGCCTGGAACGAAGACACGTCCTTGCGCCTCTTGAAATTACCTCCCATGCCCCAGACTAATGGCCCGGGTTATAAAAACGTTTCCTGGCAACGGAGGCCGGGAAGACGGCTAAAAGAAAAAGGCCCGGGAAATGACCCTTTCCTGCACAGAAACATGTTACAAGTAGGTTACAAAAGGCCTTTTTCTTTATATATGTGAAACGAGATATTTCTTAACAGAGCAAGAGAAGCTCGGAGGTGAAAAAAGATGAAAGGTTTAGGATGGTTCGCAGGGAAAGGACCCATAGCAGCGGTATTTATTACGTTCCTATTGATCGCTTCCTTTCCAACGGAGATCGGGGCCACTACAAACGTGGGCCCTATAGTTGTGAGCACCGACTCCCCGGATTACGACCTGGGGGAATTGGTTACAATAATTGCATCGAATGAAGGCACTGATCCAATAGAGGGCACGCCAGCCTGCTCAATATACGACGAGTACGGCAACGCGGTGAAGACCTATTACTTTACCCAGGTCTTGGAGATCTGGGAGCCCGGCCAGGTAATGAACTTTACCTGGGACCAGACCGATGATATGGGAAACCCGGTCATGCCCGGTCAATATAAGGTTTGGATCAGCTTCGGCGGCTACGAGGACACGGCCTATTTCAATATATTAGACGATAATACGGGCTTCGTGCACGTGCTGCACCCCAACGGCGGAGAGGTGTTCCACGGCAATGTGGACATAGATTGGGAATTTGCCGCACCAGACTGTGACCTGATCGGCATCGGTTGGCAGTTCGACCTGTTCTACTCCCCGGCACTGGACATGCCCACCCAGGAGTATCCGGCTAACAGCTGGATATATATAGATACCCTTCATTACAATCCCAGCGCCAACCCCGACACCCAGGAATACCCCGCGCCCCATCTTTGGGACACCACCAATCTTACGGAGGGCGATTACGCGGTAAGGGTGGTCGGCTACTACGGCAACTGTTCCCTTGAGGACACAGGTGACGGAACGTTCCTCATATCCAGGAGCGATCGGACGGTCTGGATCGAGGAATTCAACCTGGGGGATATGAACCGAACCTACCACGCGGGAGACGTGTTAACGCCCTTTGCCCTGGTGGAAAGGGGCAGCGACATGTTAACCACGGTGTGGGAAGGCACACTGGTCCTGGAGATAACGTTCGACGATATAGACCCGGTGGAATACCTGGAGATCCTCCGCACGGATTACTATGATGTCCGTCTCTCCTCGGGAGGATCGATGCAGGAGGTCATTTTCCCAGAGCTGGAGTTGACGGAACCTGGGGCCTATAACTTCGACCTGATGCTCTACGAAGGGCTGGTGGACGGCGGCAACCAGGATTACGCAGGTGCTGTGGACGAAGAACACCTCATGATATTCGTAGAGGAGGGCCCGGAGCATCCCGACGCCTGGATCGACTATGCCGGTACAAACGGCTACGAGTTCTCGATTGGCGAGAAGATAATAGCGGACGCGGTGGTTACCAGAGGTCCCGACGACCTGGCCGTGGTCTGGGAAGGCCATATGGCCATGGACGTTTACGGCATATACTACGCCCAGGACGGTAATATAGTGGAAGATGAAACCACCAATGCACATCATCAGGAGATCCCCATAGAACTGGCCAGCGGGGGGGAGAGCGTTACCGTGAGGTTCGACCCCTTCACCCTGGACATGGAAGGGGACTACATCATAGAGTTCAACCTCTATTCGATCCATGGCGACCACATGGACCAATGGGAGGCCAGGATATACGTTTACGGCGAGGAACCGAATCCCAAGCCCAGGATCTGGATCGAGACCTTCGAATCCGACAAGGATTCCTATAACCTGGGAGACCAAGGCAACCTGCTGGTGACCATAGCCCGGGATTCAGACGACGATAACGCTGGTTACGAGGGCGTGTGCGTGGTCTATTACGGGCCGGCTGATGAGAACTACATAGAAGAATATTACACGATAAAGTATTCCTTGCCAGGACCGAACTCCACTGCCTCGATAACCGTTGATCTGGCAATTACGGAGCCAAGCGATTACTACGCTGTTGCGGAGCTCTACGACACCGAGTATTACTATATATATGACAATACGACGACCAAGCCGACAAGGTGCTGCCCCGCTCCCTTTGACTCGGAGAAGCTCTACCTGCCTGTTGAGGAGAGCGACTGGGGCGTCAAGGTGTTCAACCCCCGCGAGGGCGACGTTGTCAGCGGCGACGTGAAGATCGCCTGGGAGACCTTAACGGAGGACGGAGAGACCAGGGAGGGGACTGCGGACATATTACTGGTCCCGATGTATTACGACGACGTTTGGATGGAGCCCCTTGCGGGCTACGAATCCTCGGACCCCACTTATGACGGCGATGGTAACGGAATCCCAGATGAGAAGGAAAAGGATGAGAACTACGATCAATCCGGCTCCACCGATAATACCACGGATACGGACAGCGACGGCATACCGGACTACGAGGATCCCTACCCCGAGGACCCCGCAAACATAGCACCTCCAGGGGAGAAGCCCATAATCGAGGACACCTACGTCATCGCCAAGGGCATAGAGAACACCGGGAAATACCTGTGGAACTCCTCGGAGGTCGAGAACTTCGCCTACCGTATAGTGGTGAAGGTCCATCTGGACGACGGGCTGGTGATGAAGGGCGACAGCGGCACTTTCTTTGTGATGAACGGCGTGATAATGGAAGAGCCGGACGCCTACATGTTCCTGTTCTACACCGACAGGGCTGAGTACGAGGTGGGCGAAGAGGTCCAGTCCACAGCAATAGTCGCCAGGAACAACTGGGACGAGACCCCTGTGGAAGGATTCGTTACCTTCACGGTCAGCAACCAGTTCGGCGAGATGCTGTACGAGAACGAGAAGTACTTCTACATCGCCCCCACCGGGGAGTTCGCCACTGTCATCTTCGAGCCCTTCATGCTGGAGGAGCCCGGTGTATACTGGTTCACCGCCTCGCTTGGCGACGAGATATTCTATCCGAAGCCAATGCCCGTTCCGGTAGAAGAGGAGGTCTATTACGAGGAAGAAAAGGTGGTCTATGACGACGGGACCACCAGCTACGACAGCGGCGATTACGAAGAGGGAAGCCCAGGCGGAAGCTACGACGAAGACGGGGCTTACCCCGGCGATCCCGATTCCTCCTATGACGACGGCTATTACTACGAGGACCCCTACTACAAACCGGATTACATGAACTGGTACGGGCCCCAGATCATCACCATACCGGTGATATGCTGGGAGGACGGCCAGGGCGAGTGGACCGTGGAGCTGGAAAGGCCGGTGGACGGCGATGTGATGCACCGCTTGGACCACATAATGTGGACCTTCAACGGCCCTTATTCCTTCGATTTCGGTGACCAGTACCTGGAGGACTGGGACGCGGACGTGCCTCCGGAGTGGTATGACGACGGCGGTTACTACGATGGCGATGAAGAAGGGGTGGAACCCACCCCGGAGCCCAAGAGGGCGAGGTCAGAGCCGACCTCCGACGGGGGTGCCGTTGAGTCGAGCAGCGAAGAGACACCCTACCCTGACGATAACTATGTTGAGGGAGAACCCGGCATAGACTACAGCGGAATGGACTACGGCATGGGCAACCTGTTCGTCAGGATCGAGTACAGGGCCCTGAAGGAAGAGCTAATCGAGGACGATCCCGACGCCTCCTATGAAAAGGTGGGCTGGAAGTTCCTGGCCGAGGTGAACGCACATCATCATATACTGCCCTGGAAGACATACGACTTGCCCAACGGCAACCACGAGATGAGGATCTCGCTGTTCCAGTACAACTACGACTTCGAGGAGATGGGCAGGAACACCACCGTGGTCTCGGGCGGAATGCCCTGCGACTACGTAATGGGCGAGAAGGTGCTGGCCGAGGACTTCGCTGTCTTCTCCGTGTACAACGATTACAAGAACCCTGACGACGCGGAGAGCTGGAGCGAGATAGAGGCGGCCTACAAGGCCGGTTATATCCTCGGAGAGGCCTTTGCCTTTGACGCCGAGGACAAGCCCATGTCCTACGGCTCCGGCGTGGACATCTCACTGGAATACGGCAACGGCTTCGTTGACATAACGGTAAGCGCCGAATCGGACACGGGCAAGATACTGGTTGTGAACATCGATCCCTCCAAGCTCGATATACAGGAGCTGGAGGACGTGAACGCACTGCTGGAGGCCATAGAGGTGATGTTCGACGAGAACGCAATAGAGCACGCCTCCCTGGACCAGGTGCTGAACGCCCCCGTCAACGACCTTGAAGAGGCGGTGTTCTCCGCCTTGATAACCGCTTCGAGCGGGGAGGAAGGTAGGTACAACATCAAGCTGTTCGTGTACATACCCCACTTCTCCACCCACACCATAAGGGTGAAGAAGACCTCAGGAACGGGGGAATCGCCCGTGCCGATAGGCACCGACAGCTTCAACCCGATATGGTACCTTGGCTTCGGCATCGCGGTAGGCGCTGTGATAGCCACCTCCGGCGCCCTGCTTTACGCAAGGACCAAGGAGCAGAAGAAGGAGGAGAAGCTCGCCAAGGAACTGGCAGTGGTTGAGCGAGAAACCGAGGAAGACGACAAGTGGGAAAGGATGCTATAGACCTTTCCTAATTTTTTTATTTTTTTATATTTTTTATTTGTCTCTAGGTGGACATCTCGTATATAAACGTTATATGCATTTGTCCACGCGTGGACAATAAATTAACGGTTGCTATCTTTTTCGCTCCCACCAGACGAATGCCGCTGCCAGGATGAACGACGTAGGCAGTAGGATGAGTGCGTAGGATGGGATGAGTGCGTAGGATGGGATGAAGTATGATTGGTCTTTAATATCATCACTATTGGTATGGCCATCTGCATTTGTTAAATTTGTCACCAATGCACAGACTGTTCCATTAAACATACATATATTGTTCCATCAGAACCTATCGCTGGTGATGAACATATCCGGTTATCAGTCTTAAATGTCCATTTTAATCTCCCATCATTTTTACTTGTATCACATGGACTCAACCCGGTATGCTGCGCATTCCCGCCAAAGCACGGCCAAGC
>CAZUZU010000084.1:7388-12281 GCA_964624865.1 uncultured archaeon
CTCGTGCCCCGCCCCTCCGAGAGGATGGAGCGTTCCACCGAGGCCTGCCCGCCCTTCACTTCCACCTCTCCCGCCTGCCCCGGATATACGGCCAGTAGAATGAACAGTGTTATCGCGGCTGCCAGTAATCTGCGCATCTGCTGCCTCCTGTTGGGATTGAGATGCGGTAATGAGATATATCGGTTTTGATTTGGTGGTTTTATTTGGCGGTTTTACTATATGGTGGGTTAAGTGGGAACGGGTGATGTCGATTATGCTGTTATGCGGTCACCCGATAGGAGCGTCCCACTTCCTTGAATCTGTCCACCTTGTTATTTGCCAGCTGATCCCGAATCTCCTCGAATTCCTTGACAGTATCCTGAGTATACAGCTGCTCGCCGCAGTGGAGGCACACATCGGCTTCCACCAGCACGATAGCAGTATTGTTGCCCCCGCGCAGCAGTTTCTCCACTTCCTTATGCTCAAGCTCGCCTCCGCAAACGGGACACTTATCGAAACCTTCCATTTTTATTCCTCCTTTCTCGCCATTTCTTCCATTTTTCCGATTTTGGCCTATAGACGGTTATTAAAACCGCCCAACCGTTTTCTTCGTTGTATGCCCAAACACTATGTATCGGCTCTTTTTTGAAATTATATCCAAGTATTAAACAGCTTGGATACGGTTTATCTTCTTTATAATCCTCAATGATCTCTCCCTTCAATACAGAATAGAATATTTCGTTATACGTTAATTCATCGTTCTGGCACTCTTCATCGGCATGTTCGGTAATTCTAATCTTGTTTTGTCTGATGGCCGTGATGATATCGGATATCTTCATTTGCAATCGTCCTAATACTTATCTATTATGAAATACCGTCTATATAATAATTCCTTTGCAACTGTAAGGTCAAATAAGAAGTGATTCGTTGGTTTTTTGGATATGCATTTGTCCACGCGTGGACAGATGGGATGAATATTATCTCTGCAAAGCTGTCTGATCCCCCACCATGTGTTCGTTGAAGAAGTTTAGAACCCGGTTTTCGTATTCCTGGCCTTCGACTTCCAGGCCTTGGACATGGGCCGCGTCGTCGATGATCCACAGCTCCTTCGGCCCGCGTGCGTTGTCGTATACGGCCCTGCCGTTGTCCGGTGGTGCTATATCGTCTTTCTTGCCCGAGATGACGAAAAGTGGACAGTTTTCCCGGGCTCTTGCGTCCTTCTCAGGTGAGATGGAGTCCGCATCGGTACCGATCATCCCCTCCATGAAATATTTGGTTATCGGGGCGAAGGGCCAAGCTGGAAGGCCGGAGAAGTGGGTGAACGAGTTCTTGGTTACCTCTTCGGCGTTGGAGAAACAGCTGTCCGCAACCACTGCCACAACCTCGTCGCATCCGGCTGCCGTGCCGACGGCGGTGGCCGCCCCCATGGACAGGCCCAGCATCCCCAGGCTTTGAATACCCTTGGACTTAAGGTATTTTATAGCGCCCAGTGCGTCCTTCACCTCTCGATGGGAGATGGTGCACTGATCACCCTCGCTCTCACCGTGGGCCCTGAAATCGAACAGGAAGGTGCTGAACCCGTATTGTTCCAGGAATTCGGCGTATGGAAGCATCTGTTCTTTGTTAGCCCCGTATCCGTGACAGAGAATTATTGTGTGGTTTGCCCTTATTCCGGACCCGTTGATTAACCATCCTTCCAGATGCAAGCCGTCTGCGGATTCGAAATCTATCTCCGTATAATTGAGCCCGTGTTCCCCTGGATCGGTATCTATCCTGTCCCTGGTGGGATTGGTAAGGGTCAAAGCGGCGTTGTACGATATCCCCACGATGATGGAGATCACGAGGATCAGGATCACCGCCAATACCGTTGCAATCTTTCTTCTCCTTGACATGTTTCTTATCTTTTTAAACCTCTTGACCATCACGATTCGTATCAATCGATATCTATATTAAATTAACTCCTTGATTAAAGGGGAGTAAACTACGGATCGTTCGCCAGCCCGGCCGGGCCAAAAAGCACATTAATATAGAATACATGGCCTGGTTGACATGGATGTGTTGATGACGGCCGTGAGGTATCCGCCCGCCCCTGGCGGGGCCGAGACCCATGCCTACGAGGTGACCAAGAGGCTGCTGCAGCGGGGGCACAGGGTGGAGGTGTTCACCTCCGACTTGTATAAGGAGATACCGTTCCGACGGATGTCCAAGGGTGAGGAAGACGCGGATAATGGTTCGGGCGGGGAAGTAGTTAGGGATATTTCAGGCAAGGTGGAGGGGCAGGACAAGGTCGGTATGGCAGGGAGGGTGGGGGAAGGCCGGCAAAAGATAAGGAGGTTCAAGGCCTATTCCCTGGGCGGGGAGCTGCATTACGTTCTGATACCGGCAATGGTCCCCGCCATGCTCCGGCACCGCTGCGACATAGTGCACGCCCACTCCTACGGCTATTTCCAGGTCAACTCCGCCGCCTTGAAAAGGGTCCTCCAGCCCGACGTCAGGTTCGTTCTCACTCCCCACTTCCACCCCCCGTGGTCCATGTGGGGCGGCAACCGGAGGAGAAGGGTCAGGGGATGGTACGACAAGCTCTTCGCCCCCAGGGTGCTGGACGCGGTGGACCGTATAATCGGGGTATCGAGCCACGAGATGGAGCTGATGTCCCAGCTCGGTTTTGACCAGGATAAGGTGAGGGTCATCCCCAACGGCATCGACACCTCCCTGTATTCCCCCATCCCGAGTGGTGATAGGTTTTTAGATCAATTCGGTTTGGAAAAGGGCGGGAAAAGGTACGTGCTCTACACGGGCCGGTTGGCAAGCAACAAGGGCCTCCATTACCTGGTGGACGCGGCACAGCATGTTGTCCGCTCCTGCGATGATGTTTTCTTCCTCCTGGTCGGCGAGGACGCCGGGGAGAAAGAGGCCCTGGAAAAGAGGATAAGGGACAAGGGCCTGGAGGACAGCTTCCTGCTCACTGGCCACATCAAGGACGACTCCGTGTTCCGGTCCGCCTACGGAGCTGCCGACGTATTCGTGCTGCCCAGCGAGTACGAGGCCTTCGGCATTGTTCTGCTGGAGGCAATGGCCTGCAAGGTTCCCGTGGTCGCTACCACCGTAGGCGGTGTGCCGGACGTGGTGGACAAGGACAGCGGTTTCTTAGTGTCATACGGCGATTCGGCCGCACTGGCCGAGCGCATCTCCCGGCTGATGGATGACCCCGCCTTGGCCAGGAAAATGGGCGACAAGGGGAGAAAAAGGGCCATGGAGAACTACGACTGGGACGTGGTGGTGGACGCCCTGGAAAAGGTATATCGGGAGCTTGTGTGACCTCTTCGGAGAGGGAAAGTCAACAATTTTTTATACCCTGAAACCCATTACCCTTTGCCCATGAGGAATGAGATTTTTGGCACCCTGAGGAGAGCCGGTCTGGTAGCAAGCAGCGACGTGTTGGACTATATCATGGAGAAGCCGGACCCCAACGATTTCCTCAGCAATATCATCGATAAGAACAACGGGAACAGGGTGCTCACATTGGAGAGCATCAGGACACTGGAAAAGTTAGACACTGCCGGGCCCGAAGAAAGGAAGAGTGCCACCGCCCGCCCATCACATAAGAATTTCAGTATAAAGATGGACTTCACCCAGCACATCTCCACCACTCCGAGTCTTGAGGGCATGTCGGACTACATAAAGGCAAGGTACAAGGTCCTGGAATCGATACTAAAGAGGAACAACCCGGAGCTTAGGAACAGGGGCACCTCCATCAAAGCAGTGAAATCAAGGCCAGCCAATGTCGCCGACGGGTACGTGATAGGTATGGTGAGCGAGGTCAGGATACCAAAGAGCGGCAAGGCGGTCATTCTCGTTGTCGAGGACTGGGACGATAATATTACAGTTATCATCCCGGCAATGAAGAGGGCCCTTTTCAACATGCCCTTTGTTACAGATGTTGTCGTAGGTGTGAAGGGCCGTCTGGCCTCCAGGTCGTTCGGCGGTAACGAAAAGGTCATGTTCGCCGACAGGATATTCCTGCCAGACGTTCCCAAGAACCGTGAAAAGAAGGGCAAGGCAGAGGGATGCGGCAACGTGGTGATAATATCAGACACTCACGTGGGCAGCAACACATTCCTGCAAAAGGGCTGGGAAAAGTTCACAAGCTGGCTCAACGGCCGTGGAATCACAACGGCCAAGGACGAGAGGATGGTCAATGATATAACCACAATGGTGATAGCTGGGGACCTGGTGGACGGTATCGGCATATACCCGGGGCAGGAGAAGGAACTGGAGGTGGTGGACATCTACGAGCAGTACGAGATGTTCGGCAAATTAATGGAGGACATACCCTCGGACATCGACATCATAGTGATCCCGGGTAACCACGACGCGGTAAGGCCTGCCGAGCCCCAGCCCTCGCTGGCCGAGGACCTGAGGAAGGAATTACCGGCAAATATCACCTTCCTTTCCAACCCCGCCTTTTTGGACTTCAACGGCACCACGGCCCTGGTGTATCACGGAAGGAGCATCGACGATTTCGCAAAGGCAAGGGCGAATTTCTCCCATGCGGAGCCTATACCCATAATGAAGACCATGCTCAAGTTCAGGCACATCGCCCCGATTTGCGGGCAGAAGATTCCCCTGGCCCCTGAACAGGAGGATCACCTGGCAATAAAGGACCTGCCGGACGTGTTCGTCACCGGCCACGTCCACAAGTTCGCCATGGACACTTACAGGGGGGTAAAGCTGCTTAACGCATCCGCGTGGCAGGCCCAGACCGAGTACCAGGCCATGATGAACTTCGTGCCCGACCCATGCAGGATCGCCGTGCTGGACACAGCCACCGGCAATATCACCCCAAGGAAGTTTGCGGTGTAGGGGATATATACTAAACGATATAGAGCCTGTCCGAGAATTATCCTGAACGCT
>CAZUZU010000085.1:0-12256 GCA_964624865.1 uncultured archaeon
CGGCGAAGTACGGCAGCCGGTCGCCCACGGGGTGGAGGAGCTGGATGCGCTGGCCTCCCGGGTAAAAGACCCTGCCCTTTCCAAGCTCCTGGACCACTTCTTTTCTCTGGAGGATATGATGGAGAGGTTCAGGTTCATGCCCTGCTCGAAGAAGTACCATCACGCCTACATCGGCGGGCTGTTGGAGCATACCTTGAATGTCACCAAGATAGCCGCTGCCGCGGGAGAACATTACGAAGGGGTGGACATGGACATGCTGATAACCGCCTCCATACTCCACGACCTCGGCAAGATGGACGAATACTCGGTCACCGGCATAATCGATTTCTCCACCCGGGGCACCATGCTGGGCCAGGTCTATCTATGTCATAAAAAAGTGGAAGAGCTTCTTAATCAATGCCCCCTAGAAAAGGAGAAAGAGATGAGACTGATACACATCGCTTTAAGCCATCAAGGCGCTGTGGACAGGTCAAACCCGGTGAAACCCATGATCCCGGAAGCGGTGATACTTGGCTATGCGGATCAGTTGGATTCCAAGACCAAGGCCGTGTTGGAGGTAAGGGAGGAGCACAGGGAAACGGAAGAGGATTTCGTCTACGTCCCGAGAAGGGATATCATGTCCAACGTTTACCTGAGATGATACTGGATGAAGGACAAGGTATACGATACATTGATGAAAAGGGTGGAGCCCTTCAAGCATAAAGAGGAACGGCGGATCAAGGACAAGGACCTGATAAAGACCTACGACATGGTCTTTGACACCAGGACCATGATGACCATCTACCACCTCATCAACACGGGGAAGATAGAGACGGTTGACTTTCCCATATCCACTGGAAAGGAGGCAGTGGTTTTCAGGGCCTCGACAGTGGAGGGAAGTTACTATGCCCTGAAGGTTTACATGGTATCCACCTCGGTGTTCAAGACCATGGACAGATACATACAGGGAGACCCTCGGTTCAAGGGTATTCACAGGAGAAGGAAGGACAAGATATATACCTGGGCCTCCAAGGAGTTCAAGAATCTCCAAAGGTTCTACAAGGAGGATATAAGGGTGCCAATGCCATTTCACCAAAGGAAGAACACCCTGGTGATGGAGTATATCGGGAACGAGGATGGTAGCGCGCCCACCATGAAGGATCTCATTACGGCATTGAAAAGGGCGGGGGAGAATGTCCGGGACATAGCCAGTGGTTTCGCGTCAGTCATACTCGGATACGTTAAGGACATGGTCACCAAGGCCAAGCTTGTTCACAGCGACCTGAGCGAATTCAACGTGCTGGTTATGCCCGATAACGGTACCTACGAGCTGGTGCTTATCGACGTGGGTCAGTCCGTGGTCCTGGATCACCCGGAATCCTATCAGTTCTTCAAACGCGACATGGGGAACATTGCCAGGTATTTCCGGTCCCTAAAGGTGGATATAGAGGAAGAGTGGGAGGAGACCTATTCGAAGTGCGAGCCTGAGTTCGGGCTGGAGGGAGTTGAGTTACATGGGTAAAAAGAGAAGCGGTATGATAAGGTCGGGATCGAGGACGATAGAGAAGGAACTGATCAAGAAGGCAAATGCCCTGCTCAGGGACAACAGCATCCTTATACCGGAATGCAGGGACAAGTGTCTCATTTGTCCTTTTAAGAACCTGAGAAAGGGGCTGGACAAGGTATCGGCAAAGTCGGAGGACGAGAACGCGCTGATCCGCCTTTCCAAGAGGGGCAATCCTATTGCAATGGCCTATGCGGTCATCTTGTTGGTGCGGCTGAGAAGAAAGGTGCCCTACATGGCAAATATCCGTTTACCCGGCATTGGGAACATATCCTTCGTCATGTGGGGAAAGGCCTCCAGGGAGAAGCAGATCGGGATACAATATTACGATAATCCCGCCCTCAGGCTCATGGCCTACTTCGATATCGCCAAGAAGAAAAAAATACATCTGTACTCCCTTTCCGATAAGATAATATGCACGGGCGGCACTCCAGGCATGCCCCTGGACTTGATAAGGGAAGTGCTGAGCGACCATCCTCTGAAATTGAAGATAGGAAAGGACAAGGCGACCTGCGGTCATAAGAGGAATAAATACCTGGAGATATACATACGCTCCGCCGATTATCCCATCCGGATATGTTCCTCCTGTGCGGGAAGGATGGACAGAAAGAACACCGTCCACATGTTCGTGGAAAGACTGGCCGCCCCGTATCCCACCGCGGACTTCGAGCCCGGGGCAAAGTACGATATCGACTGCATCAAAGGGGATAAATGTACCCTGCTTTCCCTGAAGGAGGACTGGGAGGGATACGATAAATACCTGGAGGGGGAGATCAGCGACGATTTGATCCTGGATAAGTTCCGAAGGGAAGTCTTCAACAAGGAGGTGGAGAAGCAGGGAATATACGTGGCCGGCAGCAAGTGCTATGAAAAGAACGTAAAGACGTTCATAAAGGACCTTACCAAGAATAAGATGTACCGCAAGGCCGTGTACAAGGCCCTAAGGTTAAGAAAAAAGGGGCTCTACCTGGAAAAACCCACGGTTTCCACCATATTGTCCATGGCATGGAAGAAACACGGGCCCAACATACTTGCCTCTATGGTCAAGGACAAGGCCGTGATCAAGGACATCATGCATATGAAGGGCATGAGCCCTATTGAGGCCATCGATATAGCCAAGATCATGGAGAAGCAGAAGAAGATGCTGAAGGATTATCCGGAGGTAAAGTATAACGCTCCAATAATCGAACTGGCCGATCGGGCAGCAAGGCTGTACAAGGTGTCTGCCATGGACGAACTGGACTCGCTGTTGGAGAGGTTCGAGGCGAAGGACAATATGAGGGTCAAGGCCCTGAAGTACGCCATTGCCAAGGCGGTGGGTATTAACGTGGAGAGGCACGGTTGGAGATGCACGCCAAGGGAAAAGGAGTTCGGCGACTTTCTGGTGCCCCAGGTAAAGGAGTTCTTCGACGCGGACGAGGAGAGCTACGTGGCCATGTTCGAATCCCTTGTATCCCTCACCGCATCCGGACACAAGATCGAGTTACGAAAGTAAGTATCTTCGGATATCGCCGGAAATATTCTGTCTTCCCCCCCGACCGTATTCTAAGCAGCCAAGTCAATATAATCTGTATCGATATAATATTGGGGAAGGGTTAACCACGCCCGGCACGATAAATGGTTATTGCCCCTCTCACCACGGCTCGTTCTTCTTACCCATCCTGTAGCCAAGGATGTTCACCGCCCTGTGCAGGAAGAAGGTGAATATCAGCAGGATGATGAAGCCCCATATATGGTAGCCCTGGATCAGGTTCTCGTAGAACCACCCCGGCAGGGCGAGAGCCGCGATAAGGGTGGCGAATATGAAGAAATCGTACTGGTCGAGGACAGGTGCCTTCTCTCCCCTTCCAATGCCTATCCTCCTTTTTATGAACGAGCCTATCAGATCTCCTACAAGTGCGCCCAAAGGCAGGATTATTATTACCAGATAGGCAAAGGGCAGGGGGCCGAAGCCCCAGTGGGTCTTTGGGTCGAAAGCGTGGGCCAACAGGATCTCCAATAGACCGATGCATATCCCGCTCAGCCATCCCCCGAAGAAGCCTCGCCATGTTTTGCCGTCGCCGAATACCCTGACCCCGTCGTAAAAGGTCTTTCCGAAGTCCATCTTCTTACCCCCGCCGAAAATAACCGCGGCGGAATTGGGCAGATAGGCCGGAATATATATCCAGAATGCGTTAAGGAACGCGGCAAGTACCAAAACCACGGGATTGTAAGCCATGATGTCACCTGTTCATTAACCGGCCCGAGGCCGGTTTTTTGGTGGACCGGGAAACCCTTTTCCTTGCTTGCTAGGTCCGAGTTCACCATTACTGTTATTACCTAAAATGGGAACACCCTTATAAATCTTTTAGGCCTTTACCCGCCCGGTTTTTCCACTATGACGGAGTAATGACCTTTCTGGTACCGCCCGATATATATCGTTTCCAGTATCCTCAGCCCCTTTATTGATAGGGTCTTTCTCACCTGCTTGAAAACCGATTTTGATTTCTGCGTGGAGTCGATACTTCGGGTTTTAACGCATATTATGCCCTTGCCGTGAGAAGAGAGGTAGGCGTCAAGGTTTTCCAGGAAGATATCGATCTGATCCTTCTGGGCGATGTCCTGGTAAACCACGGAGTAACCACCTGGTCGGGAAAAGGGAAGGTAATGCTCGGGCTCCCTGGCGTCGGCCATTACCGGCGTGATATTGTCCCTGTCTCGGGCCAAAGTGATCAGGTCTCTGAATGGTCTTGGTGCCATCTCCACGGCAGTGATCTTACCCCTGGTAACTATATCGGACACGTGGCTTACCGTTGTGCCCGAGGCGGCGCCGAGATAAAGCACATGGCCCTCGGGGGAGAATGGAAAATTTCTCAGGCCCTGTTTCAACATTGCTGCCAATTTACTTCGGTATGGGTCCCATTGCCGGTACCAACCCCCATCATCTACGGTGGGCTCTCCGTAATGGGGCTTTCCAGTGCCGGTGAGGTCCAGGGTATACAGCATCCCCCTGTCCTGAAAAACCCCCGGCCATTTCGTGGATTTCATGCTCTATCTCCTCTGCTGTTCGCTGCCTTGTTGAGTATATTCGAGAAATCTCGGACGGATACTCCGAACATCTTTACCTGGCGGTGAGAGAAGTATTTTTCCACCTCCACCGTCGCTTGGTCCATGGTCATTCCCTCCAGCCTGTTTTCGAGCTCCTCCACAGCGGTCTCGGGATGCATGAAGAAGTCACCGTAGAACCTTACCCGGGATAGTTTGCCCTCCTCCAGATCTATCTCGCATTGTATCAATTTACCGCCCTTGATCTTGTGTTCTGCCCAGCCCTTTGTCATGATATCACCTTTTGTGATTCCACTCCCTGCTCTTATATTTTTCCTGGAGTTCTATGGCCTTTTCCTGTTCCTCCGGGGTTAGCTGACCCTTTTTCAACGGAAGAGGTAAGGCCTCAGCGTATCCTTCAGCAAGCGCGAGTTTGACCTCTTCCAGGGAAAGGTCCAGCCCCTCGTTCTTTAAAGAGGTTACCCGATCGTAGATCGATGAGATGAGCTTGTCCTTGGTCTTCTCGTCGCTTATCTTCAGGGCGGAAAACATGGTTTCCGGGTCCACATCGCAGATTATGGTGCCGTGCTGGAGGATGTTGCCGTGTCGTCGGGTCTGGGCGTTCCCGGAGATCTTCCTGCCGTTAAGCACGATATCGTTTATCGGGGCGAACTCCGGGCGGAGGCCAAGCTTCTCTATCCCCTTGATTATCCCCGCTGTCAGGAACCGGTAGGAGTCAACTATCTCGTAGGGGATGTATTTCTCTCTTTCCGTAACTACCATGGAGTAGGTGACCTCCCCCTTCCGGTCGTGATAGACCGTGCCACCCCCGGTTACACGTCTTATGTAATCTATGCCCCTGGTCTCAAGAAATTCAAGGTCCAGAACGTTGTCCAGGCTCTGGAAGTAGCCAAGGCTCACCGCGCTGGGCTCCCAGGTGTACAATCTAAGCGTGCTCATACCCAGGTCGTTCCTGGATTCCAGCATGGCCTCGTCGATTGCCATGTTCTCAATCGCAGAGCGTCCTCCGTCGAGAATCAGCCTTATGTGTTCTTCCGGCATTTCAGATCACTTCCTTTTCATTTATATTATTCAATATATCTATTACTATCTCTTTATACGGTTTATGGGGATAGTTGTATATGGGGCCCTGGGGTCTTTCGTTGTAGTAAGGCCTGTTGCAGCCGCTGCACCCCCTGGTCATGAATGCTTTGGCCAGGTCCCAATCCTTGATATGTTCGATCAATAAATTATAGTCTGGACCAAGTGTTCTTAATCTCCCTTCCTTGTCGAACTCCGCATTCTCCGGGTCATACTTGTTCATGGAGTACAGATAATCGGCCAGCTGTATATAATGGTATCTTACGGGGTCGGGGGCCTTTCGATGGAGGGCGGTGCCTTTTACAGGGGTGAATGCGAACAGGGACACGCCGATCCCCTTCTCCTTTAACTGCCTGAACATACTGAAAATATCCCGATCACTTTCCCCAAGCCCAACGATAAGGTGGGTAAAGGTATACCCGAACAGTTTCTTGACCTTGGTCATGGCCCTCAATTGTCCTAGCCAGGTGAACCTGTTACCCCTCATCCTTCCCTTTATGTGTTCGAAGAGCTCTTCATTGGCGGCGTCCAGGGCTATGGACACCGTGTCGGCACCGGCTGATTTGATTTGCTCCATGGTCCGACTCGGAAGGGGAGGGACGGAGGCGGAGATCTTAATCTTGCCGGGGAGGATTCCCTTCAATCCTTGGATCAACTCAGGAAGTTCCTCGGAAAGCTCCGGGTAATCGAGACATTGTACGCATACCCTGGAAAATTCCTCTGCATTTCCTATGGATTTGAACAGGTTATCTATTTCCACAGGCGGCCATAATATTCTGGATAGTTTCAGGCTTGGAGGAGAGTACTTGGCCTGGGTGCAAAAAGCGCAGTTACTTTGGCATTTATCTCCCAGCATGAGGTATACGGTGGTGGGAGGATGGGGATTTTCTCCCTTTTTTAACCCCAGAAGCATTAGGCTTCCCACCGAACATCGAAGGAACATTTTTTTATTTCCTTTTTTTGATAGTGAACACAGCTCCCAATCCGGCCAGTCCCGTTGCGAGATAGGCTGCGGCGCAGTCCTCACCGCCTCCCCGACCCACCTTCACCTCGAGATTGCCGCTGTCGAACTCTGAGCCGTTCTTGTAGGCGTGCCAGGTGAACTGGAACGATCCGTCCCCTGTCCCGTTGAGGACCTTTACTTCGAAGATGAATCTCTCGGTGTCGCCGTTGTAGATATGCTTGGTCAGGGTGTTGTTGCCAACGATCTCGAATTTTGGCCTCTCTTCGAGCTTGACCGTGTAGTTCGTGGTTTCATCCGATGTTACGGATATGGACACGTCCGCCGTGCCGCCTGGTTTGGCAAAGTAGGCATCGTGGGGGATGGCTTCAGGCAACCCTCTTGCTCCAGGCAGTAGAAGTATCAAGGCCAGCACCAGTGCTGATAAACCGATAAATATCGCTTTTCCGTGCATTATATCACCTGTTGCGGAATAGCGTTCTGTTTATATAAATATTATTCCGATCGGGAAAATCAAACAATAAAATATCAAGAAATTCAAGAAATATAAAAAAAAAGAAAAAAAAAGAAAAAAAGTGGAGGATTACTCCTCCAGATCTTCTTCCTCTTCTTCAAAGAGTTCTTCTTCCTCGAGAGGTTCTTCCTCTTCTTCAAAGAGTTCTTCTTCCTCGAGAGGTTCTTCCTCTTCTTCGAAGAGCTCCTCTTCCTCTTCCTCAAAGAGTTCCTCTTCTTCTTCTTCCTCGAAGGGTTCCTCTTCCTCAAAGAGCTCTTCTTCCTCTTCCTCAAAGAGTTCCTCTTCTTCTTCCTCGAAGGGTTCCTCTTCTTCGAAGAGTTCTTCTTCCTCCTCGAGTTCGACCTCTTCGCCTTCTTCGACACCGAATTCCTCACCGCACTCGGGGCAGACCATGTCGTCCTCGGTCACCATAGCACCGCAGGTCGGGCACTTGTACTCGTCCAGCACGAATTCCTCGCCGCACTCCACGCAAGCCTCGCTTAAGCAGCTTACAGGTGCGCCGCAGTTCGGACACTCGCACTCGAGCATTTCTTCTTCGGGCAGGGGTGCCATCTCTTCTCCGAGAGCCACCTCGCCTTCCTCGACAGGTGCCTTCTTGCGCATTGCCATCGCGGCTATGATGATGATCACGATGACAACCACTGCTATGAGCACATACATGAGGGTGTTGTCTACGGGTTCATCCTCGTCTTCCTCAAGGTCTTGCGACACGGTCACAGGTACCTGCGCACCGTCGCCTGCGTCATCTCCGTTGAAGGTGAAGTCCACCTTCTTACCGTCATTGTAGTCGTCGTGTTGGAATGTACCGGATATGGACCCGGTTAGTCCAACAACGTCAGCTGTGGCTATGGTGAATGAAGCCATACCGTCTGTGTCTGTGGTTGCGGTGTATTCATTGCCGTTCACGGTTATTGTTATTGTCGCGCCCTTGATCGGATCGCCGGCGTCGTCATTGAACGGACCGAGTGTGAAGGTCACATCGGTTACTTCGGGTTCGAAGTTCGTTTCCACGTATGCCTGCCAGCCAGCAACGTCTGCCGGGTCGATGTCCGACATGCCCTCGCTCACTGTTACGGTGAACTCGAAGTCGTCGATGTCTGCATCGCTCGGATCGAACGTGCCGTTGTAGGTGCCTTCCTCGGCGGAAAGACCCACGTTGCCGCTGTCGTCGGTTGTGTTGGTGAGCAGCGCCCTTGTCATGGCCGTGAGGGTAACTGTTGCAGGTATCGCATTGCCCTCCGTGTCCACGAACGGGCCTATTGTGAAGTCGACCACTGCGGGTGGCACGGCTTCCAGCGTGATGTTCTGTTCGGTCGTTTCCTCGGCTACGATCTCGATCTCCTCGGTGTTGTACAAGTATCCCGTTGCGGTGGCGTTCACCGTGTGGGTTCCCTCGGGTAGGTCTTCGAGCATGTAGTATCCGGTTGCGTTGGTTTCCGCCTCGAAGTCTGTTCCGTCGATGGTCACGGCTGCGCCCTCGATCCCGACACCGTCCACGTCTACTACATAGCCGGTAAGCGTGCCGGTGGTGATCACGGGCTCGGCTTCCAGTGTGATGTTCTGCTTCGTGGTCTCCATGGCCACTATCTCCACGTCTTCGGAAGAGTTCAGGTATCCGTCAGCGGATGCGATGGCCGTGTGGGTTCCCTCGGGCAGGTCTTCGAGCTTGTAGTATCCGGTTGCGTTGGTTGTGGTCTCGAAGTCTGTTCCGTCGATGACCACTGCAGCGCCCACTATGGCCGCGCCGGTCTCGTTCAGCACGTATCCGTGCAGTGTACCGGTTGTGGGCCATGCTTCAAGGGTTGCGTTCTGCATGTTGTCTCCAACTGCGATGTCCACTGTTATCGTCTCTTCGTAGTATCCGGTGGTGACGCTGTATGTCACGTTGTATTGACCGGGTGCGAGGTAGTAGGTCTCGTAGTATCCGGTTGCGTTGGTGAAGTCCTCGGTGATCAGGTTGCTCATGTTGCCGTACTCGAACACCTCGACCGATACGCCTTCCTGTCCGGTCTCGTTGTCGGAGAAGTTCACGTATCCCATGAGCTTGCCCTCGACCAGTGTCAGCTCGAAGTCGTAGATGTTGTCTCCCTCGGACAGGTCCACAATAGCCCAGTCGGACTCGTAACCGTCCGCCTGCACCGTGAGGTTGAACACGGAGTTGTCGGTGATATCGATCTCGGTGAGATTGTACCAGCCGTTCTCGTCCGTCCAGTCCTCGTGGTTGTCCACCATAACGCCGGTGTCGTTGGTGAGCACGATGGATGCGCCCTGTATGGGCTCTCCTGTGTCTATATCGTACACCGTTCCGTTGAGGTGTGCTTCCCTGTAGGAAACCTCGACCATTACACCGTATCCGGCAAGGGACTCGATCTCGTCGCTGCTGTTGGTAACGTTGGCCCAGAACCAAACGAAATACATACCTTCGTCCAGCATGAACTGCTCCGTGGTATACATGGTGCCGTTCATCGCCCAGTCGTCCTCCGCAGGGGTCATTTCGTACTCGCCTACCGGCGTACCGGTCATGTAGTCGTCGACCATGCACATTACGGTGTCAGCGCTCTTGTTGTCAGCGTTGGTGTAGTTGGCGTGGAACCAGACATTGTCGTCGTCGTAGATCACACCCATCGGGTCGTCGGAATCGGTGAACACACCCTCCGCTTCCAGAGAGGCGTTGACCCAGAACACGTAATCCAAGGAAGGATCGACCGGGTAGTACATCTCTCCGTAGTCGGAATCGTTGTAGTACACCTGGAACGTGTGTCCGCCAACCGTGTCGTTGGTCATCTCGTAGTAGTACCACTTGCCGTCCGTGGAGTCCATATCACTGGTATTTGCTTCCATGAACGCACCCATGTCCTCGCCGTCAACGGTGAGGTTCAGGAGTGCCGGCATGTCACCCTCCATATCCGTCCAGTTCACTGTGAAGTTGAACGGTGTGGTGGTGTTGGCCAGCGTGTGGTCAACGAACAGCTCCAGCTCGGCCGGGTACTCAACATGCGGCCCTGTGAAGATCTCTTCTACTGCCTCTCCTGTCTCATTGGTGAAGTTCAGGGTTACCTCGTAGTTACCCGCCGGGAGGTAGGTTTCGTAATAGAATGTCTCCGAAACCGTGTAATTGACCTCGCCGTCATCGAGCCACATCATGGTGTCGTTGTACCATGCACCGTCATCGAGGTTGTTCAGGTGTATTCCTGTGTAGTTCACGGATACGTTGTCAACATCCCTGTACATCACTGAGAAGTTGAACAGATCTGTCTCCAGACCCCACAGGTCTACGTCAAAGCCGTAGAAGCCCTTGTCGAGTGCACTTACGGTTATTCCGGTCGCGTTGTTTGTCACAACGGTGCCGTTGCCGTCATCTAGCTGTACCTCGACATACCAATCGCCGCCAACGTCACTATCCGTTGGTGTCCAGTGGAAGTGTGCAAGGTTACCTTCCTGTACGAAGGTGTAAGCGCTTGTTATGTTGGTGTCAAGTAGTGAGAATGTTAGTGTGTCGTCCGCATCGTTGTCCATACCTTCCCAGGTTATGGTATCTGGTTTATTGGCTACAAATGTGGGATTGCCGTAGTGATCTATGGATGGGTTGGAGTTCACCCAGAATTCGTATTCAGGACTCGTTGTGTCGCTGTTGTTGAACTGTAAGGTATTCCTGCCCTCGATGATGTTGATCCCTGCGGGGTCAACAAGCGAGAGGTTCCTTCCGTTCGGGAAAGCATAGGTCGCGTCACTGGGGCTGTCGAAGTCCATGTATCCGAGATCGTCACCGTTGACCGTAAGGTTAACGGTCTCATTGACTGCAGTGAGGTTCGATGTGTGGTTCACCTTGAATGTGTATGTGCTGTCGGTTGTGAAATAGGGGTCATCGGAAGATTCAACGCGGATTTCGCTGAACATCTCGTTGACCCAGACATAAACGTCTCCCATCTCGTCGTTCAAGCTCCAATCATAGTTTTCAAACCACATATTCAGCAAATGCGGTCCGGTCTGATTGATATCGTAGCCGAGATTGTCGGCGGAGAAATTTACTGTCCTTGTCCAGTTCTTACCATCCTTAAGCGGGTTACCACCTTCGATCATGTCCATCTGGTAGTCTGTGGTGCCGTTGATGTAAAGCCATGCTGGGACGTACGGTCCCTGGTTATCGATATCGGTCACCTCAACGCCGAAGGTCATCAAGCTTAAGGTGTCGTTCACCTGTGTATCCACGAACGGTTCTTTATCCTCTTCCGTAGGATCCGCCCATGGTACAATGGTTGGAGGACTGTCCTGAATCTCGAACGTCCAGTTCACTCCGCCAATGTCGGTGAGGTTACCTACGAGTGCGGGGGTCTGTGTTGTATTGTCTACAGTGAAGTAATATTCGACAAAACCTACACCGATTTCCCATGCATTTACGGTCCAACCGAAGTCCTTACCGTCGGCTACATTACCATCGGTGGCATCTGCGGTCATCGCTGGACTTGTTGTTGGTGCTCCACCGTCAACCGAATAGCTCACAAAAACCTCGAAGTTAGCAAGGTTAGTTGTCAAGTTCACTTCGTCGTCGGACATCAATGTGACGTTGAAGTCCAACGTGTCTGTTCCGATGTACGTTCCGCCTGCTGGTCCCGATTCGTTCGTAAGCTGCGTGTTGCCGCCGTTGTCATGATGGGGATTCGCTTCCCAATCCGCAGCAACGTCTGTGCCGAAGTAGTTGAACATCGACACGAATCCACTGAGCAACAGTGCTAATATCACTGTCGCGACTATTATTTTCTTTATCTCTTTTTTCATATGTTTTTCACCTCTGTGTCTACCTTTACTTGGCTCAAGGACCTTCCGGGGAAAAACCAACAGGCAAAGCCTCCTCCTAGCACGATTACGACGATTCCCGTTGGCATCTCATCCCTTATTGTCCTCATAGTGTATCAACGCTAGCACGCATATAGCCATAGCTATTGGTGCTAGGAGCTATGATTACTTTATTATAAGTCCTTATATTATTTAAGCTTTTCGTCAAGTTATACGACCCTTTTTATTTTCTTCGGGATTTAGTCACATTTCGTTTACCTCGTGTTTCCTTCTTCCTTTCCAAGGAACAATCGATTTGATAATGTTATCAAATCCCCTT
>CAZUZU010000086.1:0-12111 GCA_964624865.1 uncultured archaeon
GGCGCTGATATTGTCCGGATACCCCAGATAATGGGCCTGGGTGCGGGGACCATGGCCTCCATGGGCGGCGCGGGTGCAAGGGACATGGTGTTCATGTCGGGACTGCTGGCCTTCCTGATGGTGATCCCGTTCTCCAAAAAGGCCCTCTGGTCAAGGAAGGAAGAGAAAAGGGGGGTGGACAAATGCGAGGACAGGATCCGAAAGTGCACCGCCAAGGCGCACATATTGGCGCTGAGCGGTAATTTCAAGGGCGCCCAGGACTACTACATGGACTCGCTGGAAACCTACATAGACGAGATCGCGGCCATATACAAGATATCCCCGGAGAAGGAGGGAAAGGCGGGGAGGGAGGAGATATTCCAGAAATTGAACGTCAATCCCCACATCACCGAGGATTACATGAAATTGGACCAGATATCCAAGAGCGGCAACATATGGGACACCATGAAGGCCATATACACGATCCGTAACATAATCCGCAACCTGTCCTTTTTGGAAAGGAGGATATACGCTCCAATAACCAAGAGGGTGATCGCGTTCCTCATAGACCTTGCAATCATCTGGCTGGTGATTTTCGTCATCTCCATAGCTATTCTTGCCATAACCCTGGATGTCTTTTTCATAATAACAATGGTGGTCTTTTGGATGCTGGTCATGGACGTGATATACTTTACTTTCTTCGAATCGATATGGGGAAAGACGCCGGGCAAGCACATGCTGGGCATAGAGGTGATGAACGATCACAGGGAGAAGCCGACATTCATGGAGGCCTTTGCCCGTAACGTGTTCCGTATCGCGGACAAGCTCCTTCTGTTCTACCTGATCAGCCTGGTATTGATGGCCTTGGACCCCAAGGTTAGGAGGATAGGGGACAAGCTGGCAGGGACCATAGTTGTCAAGTCCAAGTCCACCTTGCAGCGGGAGGTCCAGAAGGAATATGCCAGGCTCTATCCCAGGATATGGGGCTACTATCCCCAGTATACTCCTTACGCCCACTGGGGTCATCAGCGGTGAACCAGGGACCAAATGTTTAATTAATCACTTGCTCATTGAGATGAGAAACCGAGTAAGATAGCGGACGAATAGATAAGAACGGTGATAAAATGGAGAAGATAGTGGAGTGCGTTCCAAATTTTTCGGAAGGACGTGACCAAGCGGTCATAGACAAGATCACTGGCGAGATAGAAAAGGTGTCCGGGGTAAGCCTACTGGACGTTGATCCGGGTGCGGACACGAACCGGACGGTGGTGACCTTCATAGGCGACCCGGACGCGGTGGTGGACGCCGCCTTCGCCGCGGTGAAGAAGGCCGCGGCGGTCATTGACATGAGCGAGCACAAGGGCGAGCATCCCAGGCACGGAGCTGTGGACGTGTGCCCCTTTGTCCCCGTCTCGGGGGTGACCATGGACGACTGCGTGGCCCTGTCCAAAAGATTGGGAAAAAGGGTGGGCGAGGATATCGAGATACCGGTTTACCTGTATGAGTTCTCTGCAAGGAAGGAGGAGTGGCGCTCGCTTGCCAATATAAGGACCGGGGAGTACGAGGCCCTGCCTGACAAATTGGGGACCGAGGAGTGGCGCCCCGACTACGGGCCCAACGAGTGGAACGACCTGGTGGCAAGAACCGGGGTGTTGACCACCGGGGCAAGGGAGTTCCTCATTGCCTACAACATCGATCTCAACACCAGGGACAAGAAGTTAGCCAACGACATAGCTCTCAGTATCAGGGAGGGCGGCAGGAACAAGAGGGGCCCGGACGGCCGGTTTGTAAGGGACGAGAACGGCAAACCTGTGAAGGAGCCGGGCCTGTTGAAGGCGGTAAGGGCCATAGGCTGGTACATAGACGATTACGGCATCGCCCAGATATCCGCCAACATCATTAATTACAAGACCACCCCGATATGGAAGGTGTTCGAGACATGTGTCGAGGAGGCAAGGAAGAGGGGGCTGCGGGTGACAGGCTCGGAGATAGTGGGTCTGGTTCCCAAGGAGTCCCTCCTTCAGTGCGGCCGTCACTCCCTGGTCAAGCAGGACAGGTGCCCGGGGGTGCCGGAGGAGGAGCTGGTGCATATAGCGGTAAAGTCACTTGGTCTTGATGACCTCGAACCCTTTGATGCCGCGGAAAAGATAGTGGAGTACCGCATACCCGGGGATGCACCCCTTGCAAACATGACGGTGAAGGGCTTTATCCAGGAGGTATCCATGCCCTCCCAGGCGCCAGGCGGGGGTAGCGTTGCCGCACTTGCGGGGGCGCTGGGGGCTGCCCTGACATCTATGATACCGAACCTTACCAAGCCGAAGAGATACGTGAAGAAGAGGTCGGACGAGGAATACGAAGTGCTGTGGGGGGCCGGGGAAAAGGCGCAGGAGATCCAGGCAGCCCTGATACGAGCCGTGGACGAGGACACCAAGGCCTTCAACAAGGTGATCGCGGGCATGCGCATGTCCAAGGATACCCCTGAGGAAAAGGAGGCGAGGAAGAAGGCGATACAGGGGGGCTACAAGCACGCCGCGCTCGTCCCCTACCGTACAATGGAGCTGTGCTTTGATATATTCGATCTGGCGGGGACGGTGGGAAAGAGGGGCCTGGCGGCCTCCATAACCGACGTTGGTGTGGCTGCCATGATGGCCAACGCCGGTGTGAAAGGAGCGGCGCTCAACGTGAAGATTAATCTTGGTGAGATAGACGATAAGGAATTCGTGGAGAAGATGGGCAGCGAACTCCAGGATTACATGGACCGGGCCGATAAGAAGACCGGGGAGATAATGGCCCTGGTGGAAGAAAAGATGGGCTAGTTTCCTTTTGTTCTCTTTGCCGGTTTGGCGTCCAGCTCGGCCAGCTCCCGATCCGGGTTCAGGGCCTGGTCCACCACGAAGCAGGAACCGGTGACGATTATCGGCATCCCCCCCTCGCCCCTAACTTCCTTTGCTCTTTGCAGCGCCTTTTTCGGGTTAACGATTATTTCCGTATTTTGCTCCGCGACACCCCGATCCAGAGCGGTCTTTTTGATATCTTCAGGAAGGGTATATCGGAATCCCGCCCTGGTGATGATCAATCGATGTACCAGGGGGGCTATCGGCTCTAACATCCCCTGCACGTCCTTGCTGTCCGAGGCCCCGAAAACGAATATCGCTGGCCCCAGGTTGAGGCCTCTGATTTTTTCTGCTAGGTGGTGCATGGCGGCAGGGTTGTGTGCGATGTCGGCGATGATTCCGTTGCCGAAGAACTCGAACCTGGCCGGGAGGAATATGTCGGTCTCCCCGCTCCCCGGTTTTATTCCGCACGCCTCCACGGTCTTTCCAGGCAGTTCGTCAAAAGAACAGCGGTTGAAATTTGCCCCTTTTTTTCTACATGTTTTTTCGAATATATTTAGCACTTCAGGTTGGGACGCGGCTGTGAAGAAATCTATCCCCTGTTTAATAACGCCAGCTTTCTCCTTTGCGATTTGCTCGACGGTGGGTCCCATGACCTCAGTGTGGTCCAGGTGAACGTTGGTGATTACCGAGGTCACGGGGTCAACCATGTTTGTGGGGTCGTAGGTGCCGCCCCTGCCCGCCTCCAGGACGGCATATTCACACCCCCTGTGATCGAAATGGATCAGGGCCAGATAGAGCAGGGATTCCTGGAAGGTTGGCACGGCTTTCTTCCCCTCCAGTTCGAACCGTTCCTCAACCACGGGCATGATCTCTTTGTCCCAGATATCCAGCCACTCCTCCTCCGTGATGTGGCCTTTGTTGGTCCGGACGCGTTCCCTTGGATGGAACACGTGCGGGGAGGTGAGCAGCCCGCAATTTACTGCCCTGGACAGGGAGGCTGCGATCTCCGTGGCGGTCGTACCCTTCCCGCAGGTGCCCGTGACCTGGACGTATTTCATGTCTTTCCAGTCGGAGCAAAGCTTGTCGAGATAGCTTTCTATCAATAGAAAGCGCCCCATTCTCCACTCAGGTGTGGCGTTCAGCATGTCCGGTCCCTTCACTCCGAAGCAGGACCATAGATCGTACAATTGGCCAAGCGCCCGCAGGTATTCCTTTGAAGACATGTTACCCTCATTGCAGGGGATAATAATAATCGTTTCCTTAATACAGTGGTTTTTCCATGGCGTAGCCGCTGCTGCCGTCCGTGTAATACTTGGGGATTACTCCCACTATGGTGAAACCGTTCCTTTTGTAGAACTCGATGGCGGGGAGGTTGTCCACCCTGACCTCCAGGGTTATCTTGGTCAGTTTGTTGGAAATGGCTATCCTTTTCGCTATGCCCAGCAGCTCGGTTCCGATGCGTTTCCTCCTGTAAGGTGCGGCCACTGTCAGGATAAGGATACGGAGGGCGTTGTTCACCACGGGGACCGCCAACAATGCTCCAATCAATGCGTTGTTGGACACGTCCTCCATCAAAATGAAGCCGTTGGGGAATCGATGGTAGGCGTTCATGAACAGTTCCGGTTTGTACCGCTCGTTGATGGTGCGGCCCACCAATTCCATGACCAGGGGCAGGTCGCTTTCCCGGAACTGTCTCACCTTGTACATGCCGTTAAATATAACCGATACAATAGAAAAACTTTGCCCCGGGCACTTCATTCACTGAAGTATAGATGCGATATGTGTTCCAAGGAGTCCTTGTCGTCTGGGATAGAGTCCAGAGCTATTATCAGGGCCTCTGACATGGCGGCGCTGATGTCATTGGAAGATGTGACTATGACCTTGTTCTTTTTCCGGGATGCGCCCATCCTCCTTGATATTGCGTAATATGCCATTACCTCGAACACGCCTTCAGGGTCCACGCTGCCGGTGTTGAAACTCAGATTTTGGGACCCTGTTTCCCTTGCTTTGTCGCCTTTCAACATCCTGGTAAGGCCCAGTGCCAGGAGCATCCTTATCGCCGTCTTTTTGGTGCCGATGTACCATTCCTTGTTAATGGCGGTGAACTTGTCCAGCTGGTCTTTGGTCACTCTGGTTTCGATCCTCAAGGTACCACCTCGATATTGCTTCCCTGCCCGGTTCTCAACAGTCTATGGGTGGTCAGCTCCAGATCGGAACGCGCAAGCTCCCTGTATTCTCTATCCGTCATGAAAAGCAGGGACTGCTGGGCCATGCTCGGCAGGATGTTAACGATGGATTCCAGGTGCTTTGCGTCCAATCTGCCGAAGGGCGAATCGATGATTATAGCTTCGGCAGGGGACAGCGCCCTGAGGGCCGACATGAGGGAGAGCATTACTATCTGCCTCTCCCCGTCCGAGACCTGGTTCATTGACAATGCCTTGTCGTCCCGGGTTATAATGTAGGGGGTGCCGTCTATGCTCGAGAATTGGATTGAAACGAACTCCTCCGGTTTGTTGGTGATGTCGCCGAAAACCCGGTTCACCTCCTTTTCCAGTTTCTTAAGGACCTTTGACACCGAACTTTTCAGACCTTCCTCCACCGCGTCCGCAGCTTCCCCCAGCCTCTCAATACCTTTTCGTATCTTTTGGATGCGTTCCTTTTCCTTGTCGCTCTTGTTATTTATACTGGATATTATGGATTTGATCTCTTTCTTCTTCTCCTTGATCATATTTTGGTAAGCCTGGAGGGACCCCCTGCCGGACTCCCTTTTCTTGATGATGGTTTCCGCTTCCTGTCCCAGTTTTACAGGGTCCTTGGATGCCCTGGTCGGTAGGGACGCCTTCTTTGCCAGGGACCTGATCTTTTTATCCAGCTTGGATATTTCTTTTTTTAGCTCCCCTATTTGTTCCCTCTTTTTATCCATGTCTCTCTCCGTTTCTTTTAGGGAGGTGAGATGTTTGGGGATATCCTCCGCCTTTACCGAGGCCACGTCGCTCTTGGAGGCCATGTCCATAATTGCCAGAGAGGGCCAGTATTCGGCCTTGGCCGCCTTTTCGAAGCGTATTATATCCTCCTGCATCTCTGTGGTCAGGGATCGAATGGATCGCTTGCCGTACTGGCTTTGCGACAGAGGTGTGCCGCATATACATTCCTCGCCCTGTGCGATAGCCTCGAGCAGCTCTGTCTGGGCGTCGAGCCTGCCCTGCTTCAACCTTGCGTCCATGGAAAGGGATTTCATGTGCTCCACGAACTCTATTGCCTGGTGCAGGTCACTTTCTATGAGGGCGTAGGGCAGCATTTGGACCAGGATCCTTATCCTTTTCCGGCTGGAGCCTATCTTCTTTTTATCCTGTTTTCTCCCCTGTTCAAGCTTGGTTTTCTTTTTAGTTAGCTCTTGTTGTTCCCGGGCGAGCCGGGTTAGGTCCCGGAGCACCTCAAACTGCCGATCGAGCTTGCCGAACTGCTTGCTTAAATCCTGGATTGAGCTCTCCATCTGCTTGACCTCGGAGCTCAGGGTGCCAAGCCTTGACCTCAATTTCTGGATGCCGGCTTCCCTTTCTATCTTCGGGATCCTCTTCTTGAGGTCCGCAGATGCCCGGTTGAGATCGGATAGTACGTCCTCGTATATAGATAGGCCCAGGATCGAGATGGTGGTCTTCCTTTCCCTGCCCAGGGCCATGACCCATTCCCTTACCTCCTCGCCGTCCAGGAGAAAAAAGTTGGCGTTGTCCGGCGGTATTTTCTTGTATATGGAATCTAATCCCTGGTTTTTGGGCTTGGCGAGGCGGGAGGAGATATTACCGTTCGCAGAAACGGTTCTTTCCACGGTGTATTTCGTGCCTAAAAGTTCGAAATCGATCTTGATTGAGGCCTGTTTTCTGCCCTGCTCGAGGGCGGCCCTGTTTATGATCTCATTGCTCATTGGCACCAATGATTCTCCGTAGATGCCAAACCTGAGGGCGTTGAATAGAAGGGACTTGCCGTAGCCGTTGCCTCCGAATACGATGTTAACGCCCTTATCCAGCTCGATGATGTGCTTGCCCAGAAAGGGGCCGTAATCCTTTACTGTAAGCTGTTTGACTTTCAAGAGAATTCACCGATCAGATCCAAATATTCGTATACGGCTTCCCTTCTTTCGTTAATGGGCTTGCCCAGAACGTGCATAGCGAAAAGGGTTTCGAGAAGTTCGTGGTCCTTGTCGGGGAGGTTTTCGATCAAACGGGAATAGACTACTCGCTGGGAGGGGTTCATGTCGCTAACAAGGTCTTTAATCTTTTCAGGCTTGGTCACAGATCATTACCCCTTATTGTCCATTTCTCCCTTCTTTTCTGTCTTCCCCTTTTCCGTCTCTCCCTTCTTTCCCGTCTCTCCCTTCTTTTCCGTCTCTCCCTTCTTTTCCGTCTTCCCCTTTTCCGTCTTCTCCTTCTTTTCCGTCTCTCCCTTCTTTTCCGTCTTCTCCTTCTTTTCCGTCTCTCCCTTCTTTTCCGTGGCCTCTTTCTCGGATGCTTGGTCCTTGCCTTCCTTTTCTTGATCCCCCTTGTCCTCTTCGTCATTCCCCTCGTCCTCTTCCCCTTCTTCTTCCTCGCCGCCGTACAGGAACAGGAGGCCTATCACAATTATTACGATGATTATTAAGGCGATGACGCCGTAGAATTCCAGGGGCTCGGAGGGCGTGGACTTGGGTGTGGTGTCCGGGGTGAGGTCGATGTCGGCCTGATGCGGGTCCGTGTAGTCGCTCCCGGGTAAGCCGTCAGGGCCCAGGAATTCCTCCAGGTTGGTAAGGCAGTCGCCGTCAGGGTCTTCGTGGGCATCGCTCGGGTCCAAGGGGTCGAGACCGTGTTCGACCTCCCACCCGTCGAACATGCCATCCCCGTCCGTGTCGTTGAGCCACGGGTCGGTACCCCTTTCATATTCCTGTAGGTTGCTCAACCCGTCGTTATCTATATCGTAGTTGGCGTCGGTCTTGAAGGTGACGTTGAGACCGTATCTTAGCTCCCACCCGTCGAACATGCCGTCGCCGTCGGTGTCGGGGTTCATGGGGTTCGGGGTGTAGTCGTTCACGCCGTTGCCATCGGCGTCAAAGCCGGCCTCGTATTCCTGCAGGTTGGTGAGCCCGTCGCCGTCCGGATCGAGGTCCGCGTCGCCTGCCCAGGTGGAGTTGAGTCCGTACTTCTCTTCCCACAGGTCGGGCATGCCGTCGCCGTCGGTGTCCGGGGGCTCGCCCGACGCGGGAAGGGCGGGGCAGGCGAGAAAACAGGCCAAGAGCAATACGGCCGTTATACTTCTTAACCACAGATGCATGTAACTATCTATATATTACTCGGATTTATATGTTTTTGTCAGGAGGGCATGGTGCCGCACCCGTAGAAACAGCTATATAGCCGAGGATGCATGTATTTGCAAGGAGGCGCGCATGTGCGAGATTGGTCGTGCCGGAATGACGAACCGTGATGTAAGGAGATCATGTGATAGGGAGAGGTAATATCTTGAAAAGAAATATCAAAATCTGGCTAATACTCTTTATAATTGCTGTTGCGGTAATATCGAGTTATTTGTTTGTTTATATCCAAAAGATGATATGAAGACACCCTGTCCATTGAATGTATAATTGAGATAAGCGGGATAAACGAAATCGGATATTGGCTTTTATTTCCCGTTATCGTTGAAAATGGGGGGGCCCTGCCCCCAATAAAATAGCATTCCAAACCATTATATACCATCGAGTGTAATATTGATGTGCCGTGGTCTAGATGAACGGGGGGAAGATGATGAACCTCGTTTGGAAACTGCGGCTACATTCGGGTCTCGCTAATGGGCCCCGACAGAGACGTCCTGTGATAGGTATCGATGATGCCGGACCAACCCCGAGACCCCATACTCCCCCGGTGGGTCAAGGGCCCTGAGCCTGCTTGCAGAAGCGCGTTGACGGGCCAAGTTATAGCCGGGGGACATCCTAATCGTCGGGAGAGCGAGGGCTATCCCTCAAGGTTGTAATACATCAACAACGTGTCGGCGGAGGTTTATCTCGCCAATGAGAAAAGATAAATACGATTTGCCTTTATAGTCCGGTGACGCACCTATGCCGGACGATGTTAATAAGAATGCAGCCGTCAAGGCGGTGAGGGAGGCATTCGCCGCCATACAGCGGGCCAAGAATTCTGAGGTCGCCGAGGAGATAGTGAGGGACGCGGAATCCCTTCTGGCGGAGGCCAGGGTGGCCATGAAGGCGGAGAGCTATGGGGCCGCGGCGGAGAGGGCCGACATGGCAAGTAAAGCGGCGGAGACCGCTGTGACCGAGAGCGGCACGGAGGATTGGGTTCTCAAGTATCAAGAATTGACAGGTATGATGGTCATTGCCGAGGAGAAGATAAAGGAGGCAAAGAAAAAGGGCGCCCCCACCTCCGAGTCGGAGGAGGTATTAAGGCAGGCCATGAAGGCGTTGGAGGAGAAGGACTACGAGACCTCCAGGGCAGCCCTCTCCCATGCGGTCGCGGCCGCCGACGCCGCAATGAAGCAGTTCGACGAGGTGAAGGACATCGTGCTCCAGGCCCAGCTCGCGGTCACCGATATGAAGAACCGGGGCATGAACGTCAGCGAGTTCGACGGAATGATCAACAGGGCCCTCATTGCCCTCGATTACGGCCGTTTTGACGAGGCACTCACCCTTGCCGAAGAGATTTTAAAACGAGGCATATCCGTGACCGAGCAGGCAAAGGAGGCAAAGAAGGGTATAAAGGACGCCGAGAGGGCAATAAAGGACGGTGCCGCCGAGGGCCTTACCGTAACCCCGTTCAGGGACGAGCTTGACGTTGCCAAGAGAGCATTCGAAGAGAAGGACTTCGACCAGGCCATGGCACTTGCCAAGGGCATCGAGGAAAAACTGGGCTCCAGGTTGAAAATGCACTCCAAGGTCATGGAGATAGTCCGAAAGGTGAGGCAGGAGCTGATGAACCTGAGAAGCATGAACGTGGACACCGGGGCCTTCGAGGTTCCCATCTCCGACGTTCTCTCCCTGGATTCCGAACACCGCTACGACGAGGCGCTGGATAAGGCCAAGGACATAAACATGGCCCTGGACGAGATCCAGGAGATAGCCGACGACATATCCAAGACCAAGGCGTCCATAGAGGAAAACATCAAGCAGCTGATCAAGTGGAACATAGACTACGGCATATTCAACGAGAGTATGGCGGAGGGCGACGAAGCCCTCAAGGACATGAGGTTCAAGACCGCCCTGGATACATACAAAAAGACGGATGAAAAACTTGGCGAATACGTTTCCCAGGTTCAAGAGCTGAAGCGGATACAATCCGACCTAAGCGAAAGATACGAGGAACTGAAGGAAAAGGGCATGATCGCCGGGGACCTGAGTCAGGAGCTGGAAATGATCAAAACCGATGCGAAGGAGGGAAATATCTCGAGATTGGAGGACTGGAGGGAGTTGAACAGGGACATAGGCGAAAAATACGAGGGCTACTCCGAATCCCGTAGATTACTTCAAGAGATCAACGAGATGATGGAGGAGGCGAATTCCATACAGATGCCCACCACTTCCTACCTTGCATCGATATCCGGTGTGGAGGAAAAGATAAAGCGCGGCTCCTACGACGAGGCAATAAATAAAGCCCATGAGCTCTCCAACGAGCTCGGTGAAAGACTGCAGCGGTATAAAAGCATAGACGAGGCCATGAAAAAGGCGGAGAAATACGTGGACGAGGCCCAAAGGTACGGTATAGACGTGTCCGATCACTCGGCCCAATTAAACACCGCCCGCGCAGATCTGGAGAACTTCGAGTTCGACCAGGCCGCGCAGATCGTGGAAACCATAGGTTCGACCCTTGAAAACATCTCGGAGAGCTACGGCAAGGTGGAGGACCTTTTAAGATTATTGAGGGCAAGGATCAGGGTTATGGACCGGGCCGGGGCCTATACGGACGAGTTGAAGGGAAAGATGGGAGAGGTGGAGAGATCCAGGGACAAGGGCGAGGTGGAAGCCGCGGGTTCTCTTGCCCAGGACCTTGTGGACGAGGCGAAATCCAAGCTGGAGAAATTCAACGAGGTAAAGAGAAAGAGGGAGAGGGTGGAAAAGTCCCTGCATAAGGCTTCCGGTGCGGGAATAAACGTGACGGAGGTGGAGGAGGCGGTCCTGATAGCGTCGGAACTCGTGTCGGAAGGCAGGTACGAGGATGCCAAGGAGAGGCTGGTGAAGGCGGAGGAGAAACTTTCCGAGATAAGGACCATCCAGTCCACCTGCGTGAAGGCGATGCACAACGCCTGGAAGAACATCCTCGAGATATATCAGACCGATGTAGTGGATATAGACGAGCTGACGTTCCTGCGGGACGACGCGGCGTCCCTGATGAAGGAGGGGGCGTTCAGGGAGGCAAAGAAGGAGATAGCCGAGCTGCAGAAGAAGAGCCTCGAGACCCTTGAGAATGCAAATGAGTTCGTGTCCAAGGTGGTGCCCATACAATCCATGACGGATAAGCTCGAGAAGATTGGCGGAACCGTGGGCGACGATATCAAGGACGATCTCAGCACAATGAAGTCGATGCTTTCCCAGGGCGACATTGAGGTCGCCCGGGAGATAGCAAATGATGTCCGATTGAAGGTGGAGAGCCTGTTGAGAAAGAACGAGGAGCTCGTGGACCTCGTAGGTACCGCACAGACCAAGATAAGCGAGGCCAAGGGAAAGGGATTGGAGGTATCGGAAGCGGAAGGTCTGTTCACCGAGCTTTCCGAGCTCTGGCAAGAAGGCGAGTACGAAGATGCCAAGGATCGCGCAAAGAAGTGTATAGAAGTACTTCTTCGGAAGGAGCTATCAGGAATATGAGACTCAAGGCGGGCACACTTGAGGAAAAAATTGTCAACGTGTTGAGAAAGAGGTATCCTATCACGATCAAGGAGCTGGCTTCCGAGTTGAACGAACGGCTCGATAAGGTTAAGAGAAGCCTGAGCAAATTGGCTCGGGCGGGCATAGTATCTCTCGAGCCCCTTCCTGAAAAGACCTATGTCCGTTTGGCGAGGGGGGATATAGGTTTTGTAGGTATCGATAACAAGCAGAAGAGAGCCTTAAAACACAAGGGCGGAAAGAAAAAGAAAAAGGAAGAGGAAGACGAGGTTGATTATATAATCTGAATACCCAAATTACACCGCAGGCAGTGGATGGGCCTGGTAGTCCTTCTTCATCTGTTCCGCGTTCTGTATGGCCTTAAGATATATCTCCGTGGTCCTTAAGGAGGAATGGCCCAATGCTATCTGTACGGTTGTTATGGGCACCCCTGCCAGCAGCGAA
>CAZUZU010000087.1:0-11961 GCA_964624865.1 uncultured archaeon
TGTTGACATTGTTACAGACTCGTCGTCCACCGTGACTTCTGCCTCTCCGTGGAGTACCACGAATATCACGTAGGTTGACATATCACACGGCGGGATCTTCTCCCCTTCAGAAAGGATTATGTGTCTTATTTTGAACTCTTCCTTTTTATATATCTCTTGTTTTTCTTTCATCTCTTTCAAGTCAAATATTTCCATATTCTCACCTCCTTTGGTTCTCATCTCCAAATTCTTTTTCGTAAAAACTGGTCATCTTCTCCATCATCTTTTTTCGCTCTTTGATCATCTCCAACCATCCCTTCAGGTGCTCTCTTCCCTTCTCCGTGATCCTGTAATCCCTTTTATTAGGACCAAAATCGCTTTCTTTCCACTCGGACCTTACCAGCCCTTCTTTTTCCATCCTCCTGAGGGTGGTGTACATAGTTCCAGTTTTTATAACGTGTCTACCTTCACTGAGTTCTTCTATTTCCTTGATTATACCGTAACCGTGCAGTGAATTTTCACACACAACCCGTAGTATCAAGAACTGTATCCACCTTCTTTCCGGGTAACCGGGATGACAAACCTTCTCTGGTTTATTACACATCGTAATGACTATATAACAATGTTACATATAGTCTTTTTGGAGAATGGAGTACAATCAATGCTATCCCAAAATTAGCCATAGGTGACCGTTTTCATCCAATCTTAGGTTAAAGAAAAGAAAGAATGAAAGGTCTTTTTCGAGTCTGTTCCCTCGCACTTTTCGTTCCCGTGGTGACCCGGGGGCCAGCTTCCATTGCCATCCATATCTTTCCCTTCTAACTCCGAGTATTTGTGACTATGGGGAGATCCATATCCTCTCCGATAATTGGATCCATATATTCCCCAATGTTTGCACCGCTTACATCTGGGCCCATTACTGCCAAGCCTGTCGATTACTGCGGGTTTCCCTTGGGACCTTGTCCTCGCTCCGCCATTTTCGCCGCTTATTCAGTTTGATAAAAGAATCCAGAAATATCTTTCTCCCTTTTACAAATATTAATCCTGCTCCCTTAATATAAGATAATACTTGACAGCGAAAGATCAACAGCCTCTGTCACTTCTCCAGAACAATAGTAAAGCCCTTGACCTGGGCCACCTTGCCCCCGCATCTGTCCGCTATGTCCCGGGCCATGTCCTTTATATCCGTGCCGGGGTGCCTGGCCGACCTCAGCACCTTTATCTTGACCATCCTCCTGGTGTCGAGCTGGGCCTTTATCTCCTCCACGATGCCGTCGGTTATTCCCGCCTTGCCCAGCCTGATGGTGGCCTCCAGCTCCTCGTACATGGATGTTCGATATGACCGAGGTTATTTATATCTTTGCTCCCACCCCGCTTACGGCTTTTCCAACCTTATCGCCCCTGCCGGGCATATCTCGTGGCAGCAGTAGCATCGGATGCACTTGTCGTAGTCTATCTCGGCCCTGTCCACCGGTATGGTTATCGCCTTTCTCGGGCATATCTCAACGCAGTTGCCGCAGGCAACGCATTTCTCGGTGATCACAGGGTTCTTCTTCGCCCCCTTCCCTCCCCTGGCCAATCTGCCCGTGCTGGAGGGCAGCTTGAACCCCTTGTACCTCAGGTCTGACGGAGGGTGCAGGGGATAGCCGATCTTCCGAGGCCACATGCCCCTCAGCCTTGCCCTCTTGAGCACAGGTATCCCAACGGGCTCCACCCCGAGCATCCTGCACACGGCTATGTCCATGCCCACGGCGTGCTCGGAGGCCATTATTACTCCCAGCTCCACTGGTATTCCCGAGGTCCCCGGACCGTCTCCCTCCATTGCCAGTATGCCGTCCATAACGAACAGGTCGGGTGGCACGAAGCTCAACACGTCAAGGAGCATGTCGGCAAAGGCCTTTTTTTTTACATACACGGAGTGGTACTTTGCCTTGTGGAGACCGGGAATCGCCCCGAACATTATCTTCGATGCAAGGGTCATGGTTTGATAGGAATGGGTCTTTATCTTGGGAAGTGCTATAATTTTGTCCGCGCGAAGCACGAAGTTGCAGAAGGGAGCCTTCTTCAATCTCCTCGCGTCAGGTATCTCCAGCTTGGTGGTGGACGTGTCGTAGTTAAGCTCGATGCCCAGTTCTTTTGCCACCTTTAAAAGACCGCTCTTCCGGTAGGCCTTCTTTAGCCCGCGGGTGTTGAACCTGCCCGCAGGCGAATCACCTATGAAGGGCTCCCCGCCAACGTCCAGGACCATCCGGCTCACTTCCCTTACCAGGGCCGGATGAGTGGTTATCGCCTTCCCCGGATGGGCGGCCTGGAGAAGATTGACCTTCAGGAGCACGCGGTCTCCCTTGTCTATCCAATGGTCCATCCCGCCCCATGGCTCCAGCAGTCTTTCCAGGCCCGGATTCTCGTAGTTTGCCCTGGCAATGGAAACCATGGGAGCCTCTTTCCTGGCCATATGCGAATCAACGTTCAAGGGTATATTAATTTTGTTTTAAACCCTTGAAAGCCAACAAGCATGGAAAATATTAATTTGTCTTGATAATATCGGGTACCACCCGTTGAGGATGTGATACCAATGAACGAGGACAAGGTCATTGCGGAGTTCGAGTATGACAAGGTCGAGGTGGAACACGGCTATGCAAACCGTACCCTGTACGTGAACGTTGGGGACAACAGCATCGAGATCAAGCCCGTGACGGAGGAGATGAAGGAAAAGTTCGTGGGAGGCAAGGGCTTCGACCTCTACCTGATGTGGCACGCCGTTGACCCGGGCACCAAGTGGAACGATCCGGAGAACGAGCTGTGCATATCCTGCGGACCGCTTGGCGGCACCCCGATGTACCCTGGCAGCGGGAAGAGCATCGTGACCTCCATATCCCCTCTCACCGGGATCCCAATAGACTCCAACGTGGGGGGCTACTTCGGACCCTATTTGAAATTCGGGGGCTTCGACGCCCTGGAGTTACAGGGCAAGGCCGAGTCCGATGTCATCATTTACATCGACGGGATAGAGAACAAGATACGCATTCTCGACGGCAGCGACCTTCCAGAGGAATCGCATCTCATATGCAAGGAACTCACCGAGAGGTTCGGGGGAGACGAGCCCCGCGGCGTCTCCGTGGTATCCGCCGGCCCCGGTGCCGACCACACCTACATGGGCTGCCTTAACTTTTCCTGGTACGACGTGCCCCGGAAGATAGTGAGGTACAAGCAGGCGGGGAGGGGAGGGACCGGCACGGTGTTCAGGGACAAGAAGATCAAGGCCCTTGTTGCCAGGGCCCCAAGGGTTAGGATATCCAGCAACGCCCCTGCGGAAGAGGAGAAACTCAAGGAGGTTGCAAGAGAGCATTCCAAGGAGATAAGGGAGCTGGACCCGAAGCAGAACGACATGGCCAAGGTGGGCACAACCCATCTGGTCACCATCATGAACGATTACGATCTGTTACCGACGAAGAACTACCAGTACGGGAGACACCCCGACGCCCCGAAGATAGGAGAGGACGCTTACAGGAAGCTGTTCGATCCCGGTTTCGACGGGTGTTGGCTCGGCTGCACCGTAGCATGTGCGCACGGCATAAAGGACCTTGAGCTTAAAACAGGGCCCCACAAGGGCGAACGGGTCTTTGTTGACGGCCCGGAGTACGAGACCATTGCGGGAATGGGCAGCAACTGGGGCATCTTTGATGCGGAGTACATTGCCGAGGGCAACTTCTACTGCGACACCTACGGCCTGGACACCATATCCGTGGGCACCGCCATAGCCTTCGTCATGGAGTGCTACGAGCGGGGGTTCATCAACAAGGAGGACACCGGCGGCCTGGACCTTAAATTCGGCAGCAAGGAGGCGGCGATGGAACTCGTCCACCAGATGGCCAGGAACGAGGGCTTCGGTGCCATAGTTGGAAAGGGTATAAGGTACATGAAGGATTATTTCCATGAGAACTTCGGTGCCGACCGGGATCTGATGGAGGACATAGGCATGGAGTGCAAGGGCCTGGAGTACAGCGAATACGTTACCAAGGAGTCGCTGGCCCAGCAGGGCGGTTACGGCCTTGCTCTGAAGGGCCCCCAGCACGACGAGGCCTGGCTCATATTCCTCGATCAGGTGCACAACTTCATGCCCACCTTCGAGCAGAAGGCGGAGGCGCTGCACTGGTTCCCCATGTGGAGGACCTGGTTCAGTCTCAACGGGCTGTGCAAGCTGCCCTGGAACGATATCGTACCGGCGGACAACCAGGAGACGGACGAGCCTGCAAAGGTGATGAAGCACGTTGAGTGGTACGCCACCTACTTCTCCTCGGTCACGGGAAAGGAGGTTGATCCCGAGGCACTGATAGAGATGAGCGAAAGGATTTACAATTTCCAGCGCGTGTTCAACCTGAGGATGGGACAAGGCACCAGGGAGCACGACCGTATACCGTACCGATCGGCCGGGCCTGTGACCAACGAGGAGTACGAATCCCGGACGGAGAGATACGACAAGCAGCTCCGGGAGATAGGCGTGGATACGGAGGGCATGTCGGTGGACGAGAAGAGGAAGGCGCTGAGGGACTACCGGGAGGACCGCTACGAAAAGCTCATCGACGCCGTGTACAAGAGGAGAGGCTGGAACGAGAACGGGATACCCACCGAGGAGACCCTGGAAAGGCTGGGAATCGCCTATCCCTTCGTCCTTGAAGCGATCAAGAAAGCCACGTGACCCCCGGCTTGAGCTCTTGCAGTTCCTGATGGGAAAAGAAGCGATGTTTGAATTTCCACTCCCGATATTCACCCTTGGAAAATATTCTCTCAAGCTTAAACGTTGTTGTGACCCGAAGATTGCTTGAAAACTTGGTCTTGATTTTTCACTTCGGAGCTTAATTTTAATGATGAGAATAAAAAATTTTTGCATATCCTGCGCGGGGTAAAAAAACATAAAATTCAGACACGAGTCATTACTTTTTATGCTGAATTCGTGTTTCATGAAAAATGGCCGATTTTACATATTTTTACATATCCCTTTCGGTTTCGGAACCATTATATACTCGGGAATACATTTATTCGTAGGGAAGAATGGGGAGAAGGAAGGTGATGTTTCATTGCGTTCCTTCATCGGCGGCGGAGGACTTGACAGTAACACCTACCTGCTTTGTGGTGACGGTAGGAAAGAGCATTAATCTGAAGATAGAGCCATCTCAACGGTATGAGAGGGAAAATGGAATAATACAAACATTAGATGAAAAGAATGGGAGATGAACAAAATGAAAAAAATCTGGGTAACAATGGTTATTGGTATATTGTTGTGGGCCGGATTTACGACTGTTTTTTCTCAACCAGTTAGTGCTGAATATAATGAAAGCAATTGTATAATCCAATCCGAAATGAATTCTGATTGCGGTGATAATTCCACACAAACATCAAAAACGGAGATCAAAGCGGAAGAAAAAAATCAAGCAGACAATAATGCATCCACTGAAAACAATACTAATATTAACATAACCGAGGGAAGTAAATCTTATGAACCCAATTCCACACAAACATCAAAAACGGAAGAAACAACGATCGGAGATAATAGCACATCTTATGTTAATAATACTTATATTAATATAACAGGGGAAAATAGTCCCCATGAACCCAATTCCACATCTATCTCAGATGGAGATAATAATCCATTGCAAGGCGGCTTATATACCGTGGATTCAGATACAATTGCATATTGGAAATTCGATAAAACAGATGATGCGGATGAAGATTTTACAGATAATAATCATGATCTGACTTCGATTAGTGGCGCATCTCAAGTCGGTAACACCCCGTATGGCAGATGTCTTTTTTTTGATGGAAATGACGATCAATGTTATAGAACTCCTTCAGACACAAGTGAAATGACAACCACGAATTATCTAACTGTATCTGCAAACTTTTTTTCTTTTGGTGAAAATAAGATAAATCCTTCTACACACCAAATGATTGTATCTAGGTATTATTGGTCTACAGGCCAACGATTTTGGAGCTTATATATTCAATCCAACGGGATACTAAGATTCGTTGTACGAAGCGCATCTGATGGCGGAACAAGCATATTATCCTCTGAAGCTATTCAATATAATGAATGGTATCAGGTTACAGCAATCTACGATTCCACTGCAACTAAAAAAATGAAGTTATATATTAACGGAGAGTTAGATGCTTCGACGACATCATCTGTAACATTGAATGGCAATGATAGATCGACTCCAATAAGAATCGGGGACAACCCATATGCGGGATCAGGAGACAACCCATTTTATGGTTATATTGATGAAGTCAATGTACATAAAAGTGTTACAAACGAAGGGGGTCTAATAGGTTTCTGGAATTTAAATGAGGGAACAGGAACCACAGCCCGTGATAGGTCGCCTTTGGAAGATTCTGATGGGACAATATCCGGTAGTCCAAGTTGGTCAACAGGTATGTTTGAGGGGAGATGTATTCAATTCGACGGCACTAATGATTATGTGAACATACCATCGGATTTAGGAGATCCATACGAAATGACCATTGAATTCTGGTTTTATGTTTCTGCTGGTGATAAAACCAGAACTCAGTACCTCATGGATGGAAGAAACGGTGGGAATTGGTGGTTTTTACAGAGTTACAATCCTAGTGGGGCAGGTAATCTCAATTTTTATAATAAGGTGAAGGTTAATCCCAGTGATTGGACAGCTGGCAAATGGAACCATCTCATACTTACTACCGATTCTACAGCATCTAAGATTTATATAAATGGAGAATTAAAAGCTACAGGGTCTGGTTTAGACCCAGATATCGGAACGAATATGAGAATCGGAACCAGATATACCAACTCATATTATTTTAGAGGTAAAATGGACGAAATTCGAATCTATGATACTAAAGAAGATGTAAGTGTGATGGGATGCGATGTGGCGACATACCCATTTGAAGGTTTAAGTGCCTGGTTATATGACCAGTCACCTTGGGATAACGATTTAACTGCCTATAATGCCGTTAGAAGCGACGATAATGGGAATTACGGAGATACTGCCTCTTTTGATGGATACTATGATTACTTGAAAAAATCAAATCTTGACTCCGGTTTAAAAATTGATAAATGTTTAACTGTAGAAGCTTGGATAAATCCAGATACAATACAACTATGTGAAATCGTTGATGCTGAATATGCATATACATTAAGACTAAGATCAGATGGAAAAATCCAATTTTATTTCCACTATTATGATGGGGGAATGAAAACGAAATCAGTTATTAGTAATTCTATTGTAACCGCAAATGGGGGATGGTACCACGTTGCAGGCAGTTACGACGGTCATTATCTTAGAGTTTTTATAAACGGTGAATGCGAAGGAGTTGAAAGTTCAACGGAAACGATATATTATTATTATGATGGGGATTTGGGTTTGTATATTGGAGCAAAGTATTGGGGTGATGGAAGATTCTTTGACGGATATATAGATGAGGTGCGTATATCTAATTATGCTAGAGATTTTACAGGAGACACAGATGGTGATGGTATGCCTGATATATACGAAATAGTGAGATCAAAAAACGAAGATTCAGAACAGTATAATCCTATTGAAGCTAATAAAAGAGTTGGGGTCATTACCGTGGGTGAGTACTTTGATCAACAAGACTATACATGGTTTTTATCTTCGTCAGCTGATTTCTATTACATCTTAAAGAGCTTTGGATATTTTGACATAGATATATATTATAATGTTCATATAAATGGACCATTAACTGAACCAGATAATTTTAATTCGAATTATGTAGACGACAGTACACCTAGTGAAGGAGAGTTACAAAATCTATTAGCATCATTCCGAAGCAATGGTAATTATCCTCTTACAACTAATGATTTTCTTTTATTCCTATGGGTAGACCATGGTGGCAATGAGAAAGATCAACAAGGTCAACCAACATGGGATGTTTATGTAAATTTTGAAAATGGCAATACAATGAGAGATGATGAGTTAGATGCTTACTTCAATAATATTGTTTTTAAACGCGCTGCTCTAATTTTTCAACAATGTTATGGGGGAGGCTTTCTTGATGATTTATCAGGTACAAATAGAGCAACGTGTTCTGCAGTGAGGTTTGATGAACAGGAAGGTGGATGGATCGAGAAAATGAATGACGTATTCCAATATGGTGATTCTATAGATGACGGGGATTATTTAATATCAATCTATGAAGCTTGGGCCAGGGCGGCCATACATGTATATGCTGAAGATCAGGTGCATTCTCAAATCGAGGATAATTCTGATGGAACACCCCATTGGTATAATGATCAGGGATTTGATTTTACAGACCCTACGAAAGATGGTTATCTGATGTATAGAACATATCTGTAATAATAAATATCGGGTAAGGTGAGAAAAATGACAAAGAAGAATAAGGTTGGGCTATTAATAATAGCATTAGTAATAATGTTGAATATTATTCATTTAAATACTATATTTGGTCAAGGCAATGCAGAATTTAATTTATCTTTTATGAATAATATAGAAGATGGAACAATTGTAGAATATAATATAACTACAAATACTACCTGGACTAAAGAAGGAAGTCCATATATTATATCAAATAGTATATGGATACAAAATTACTCAATACTAACTATCGATCCGGGCGTAATTATTCAATTTAATTCTAATGCGAATATATTCTGTGACGTTAAATACAAGGATGGAGAATATGAGGTAATCAAAACTTACAATGAACCATATCCCGTGGGCCATATCAGAGCAATAGGGACACCTGAGGAGAAGATTATGATTCAGGGAAGCTCTGCAGCTAACCTCGACGGAGACATATTTGGTTTTGGTTTGCATGATACCTTCGAATTTCAATATTGTGAGTTTTATTCCAATAGTGGTATTAGAGTGCTGGGTTCGGATAATGGACGAATATCCCACTGCAATTTCTACAATTCAAGTGGTGTTTTCATTAGGAATGCAATGGTTAATTGCACGGACAGAACTCCTAAATATAATAATATTTCGTACTGCAATTTTGTGCAGAATTATATCGGGGTTCAATGTCAACAAGAGACAAACAATATCTTTCTTAATAACTTTGTTAACAATACGTTTCCCGTGATTACTGGGGAATACGAATCAAAGGCAACGTGGAACGACTCCGTGGGCTTCGGCAACTACTGGTCCGATTACAACGGCTCCGACCTTGATGGCGACGGGGTAGGTGATACGAACCTGCCCTGGCACGAGGTGGACTGGTGCCCGTTGATGGAGCCTACGGATGTTATAAAAGATTGCAATCAATCGTGGCTTGATAGACCAACCCCGCCGCCGCACGGCGATGTCGATGGCGACGGAATGCCCGATGGTTGGGAGGACGGGTACGGATTGGATAAAAACTATCCCTACGACGGATCGGAGGATATGGATAACGATGGCTTGACAAATCTGCAAGAATATGTCCAAAAGACCTCTCCCGACGATCCGGATACGGACGACGACGGAATGCCTGACGGTTGGGAGGTGAAATACGGACTCGATCCGCTTGCCCACGACGCCTCTGACGATAACGACAGCGACAATCTCACGAACCTGGAGGAATATCAATATTGCCTTGCCCATGTGCCGTTCGAGATTTCACCCACGGATCCGGATACGGACGACGACGGGATACCCGACGGTTGGGAAATAGAACACGGGCTGAACGCCACGGACCCAAGCGATGCCGACGACATCTGTAAGGACGGCAAAACGAATCTGGACATCTACCTCGAGGATGTCGAAGAAAAGGGAAATGTATTGGATGAAGAAGGAGCGGAGAACAACAATATCATTTATCCCGTAATTCTCATCACGGGGATAGTGATCATTATCATCATAATGGTGGTCGTATATGCTGTAAAACGGAAGAAGTCAAAGGCTTTGAAATGAGAGATTCTTAATATGAGGCGGGCCCGTTTCTATTTAAGGGGCTGGCGTTGGAAAATAATAAATCTATTGGTCCGTATCACGGGTACGAATGGGCATGAAAGAAGACGATTACGAAGGAAAAGGGCCCAAGGGTATTGGATACAAGAAGCTTGCCGCACTTGCGGTCGTTATATTACTGATTTTCTCGATACTATTCGGGCTGTTGTGGGCCCTCTACATGAGCCAGTATTCCACCACGACATATCCCAAGAACTTCGAGGTGGATATGGAATTGGATCCAGACCATCATCCTCCCGATTACGAGAACTATACTTTTGAGATTCATAACTTCCGATTCTCCGTAGATGTTACGGAAGTGACCCTAAAGATCAGGAGGAGCGGGGACACGGTCCACACCGCTGACTTTTCCGACTCAAGAATCATTGTATTAGAGAAATATGGATACGATTACGGGTATTATTCGAAAGATAGGACCGTTTTTTTAATCGCTCCTTCCCTACGACCTCCCAAAGAGCATAGGGATATAGGGAGTTGTAAGTATCTGAAGATAGATCGCTCACTTCTCAGGGAGGGCGACACCCTGGTATTCGAGTTCGAGAAGTACGGGGAGACCCGCCGAGGAAGATACGGGGCGGGGGCGCTGCCGCCATCCTTGCACGCCTCCGTTGATTATAAGGGCGCTCTTAAGAACTTCAACGTCACCCTTCGGGTGGAGTAGGTTTCCGACCCCGACCCCGTTCCCGTATCCGATATACACATTATAGTAATGACCGGACCGGACGAAGCGGACGGTGACATCTACAACGAGTCCTACGAGGCCGACTTCGGCACCATGGACATTACAGCCGAAGGAAGCACCCGCCGGTATCGGATCCCAGTGAATTCCAACGCCACAAAGTATATTTCCGTATTGGACAACGACGGAAACGGCGAGCTGAACCCGGACGACGAGACATGGCTCGAGGACGGCACAGCCTGGCCCGACCACACCGTAATCGAAATAAAGGCTGGGGGATACCCGGTAGGACTATGGAAGGTGTGATGACTATAAGCGGTTGCACACCGTAGATTCCGCCTGACTTGGTATGACGGTGTGTCTTACCTCCAACGAATTACTCCAGAAGCGCCTGTGCAACTCTCACGGCGGGAATAAGTATGAGGGGCTGCGGAGTCAAGACCAAAAACAGTTTGGCCTGACTCGTGAATTATATATTCACTCGAAACGGAGATGGGTATATTCGAGTAGGACATATTATCGAAGATAGGCTCTCGAATATAAGTGAAAATCTGGAGGATTTTTACTGTAACAGATGGAGGAGTTCGTCCAGGCATCACACAGGAGTGTCACACCTGAATAGAATGGAAATTTCACCAACCTATCGATTGGCTCAACCACAGAATTTCCAATTCCGTGAACACGACTCTCCCTTTGCCGTTGATAAAAATCGGTGTTTGATAAAATTTCCAATATATATGTTTCCATCGTAATGGAGATCATTGCGGTATTTTGTCCATTATAATGGAGATCATTGCCAAATTTTTTGCATTATGTTGGAGATAAAATCAAGTTTATTGTACCAGTGCCTATCCCCCGGCAATTATGTAGATGACCCGGACCTCGTCGCCGTCCCTTATCTTCCTCTTCTTCCAATCGACCCTCTGGACGTGGGAGCCGAGTTGGCGGAAATATCCAGGAATAAAGCAAATTATATATATCCTCAATTGTAATATAGTTAAGTGCCGGAAGTGATATAATGACGGACGTAATGCTCGAAAAGATTGACCACATCGAAAAGATGCTCGTGGAAATCAACACCAAGATAGACAATTTTTTAGGATTCGAAGAGCTCACGGACGAGGAGAAGAAGGAACTATCCAAAGCTCAGGCCGAGATAGAGCAGGGCGATTTCGTCAAGTTCGACGATCTTTTCTAGCCTGTGATTCAAATGTATGAGATTCTCACATCAAAAAAAGCTGCAAAATTTATTTCCGGTCTGAAACCCGGACACAAAAAGAAAATTAAACACCGATTTTCGCCAACCCTTTATGTGAAATAACACGCCCTAATTTTTGG
>CAZUZU010000088.1:0-8820 GCA_964624865.1 uncultured archaeon
CTTCATCCCTCGCGGCGATGCCGCTCTTGCCCCCGGGGCCGCCCCTCCGATCACCATCAATGGTACCCCAAACGTATATCTCCTCGGCATAAACCTCAGTGGCATATCCCGGTTCGGTGCTTACAGTGACATTGGACGGCACTACAAAGACCCTGCAATAGTACTTGTGATCGTTCCCCGGACCACCGGGGCCCCCGCTCAGTATATCCCCGTTAGCACACGTATAAACGTCCCCGTCCCGATACTGGATATAGGGACTGTTGTTGGATACGGATGTGTTGTGAGGCGGATAGGAGAACTCGTAATAGTTGTCTATGTAGGCGTAGTTCTGGTTGAACCATAACCGTCCTCGGGCGTTCCAGCTCGCGCCCATGTTCCAGCTGAAGGGGTCGTCATAGCTGGGATTGTCCTGCGGATATACGTAAGCGGTGCACCAACCGTTCTCCTCTTTGAAGTATTCTACGGTGTACCATGTGTTGGTAGAAAAGGACTGGCTGAAGTGATGGGGATACTGCCACCCGCTTCCGTCGTTGACCTGGGCTCTCCAATTCCCGCCTGCTTGCTGGATGCAGAAGCGCTTTCCGCCGCCGTCGAAGGCGGTGTGTATCGCACCGGTGTTTACCGTGCCCATCACATCCATCTTGAGGTGGATGTTACCAGTGGTCCAACCGGAGTTAATGCGGTATAGGGTAGAGTAACTGCCCGCACTGCCGTTGTAGCCTATCCTGGCCCTGCTAGTGTCAATGGTAACATAGGTTGCGGTGTGGCCCCACTGGCCCCCGTCGATGGAGGTGTCGAAGGTGTCGCGGAAAAGCAGATCTCCGCTCCTGAATGATGGCGTGGTTGTCTGTCGCCATTCAATTGCTCCGCTGTCCTTGTAGGTGAAGCACCAGGACTGACCGCTGTAAGGGCCGTACTGGTTCGACCCGCTGGGATCTATGGCCTTTGCCCTGACATAATAGGTGGTGTTGTTTGATATCCCGCTCAGCGTCGAGCAGGTGAGTTCCACGGGTGTGTTGTGTGAATAATGGGAGCCTCCGTTGTCGAAGTCCCTTGTCCAGTTGATCGAGCCGAACAGGGGATCGTCGTCCATCTCTATACTGTAGTCAACACTGTTGCCGTTCCGGTCATAGGCGCTTACCCTGAAGGTGGGCGTATCGTCGTTGATGTAGGCGTGGTTGAACACAACGGCTTGGGTGCCGGAGCTGTAAAAGATCGGTGGGTTCGGTGAGTCCACTCCCCTTGTGGGTCCTCTTGTATATTCCCTTGAACCGGATTTGCTCTCTGTTTGCTCTCCCGACTCTTTTTCCGATATGGGAGACTTCTCGGCATATGCATTCGATAGGTGTTCTTCCAATTTGTCCCTGTTGTTCAACAGTATTGATTTTGCCATGTAACTGTCAGAGAGCCCTTGCATGAGGGAAACATGGCGGTCCGGGGAAAAGTAGCTGTTCTTTGTTTTTATCAACGGTTGATATATTGCAGTTCCCTCGGACACGGCGGGAATAGGTAGAAAGCGCATCCCAACTGGTAGATATCTTTTTAAAAGGGCGGCGTCGGAGGCCGAGACCTTGAAGGTACTTTCTCCTGAATTCCGCTGCATTTCCTCGTAAACCTCTCTTATCTTATTTGCCCGTAACGGATTTCTTACAGCTACATCCTGGTCCGGATGGATATGTGTGGTGTTATCCGGGGTCGGGGGCTGCTCAGCTTCTATGGTCCCGGCAGAGCGGGTGGGGGACTCCCCCTTTGGCCACCAGTCGTTAAGGGTCAGGCAGCCGTCCGAGTCCAGGTAACTGCCGTTGGTCCCGTCGTAGGCGTCGATAAGGTCCGAGTTCCAGGTTCCGTTGTGAAAATCTCCGATAGTGGATTCTTTCCACACCATCCTGGTTGGTTTAAGTGATGCGTATCTGTCACCGATGCCACCTATATCTATGGACTTTACAGAGGATTGGTCCACGTTGGGATCATCGTGTATGGAGTTGTATTCGAATCCGTCCTCCGTCTGCCAGAAGATATTGCTCATGTCCCTGGGCTCGTTCCACATGAGTAATTGGATGTCGTAGGTACCTTCCGCCAAGTGATACGTCATCTCGGAATGAATGTCCCATACGTTCCCTCCGGTGAGATACGTCAGGTGATGAACGCTCATGCTCTCCCCCTTGGGCTTACCCATCTCCATTAGCAGCAGGGGGCCTTGCTCCGTATTTACGACCACATTGAACGACAGGTCTTCGGATATGACCTGATCCAGGTAGTTTGCCAATGACCTTATGTCGTAGGTTGATATCCATTCGTCCAATTCGCTCTTGTAAATTCCAGAGGAGGCGGGAAGTTTGTCCACTGACCTGAGTGCATCGGAACCCATGGTTTCGTGGGTGATGGTCACGGAATCATATTGGTCCTTCGTACCGGTGATGGTGACAATGTATGTGGTGGCAACGAGTAAAAGTACCGCAGCGGATATGACCTCCATGATGTGCATTTGGGCCTTTGTTTTCCTTGAGCTACGGTGTCCTAACATGTTTGTTGCACCTCGTCATTCCCGTATATCCTTCTTATCATATATATGGGTTTCCTACTATATATATGGTTTGTATTTAATACGAATGATAGGCGGTTCGTAATCATCAAAGGAGATAGACAAGCGGAATTGTTGCCAGTATTATCAGGGTTATCAACACCAACTTCCATTTAACTTTATGGAAAACTACCCGGGACGAGGAATAGGTTATGGCGATCTTGTTTATTGTGGCCAGGGTTGTTGCGGCGATTACCACCACCGCCGCCGTCTCCGATGAAATGGCGGGGTCGGTGAAGTAGCGGTGGGAGGCCGAAGCTGCAACAGCGGAAGAAGATACTATGCCGCCGAGGGATACCGAAAGAAAACCGAATTCCCTGAACTGGTCGGTAAGTACGGCGGTCAAGGCGATGATACCAGCGAATATCAGGGCGAACTTCACCGCGGGCCACACCGCAAACGGCGATTCTAAATTCACATCCTTCCCCAGGTGCTTGCCCAGTTTCCCGGACTCGAAGAGCACGATTACGGAGACCGCCAGGGTCACTATGGCGAAGGGAATGCTCAATTTCATGATGAGGTCGTAGTCGGGAGCGGCGATAATACAGAGGACCAGATCCCTGATCAGAAGGGATATTGTGCTGATGTAGATGCCGACTGCGGCGGGCCAAACCAGTTTCTTGTCTTCCTTGGCAAGATTGGCCAAGGTGGTGGTGGCCACCACCGAACTGACAAAACCTCCGAACAAGCCAGTGAATATCAATCCTTTTGTCCCCCCGTACCTGCGAACAATGAGAAATGAGCCGAATGAGAGAACGGACACGATCACCACGATAGTGAGGATGAACGTGGGATCGAACATGAGGCCCGGACCTACGAGACCGTAAGGGTCTATCGCACCCTCCAGTGAAAGGGCTATGGGCAGCAGGACCAGGAGCACGAGAAGAAACTCGGCCGCGCTGATGATCTCCGTCGTTCTAAGTTTATATGCCATCTTGTGTATCCTGGTCTTTTTAACAAGCATGAATGTGACGACGACGCCGGCAAATACCGCGGTCACCGAATATACGTTTACTATTCCTTCCCCCACTCCGATCAAGACCCCGATCACGTAGGTGATGACGAAGGAGATGGACGAGGTGGTCCCGTAATGGCCCTTGCTGTATCTTATAAGTACGGTGAGTATGGCCATGCAGAGAACGCCTGCCAGTCCGATATATACCATGTAAGGGAACAATGAGGACGGCCCGTAGGAGAGAAAGCCGCATATGAAGCCTATGAGCCCCACCAAAGGATAGGTGCGGGCCCCTGCCAGTACAAAGCTCTCCGTGCTGTGGTGTTCCCTCTCAAGTCCGATAAGCGTGCTTACACCCAATGCTATCAATGCCCGGACAAGCAGCTCGTACATGGGATCGATGTGCATGGACAATCAATAAGAAAAGGTCTATATAAAAGCATTTCGAAACACTTACGGATATTATTTCACGATTAAAAAACACGTAGGGAAGTGATGTGGATGCCGGGTTCCAAGATAAGTTTTAAATTTAACCTCTCATTATACCCTCCATGTCCAAGAAGGAGACCCTCCAACAAGGGGTGTCTCCTCCGCCCAAATGCCGAAATGCATTTCCGCCCTTTGGTATGGATGAAACGGAAAAAACCTGTTTAGGTGGGATGTATCTTGAATAACGAGACCATAGCAAGCCCGATGCCAATAAGCAATCCGAATATAGGGGATGAAGGAATGAATGAAGTACAGCGTTTGAAGTTAGAATTGATGGCTACCAAGATAAGAAAGCACATTGTGATCATGACCAACGAGGCCGGCAGCGGTCACCCCGGCGGATCGCTGTCCGCAACCGATATTCTCACCGTGCTCTATTTCCAGGTTATGAACATCAAACCGGATAATATTAGTTGGACGCCCAGGGATAGATTAGTGTTGAGCAAGGGACACGCAGCTCCCACCGTCTACGCGATCTTAGCGGAAAGGGGTTATTTCCCGGTCAGCGAATTGAACACCTTCCGTAAGTTAGGATCGAGGCTCCAAGGCCATCCTTCCCTGGTCCTTCCGGGCATTGAGATGGCCACGGGCTCTCTTGGCCAAGGCCTCTCGGTCAGCAACGGAATGGCTTTGGCTGCCAAATTGGATTCTCGGGATTACACGATCTTTACACTGATCGGGGACGGTGAAAGTCAGGAGGGCCAGGTATGGGAGGGGGCAATGGCTGCAAGACATTACGACCTTGATAACATCGTGGCGATACTGGACAGGAATCGACTGCAGATCGACGGCACCACGGAAGAGGTAATGTGCGTGGACTCCCTGGTGGAGAAGTGGAAGGCCTTTGGCTGGAGGGTCATTGAGATAGACGGCCACGATTTCCAGCAGATATATGACTCCCTTCAGCAAGGAAGACGGCACCGGGGCGACCCGGTGATCATTGTTGCCAATACCGTAAAGGGCAAAGGGGTCAGTTTCATGGAGAACCAATTAAAATACCATGGTAAGGCTGCCACGGACGAGGAGAGGGAGATCGCGCTTAAAGAGCTTTCAGAGGTGGAGGATAGGCTGCGGAAAGAGATAGATGCTTGCCGGGGTGAAGAATGATGGGACCTAACCTGGAGCGCTGGAAGTATGCCAATACCAGAACGGGATTCGGAGAAGCGCTTTTGGAATTGGGCCATAAACACGATAATATTGTTGCATTGAACGCCGACCTCTCCTGCTCCACAAAGACGAGCGTTTTCGCGGCGGAATTTCCTGAGCGGTTCTTCAATGCAGGGGTTGCGGAGGCAAATATGATGGGCATGGCGGCCGGTCTGGCAGTGAGCGGGAAGATCGCCTACGCATCCACCTTCGCCATGTTTGCCACAGGCCGGTGTTATGATCAGATAAGGCAAAGTATTGCTTATCCGAATCTCAATGTCAAGATCATCGCATCCCATGGAGGGATCACGGTTGGAGGCGACGGGGCAAGTCACCAGATGCTTGAAGACATAGCTATTATGGCCGTGCTGCCAAATATGAGGGTGGTGGTGCCATGTGATTACGAGGAATCTAAACAGGTGGTGACGGCCGCGGCCGAGATCGAGGGACCGATATACGCAAGGTTGGGGCGGGCCGATGTCCCCATGATATATGACGAGGAGTATGATTTTGAATTTGGCAAGGCAAATATGTTGAGGGACGGGGACGATGTCACCATAGCCGCCATAGGTGTGATGGTTTCCAGGGCCATCGAAGCAGCCGAGCAACTGGAGATGGAGGGTATCAGCACCCGGGTCTTGAACGTGTCCACAGTAAAACCGATAGACAAGGATAAATTGGAAAAGGCTGCCAGAGAGACCGCCGGCATAGTCACCGCGGAGGAACATAACTCTTTGATGGGATTCGGGAGCATGGTCTCAACTGCCGTTTCCGATACATATCCGACAACCGTAAAGAGGGTGGGCGTGCCCGACGTATTTGGGGAAAGCGGGGAAAGCTGGGAGCTGATGGACCACTTTGGACTAACCGTCGACAATTTATGCGATCAGGCCAAGGGAATATTGGACGAATCTTGATACACTTTCTTCCTGAAGAATAATCCTTTTTCTAACTTTTTTTCTTTATCAACCGTTGCGTGCCTTAATACGGTCTATCATTATCTCCATTTCCAACAATTCAGTCTCTATTTCGAACACCTTCTCCGGGTCTTTCATCTTCTTTCTGATGGTGTTGGCCTTTTTTTCCATTGTATCGCCGTATTTTCCCGGCTGCATGGAATCCAATTTCTTTTCCATTTGGTTTAGCTTTTTGACGTCCCTCTGGAATCTTTTGAAGATCTCTTTGGCTGTTTCAAGGTCCTTTGATTCAACCGCATCCTTGATGTGTCCCGTTTTGTATCCCTTCTCTTCCAGTTCTTCCAACTGCTTGACGTACTCTTCCCTTTCGGCATTCTCCGAGAACTCAAGTTCGATATTCAGATATGAGTTTTCCACGGCGGGGACGTTTTTTGGATCCTTCACGTCCTTTAGTAAGGCCAGGAGCTCTCCGTGAAATCTCTTATCCTTGTCCTGGCTCATCAATTCCGAGATATTTTCCTTTAATTCCTCGGCTTTGCTGATAAGATTGCGGTATTTTTCCATCTCCTTTTCCAAAGAGACCGAATCCATGGCCTCTATCTTTTCATTTAGATCACTTGTGTCATATCCTTTACTTTCGAATCTCTTTATTTCGTCTCTGTATCTATCCTTGATGCCTTCTTCTTCGACCTTTAGTTCCAGGGCGAGAATATCCGTTTCCGCTTCGAAGACAAGCTTTTGATCATGAAGCTTCTTAATTACCCTGTCCATTACCGCCTCCTTGGCGTCGCCCAGTTTATCCAGGTCCAGGGAAAGCAGTTTTTCCTTGAGCTTCTCTGATTTCTGAACGAACTTGGAGAAATCATCTATCTCGGCCTTTATCAATGACAGGTCCTTGTCAAGGGTGTTCTTTAGGTTATCGACATCATAACCCTCTTTTCCCCAGGTTTCCACCAGTGTTTTAAGCTTTTCTCTCACCGGTGATTCCTTTGCCCTCTTTTCGAGGTCGGATATTGCCCTCACTATCTGCCTCTCATCTCCAAAATTGAATATCATGTTGTATACAGATTCTATGTCTTTATTCATCTTATTCTTTACTGTTTCGGGCAATGAATCCAATCTTTCGATATATTTCACATATTTGTCCACTTTTTCCTCGAAATCCATTAATTTGCCCTTGAAATCCTCTATGTCCAACGAATAACCGCTCCTGGCGATCTCAGCCTCCAATGCAGATGTATCGAAACCCTTTTCCTTGAAGGCACGGAGCTTTTCTTCCACCACCTTGATCTCCCTCTTGGCCTTGTTGACCTCTTCAACCACCGACCTGAGCTCTTTTTCGCATTCCTCTGCAAGAAGAGGGTTCTTTACCTTTTGTTTTATCTCATCTAATCTCTCTTTGACATTTGGTATGGAAGATGTGGCATCGTATATCTGTTCCACGTTGTCCCGGATTGCCAGGGCTTTGTCTATGGCGATCTCATATTCGGCGAAGGTTTCTTCCACCTCCGGCAGTTCATGTCCCTTCACCATATAATTCCGGAGAGGATCGATCTCCAGGCCCATCTCTTTCCATTTTTCCAGCCTGGAGTTCAACTCGGATATCTTTGCCTTGACATCCACCGCGACCTTGAGGTTGAGGTATTTCGTCTTTACCATGAGATAGTTCTCCGGGTTCTTGGATTTTTCCAAAATTATCTCCACTATGGGTTCGAAGCCCGTGGTGTCCATATCCTCGATGTTTTTCCTGATCTCCTCGATATTTTGTATCGATCTCTCCATCTCCAAAAGTTCTTTCTCCACCATATCGAGGGGGAGTGCGCGCAGATGCCTCTCTATGTGGCCCACGTCATAGCCCATCCCTTTCCACTCGTTCAAACGATTGCGTAATTGGTCCCTTTCGTCTTCAACCGACCGATATCTGGATTTTAAATCCTCGAAGTCCCTCTGGACCTCATCCAATTTATAGGGGTCCATGAGCTTGGACCTTATGGACTTGACCTCGTCCTCCAGTCCCCTCAGGTCCATGTTGGACAGCTCCGCCTCTATGGCCCTCAGCTCCGCGGTTTTCTCCTCGAATTCCTGGAACTTCTTGAACAGGACATCAGGGGGCCCGTTCTCCGCCAACTCCAGCTCATCCGTCGGATAGCCCATTCTCTTGTATTCCCTGATCTTGCGCTCTATCCCCCCCTTCTTTTCCTTGAACGACGTGTACCTTTCCTGAAGCTCCCTCATCAAGGTCATTACCTCTTCCTTGTTCTTCATATCCTGCAACAGGTCCAGAATCCTTTCTGTCTGTGAGGTGAAATCGCCCCAGTCCTCGATACCCGAGATCATCTCCCCGATCATCTCGGTCCAACCGGTATATGCCTCGAACTCCTCTATCTTATCCTTTAATATGGAAATCTCCTCGTTCAGGTGTTTCTTGATATGGCTGACCTCCCAGCCCTGTTTCTCCCACTCACCCACCTTTTCCACCAGCGATTCTCTTATCTCCTCCCGCTCGTCCATGTTTGCCTTGATTTCACCCAGCCTCTCCTTTGCCTCCTTGAGCTTTGACGGGTCGTTGAGGACCTCGGACAAGGATTCAAATTGAACTTCCAGCCCTTGTTTGTCGATCTTCTGGGTCTTTGCGCGGATATGTTCGAGCTCTTCGATATTCCTCTTCCACTTATCAAAGTCGTTTTTCAGCTCCGTAATTGTGGCTTCCCTGGCCAGTATTTCCTTTAGAC
>CAZUZU010000088.1:8830-11166 GCA_964624865.1 uncultured archaeon
GTCTACCTTTATCCCTCTGTCTCGATACAAATCCATTGCCTCTTCCATGGTCTTTTTAAGGGAACGATATTGGGAAAGCCTCATCTCGCCCCTGCTGATCTCCTTCCTGATCTCATCCCTTGAATTTAGGTCTTTGAATTTCGGATCGATCTTCGAGCTTATCTCCTTGGATAGTTTCGGGTCAACTGCGATCAGGTCCCCTTCGATCTTTAACCATAGTTTGTTCAGTGATCTCAACTCGTTTATTGCTTCCTCGTAATTACTGTAGACCCTGTTGGTCTCCTCCATGTCCAATCCTTTTAGATAGGGCATAATGCCATCCACGTTGTAGCCCTCTTCCTTCCATGCCCGGGCCTGTTCCCGGTAGGACCTCAGCACGTCCCCCCTCTCTGCAATGGCCGACATCAGTTCTTCAAGGTTTTTTCTTATGTCTTCCAGGCGAGTAGGGTCCTTGAGGATAGAGAATAACCGCAGTCTCTGCTGCTCGAAACCCGAGGAGTCCGTGGTGGAGAGTTCTTTCTTGATCTTGTTCAATTCGTCTATCCTGGACCCGTATTCTTTTACCCCGTTCCTGATTTCCTTGAAGGGGGCGTCCCGGTCTATCATCTCTAGAAGTTCCTTTACGTTGTAGCCCTCTTCGTCCCAGGCCCTTATCTGTTCTATATGCTTCAGTTTTTTTCCTTCAAGGTCCTTGGACATGTCTTCCAATAACTGGAGATCCTTTCTTATCTCGTCTAGCTTACCCGGGTCTTTCAGCTTTGCCCTGATAGGAACGACCTCCGCCTCCAGGCCGATGTTTTCGTACTCGTTTGCCCTCTTCTCCAGTTTCTTGAGCTCGAGAACCTGTTTTTCCAGGTTTTCCAGCTCTTCTTCTATGGCCTCAACATCTTTATGCCATAGTTCCTCTGTTCCCTTGATAATATAACCCTCGTTTGCCAGCACGTTCACCCTCTTTCTCAGCCTCTTCCTAAGGTTCTGCTCGGTTATGGCCTGCTCCAGGGCTTCGACCTTTTCCCTTGCCTCCTCCAGCTTATGGGGTTTGGCCAATAATTTCTTGATCTGCCTTATCTCTTCACCGAAACCGGTACGGTCCAGTCCGTCCAGCCTTCTTTCAAGATTTTTCAGCTCCATGATGTTCATCTCGAGCTCCCTGAGCCAGTCCTCCATCTCTTGGAGCGACATTTTGGCCAGGTCCTCAACACCCTTGATCTCGAAGCCCGCCATCTGCCAGTGGTTCACCCTTTCCAGAAAGGTTGCCTTTTCCTTGTCCCTGTTCTCTATCATATCTTCCAATGTGCCGAGCAACTCATTTGCTTTCTGGACCTCCTCCGGATTTTCAGTGACCTTCTTTATGTTCAGGGCCTGCTCCTCGAATCCCCTGAGGTCGAGATTAGCCAGTCTTTCCCTGATGCTTTTCATGATGCCGATGTTTGCTTCCAAGGCGGAGAATTCTTCCTCCACCTTCCTCATGTCCCTGTGCGCATTCACCAGTTCCTTAACCTCTTCCACCTGGTATGACTCCCCCTCCCAGTCCCTTATGGCCTTTAACATGTCGGCAACGGTGCTCTTCCATTCGTTTACTTTCTCGTCGATCGCCTGGTATTTATTATTTAGCTCCTCGTGAAGGTATGAGCGGTTGAGCTTGGCCTTTATTGCCTCCACCTCGCCCTCCACTGGATAACCCTCCTTCAAAAGGGAGTTCAATCTATTATCAAGCTCTTTCATCTGCCTGATCCCTTCCCTGCAAACCTCGTATTCCTTTTCTATGGAGGCAAGGTTGTCCCTGGCCAAGACATCCTCCATGGGCCTTATGATGTAACCCTCTTCCAGCCAATTCTCCACGTCCCTTTCAATGATCTTGAGGCGAGTTTGCTCGTCCAGTTCCTTTTCCAGTACGGAATATTCCTCTTCAACCTGCTCCAGTTTCTCCGGCTGGTGAAGGTCGTAATATATTGCCTCCAGCTCATCCTTGTTGATGTCGGCGTCGAACTCAGCAAGATTTGACTTGATCTCCCTGAGACGCTCGATACCGGACCGGTATTGCTCCACCTTTTTTTCTATGTCCTGGCCCTCCCCCGCCTCGATGACCTTTTCCAGGCCGGAGAGATCGAACCCCTCCTCCTTCCACTCCTCCATCTCCTTTTCCACCTCCGAACTGATTACTTTTTCCTTTTCCCCACCCTCTTCTACTTTTTCCTCAATTTTTTCCTCTTTTTCACCCTCCCCCTCGGGTTCTTCCTCGATCTCAGGCTCTTTAGTTTCTTCTTTCCCTTCCTCTTTCTTCCCTTCCTCTTTCTTCCCTTCCTCTTTCTTCCCTTCCTCTTTCTTCCCTTCCT
>CAZUZU010000088.1:11266-11890 GCA_964624865.1 uncultured archaeon
CTTTCTTCCCTTCCGTGATAGAATAGTAGGTTCCTCGGCCCTTTTCCTCCACCTGTATCGTACCGTCCGCCTCTAATTTGTTCACGGCCTTATCGAATCCTTTTTTGACCTCACCGGAGTCGACGCCTCTGCCCTTCAGCGCTTTTTTCAGTTTGGTGGTGCTCAGCTCCCCTTCCGCGCCCAATGTGTCGAGGATCGCTATTTTCAATTCACCTATCCCCGCCTTCCCCTCCTGCTTCTCGGATTTCTCGGCCTTGTTTCCATCCTTCTTGGACTTTCTAGGCATAATCTAACCAATCCTGATAATACGGAAGTTTATATGTGTTTTGATACGAAGGTTTGGAAGTTGATATAGACGGTAGAGATAGGGAAGGGATACCCGATCCCGGATGTTATGTGACGGGTAACAGCCCCGTGCCCCAAATGCAAATATAAAGAAGATTATTCCAGGTCAAGGATACCGTTTTTAAAGTCCAACGTTAGTTTGAAGTTCTTTAAGTAATTAAGACCTATTAACCCCTCAATACGGGATACCCATGGAATATTATGGCACACAATATCAATATTTTTAACATACATTCCGCACCCTAGATTCCAAAAATCAGTTATTTTTTCAGGTTCTTC
>CAZUZU010000089.1:0-11881 GCA_964624865.1 uncultured archaeon
TGGACAGCGGCAATATTACTGATGTTTATCCCGTTGGCAGCAAGGATACTAAACCCGGATATCATGGGGGTGAGAAGCAAGGCGAAAGAAGGGAAACATATAGGTATATTCTGCCATGCATCACTTGGTATATTGGCCGGGGGAACGGCGATATGGGCGGGGGTCGCACTGGGCCTCCTGGTCATGAGCGACCAGAGATTGAGAGGGCTTGTCCAGGTGTTCATGATCCTGGTTGTGGTGGTCGCTGTCGCAGTATATATTGAAGTGATCAAGCCGAGATACAACGAGTCATCCCAAAGCAGCCTGGGCCAGTTCCAGATCATGGGCCTGGTCATAGGTGCATTGTACTCTGCGGTAATACTTATGCACCATTCTTCAGCGGCAAAGATCGTAGGTCTTTTCCTGGTGGTGTTCCTGGCCGTTGTGGCGATATCACGGGCCTTGACCCATCGGCTCGAGGCGATAATACCGCCGTTGGGAAGGGCGAAACACCTGTCCGTCTTTTTCTTTCTTGCCGGGCTGTCGGCCCTCCTGCCAAAAACCACGGGCATGGGCCAGGGCGTCCTGATTCCTTTCGCGATCCTTGCCCTTATGTTCTTACCCCTACTTGTCCATTGCCATACCTCTCTTCCAAAAATAAAAGTGGTTGTTCTGGCCGCAGCCTCTTTCCTTGCCGTTGCAGTTGTGACCGGGTGGGTCGGCGCCGGCCTTTGGTCCGGGCCGCTCGCGCCCGGATTTATTTTGGCGTCGATTGCAATTATTCCCGCCCTCACAGCTCTGTTACCCTACATGAGACCTCATGCTGAACCTGGATTTTTGATACCGATTGCCATTGCCTTTTCCCTTACAGCGTTCTACCTCACCCGCAGCTGGGTCATGCCCCCCTACTGGTATGAGATAGGGCCCTACGGGGCCTTGTCATTGGCCATGCTCCTGCCCTCCGGGATATTGAGCCGAGTATCAAGAAAGGAAGGGACCAGACCGAGAGGGGAGGCAAAAGAGAGGCGGAACAGGGGGGTTATGGCGCGAGAAAGCGGCGGGATTACGTCTTACTCCTTCGTGCTGTTCGTGTTCGCGGTATCAATGCTCGTAACCACCAACCTTTATTCGGTGCACGAATACTACGTAATAGAGGAATACAACGAGTTCCACCCGGACATCGATGACGTGGAGCAGGTGGCGGATTACATCATGGACCATAGTGAGGAGGGGGAGGAGATCTTTGCCTGGCCGGTGTACGCGTATGCGGCCCAAAGACCCATGGTGTTCAACATCAGCCGTCCGTTCGAGTACTTCTACGACACGCTGGCAATATCCGGATACCCTACCACGGATATGCTGATACAACACATGGAAGCAACGGGAACCCGGGTGGTGGTCAGGGACATTTACATGGACAATTACATACTTTCCAACAATCCCGACCTGGGCACCTACATAGAACATCATTACGTATTGGTAATGAAGAGGGGAGACATTAAGGTATATGCAAGAGCGGAGTGCCTGGGCGAGTTCTTATAGGTAAAGGGAGCTGTGGGCCGTTTCGGTTCCGAATCCAAGGAAATTGTAAGGTTTATATTGCTAGAATATATTGCGAATAGTAATGAAAGTAAGGAACGAAGAACACAAGGTCGTGGTAATGGGGAACACCTCCATGGATATTTTCGTGGATGCCGGAGCCATGCTATTCTCGAGGAATGAAGACGGGGGATTGGAGGTGCCCTTCGGCTCAAAGCTGCTGGCACGACATATCGGCGTCCACGCGGGAGGAGGGGGAAGCAACGTGGCCGCCGCATTGTCCAGGCTCGGCCTGCCCGTGTCCCTGATAAGCAAGCTGGGCTCCGGACATAATTCCCAGCAAATCCTGGACTCGCTGTCCAGCGAGGGAGTGGAGTTGGGGCTGATGGTTAGGGAAGAGGGGGAATGCGACTATGCGGTTGTACTGGATGCGGAGGGGGAGGAAAGGATACTCCTGACATACAAGCAAAGAAACGATAACCTGGACTTTTCGGAGCTCGATGTTACTAATCTCGAAGCTAACTGGCTTTACCTGTGCACCATGGTGGGCCGATCCTTGCAAACCCAGGTCAAGGTGGCGGAAGGGGTCAAGGAAACAGGGGCGGGAATAATGTACAACCCTAGCTCCTACCTGCTGCGGGAAAGGCCGGAACAGCTTGACGAGCTGATATCCTTGGCCGACATACTTTGCCTGAACAAGGAGGAGGGGGAGATACTGACCGGGCGGGACGAGGTCGAGAGGATAGGGGATAAGATACATGATATGGGACCCAAAGCGGCGGTGATAACCCAAGGTGGAGAAGGGGCTTACTGCTTTGCAGAGGGCAAGGGGCATCACATACGGCCCCATGAGGTGGAGGTGGCGGAGGTGACGGGAGCAGGGGACGCGTTCGGCGCGGCCTTCCTTGCCGGTTACATGCGGCACGGGGACATCCGAAAGGCGCTGGAGGCAGGGGTGACGGAATCGGAGGCGGTGATCCAGGAGACAGGGGCCAGGAACGGGCTCCTGGACATTGAGGAATTGGAGAGAAGGATAAGGGAAAGGCCGCATGAGATAGAAGGAATAAGATAAATCTTTTAAACAATAAAGAACATCTCCTTATGGTCGGGAGTGGGTGGACCGCTGACGGGGGCCTAAAGTCCGAAAGGCCTGCGTTTGATGCGCAGGGGCCCCTGAGGAAGGTCCTTCCACCAACAAAGGTGGCCGTGTGAAATCACGGGTCCCGAGAGGGATGGCAACTGAGCAGAAACGACACAGTCCCCGGATCCCTGCCGGTCAAAACAACAGGGTGCGACACGATATAAGGAGCGGCTCCGGCCTCTCATCCAGCACCCGAGTGATCAAAGGCAGGGTAACCGTGATTCCCTTGGGGATGAGAACGTCCGGGGGATCTGGTGAAACGGCAGTCCCCACTGGTGCAAGCCGATGAGGCGCTAAGTAAAATGCGGTCTGAAAACAGAAGGAGGCCTACTACCCACACCTGACCACCTTTTCTTTGGTGCTTTTCTTTGCCCAGGCACTCGTTTTTCAATGACAAAAGAAAAGCACCTGCAAAAGAAACCCCCGTGTTACCCACATTCATCGAATATCACTAAAATTAGCCAGTGGGATAACACTTCCCCTCGCCCCCGGGGGTGTGGGCAGTAAAGAATGTGGAAATTCCGGGCTAATCATTACATGGCCTAACTCGTTTGATGTGATATTGCATTCTTCAGAGTTATCTTCAGAACGTCCAGAGCAATAGGTTGCTTTGATTATGTATGTCCCGGTTTCATTAGAACAGAATCCTTCGTCATATGTGATGTTTCCATGATTATCAAATAATATTCAAATTTATATCGCTGAGATCACATGTTATCAAAAAAGATAAATAGCCAGCATATATAATTCTTTTCGGACTATGGTAGATGCGGACATGAAAAGGGCCCTGAATAGGGTGTGGAGCACGTGGCGTTTTTGGTTTCTCATCGCGGCGGTAATCTATATCGTAACATTCGCCTTTACCCTTAACTACGAGGGGGACAATCAGGGCTACAGTGGGGAGAAGCCCGTGAAGTTATTCCGCGTATCCCACGGCACGGGGATATCCGCAGGCAGCGGCGATTACATCATAAATATAACCAACAACCGGGATTACACCATAGAAAGCCTGACAGTGGAGTTCACAGGCATCGAACCCCGAGTGGCCGAGGACGAAGAGTCAACGAACACCGGTACCCTGTCCTCCGGCGGGCAGCAGAGCTACTCCTACACCGTAAGACCCGGGGCAGAAAGCTTCGATGCCGTTCTGGACGGCACCGGCATAGTGGCAGGCCTCACCAACATAGATCTGGCAATCGTCCATGAGGCATCGGGAACGGAGTTTGCGTCGACAAATTCGGGCAATCACGAGGAAATACGCCTTGACGCTTCGGAACTTGTCGGGGTCGGCTACGGGGACCTAACGGTGACCGTGAGCCACGTGTCGGGGGTGCGCTCAGTCCCCTTTGAGCTTGCGGTCTCCATCGGACACGAAACCCCGGTGATGCAGCAGAGCGCCTCGGAGGCGCTGGAGCCGGGGGACTCGGAGGCGTTCACCTTCAACCTGAACATCGAGGGGTCCCAGCTGGCAGACCTGAGGTGCGTAATCTCTGCCAAGGTATCCCTGCCCGGCGGAATGGATACCGACATATCAAGGACCTACGACTCGGACTGGAAGGTGGTTTCCGAGACCACCCCGGTACCCGAGGAGCTGGCAGGCGTCATACCCTGGGGCCCGGTGGATATAACAGGGACAACCAGCGTCGCGCTTTACACAACAACGATAATCGCTGGGTTCGTCTACTCCTATAGAATTAGGAAAAAGCTAAAGCCCGCCCTCCTAGGCAGGGTACACCTCCATTGCCTTCTGGCGCTCACCTCCCTCACGGTGGCCGCCGCGCACATGTCGGCCGCAATGCAGAAGGTCTGGCCCTGGGCCTCTGCAGGCATGCTCTTTGCCTACTGCTCTTTGGGCACACTTGCCGCCTTCACCATATTCAGCGTCTTTGATACCGAGCTGATAACAAAACTGGGAAGGAGGAGGTGGCGCTGGATCCACATCGCACTCACCTTCCTACTCCTGGCCTTCATAGTAATACACTTCGGTCTGATGGGTGACCACCTGGGGTTTCTGAAGTAATGAAATATTCGGTAATGGATTAAACTATCTTTTTTATTATATTAACGGCCAATCTTCCTCTTCTTCCTGCGAATATATACACCTACAAATGGATGCTAATGAGAGCAGTAATATATACAAAGTTAGCATCAATAACGACTGTTTAACACTCACCATCAATATTTAACATTAATATATTACCATATATCGCTTGCACATGATTATATTGCAATCGTCAGACGAAAATAACGTCCTTTTTGCCATTGAGATGGGTGTCGCTGGTCACGACCTTGGCGCCCTTCCTTCTTGCCGTGGCAAGGATGATGGCGTCCGCCATTGGCAGCTTTTCTGCAATGGATTCCTCAGCAGCGGACACGGCAAGGTAATCGTCGAAATCGATGACCTTTGTTGCGGATTGGATATGGCCGACGGCCTTCAATGTTTCCTCGTCGCTGTAGGCGGCTGCAAACTTCTTGAAGACCTCGTATATCACTGTCGTTGGGGTATAGCAGGTATCGGGGGTCGCATTTTCTATGTATTTGGCGTATTTGTCCGCCTTTTTTCCGCCAGAGAAATATTCTATCCAGCCGCAGGAGTCGATGATATATCCCGGGTCATGCGAAGCGTTCCGTTTCATCCCTCGTCCCGCCTGTAGTCAGCTTCTTGTATTTACCACGGAGCTCTTTGATGTCCCCCACCCGGATAATGTGAATAACACCGTCCTTTTCAAGCACCATTACCTTCTCTCCCGGTCGAATATCGAGGTCTTTGCGAACCGAGGCGGGTATAACCACCTGGTATTTCGGGGAAACGGTTACTGTATCCATATTGTATTCGTTCAACTATATGATTATCGATATATATATATAAGTTTAACCGCATTTTATCTATCCACCAATACATTATGGGCCGGTAAAAGGCAACACTATAAAAACAGCCTTAGTCCTCGAACATGTCCTTCTTCGCACCGCATTCGGGGCAGCGCCAATCCTCCGGGATGGATTCGAACAGGGTCCACATCTGTACGCCGGATTCCGGCGCCCCGTCCCAGGGCCGGTACTCGTAGTCGCATATGGTGCACCGCCTGGTGCTCCGGGGCAGCACGCACTGGCCACACTTTCCAGAGCCCTGGCACCGGGAACACATGCCCGTGCCCTGGCAGCTGCCGCACTCCCCGGTGCCCTGGCACTCCGGGCAGGGCCCCTCTTCCGCCGCGCCTGTACCTCCGCACTGCGGGCAATCCCCACCCTCGCATTCCTGACACTTTCCTAGGCCGCTACAGGCGTTACATTCGCCGGAACCGCCGCATGTCTCGCATTCCTGATCGGACCCCACCCCTTTCAGGCTGTTCCTAATCTCGTTGCGCCAGTGCTTCTTGTAGAAATAATACTTTGCATTGTTCTCGTCATGCCGGTGTATCAATCGGAGCAGCCTCATGGCCCTGTTGTATTCGTTGTTCTCGTTGGCGCTCTCCGCCTCCTTTACCATTTCGTCAAGGTCCTGTCGCCTTAACACGTGGCGGGTTTCGGAATCCAGTATCCCGGCGTCCCACAAAAGAGCGTCGTAGCCCTCCCTGGAAGCAAAGAATCGCACGCCTTGAGGGAAAGTCTTGCCCGTCAAACCCTGGAACTCGGCCTTTCCGCTGCTGTCCGCAATCGCGGTGTACCTCCTGCCGCCCACCCTGGCCTCCACCTTTACCCCCGGGATGCCGCGTCCCTTTTCGTCCTCCATTATGATGGAGGGATGACCCCACTTAACCTCGTCCGAGGCGTCCTCGACCTCTTCCTCGATCTGTGATTCCGTGTCCATGTTGGTCCCTTTTACCCCGGGGGCGTTCTTCAACAGCGTATCGACCTGCTGGGGGTCGGGCTCCGGTAAAACACCCTTGCGCTTCTCCAGCAGGGTGAGCTCCTTTGGATCGAGCCCCTCGGGTAAAACAGGAAGAATGAGTATTGAATTGGTAAGAACAATGCTCTCCTGGATGTCGTCCAGCCAGCGTATGATCTTAGGGAAATTGTTGTTGTTTATAAGATATTCAAGGCCGTCCAGCAGGATCACCGAGTTCATGGTGTTCTTAACGTAATTGTTAATGTTGAAGGCTAGTTTGCCAATGTTGGTGGGAGAAAGGCCGAAGTCGTCCTTGGTTTTTGAAAGCCAGAAGATGTTGACCTCGTTGTCAATATCGTAGCTCTTCCTTGCCTTGTCCGGGTGCGTACGTGTCAACACGGAGCCGTTGGCACCGGCACGCACCATGGATTTAAAGAAGGAATAAGCCCTGTTAGGTTCAGCCTCTTTGGATATCAGCACGGTACCCCAATCTATATCGGTCTCCCCTCTCCCGGACGCGTCTTCTCCTGCCGGCAAATCGAACCTCCGGGTTAGGGCGGGATATACCTTCCCTTCCGCGAGCTGCTCCAGGCCCAGCTCTCCGGCAAGGTTTTTTGCCCCCTCGGTCAAGGGCTTTCCCTGTTTTAACAACCTCCCGAAATAAGCGTGAAGCTCCTCCAGGTTTTCCCCATCCTCGAAAAGCATGCACGGTGCCGGGGTCCCTTCCACCACCATAGGCAGTACCAAGGCCTTTCCGACTCCGAGATATATCTCGCCCTTGATATTCGGGTGTTCGAAGATAAACATCCTCTCCTCGTCGATATCGCCGTCCTCCACCATCTCGGAGGTTAGGACAAGGAACTGACCGGAATCGTCCAGATCCAGATCGTAGATTCGCTCATGCTCGGGCAGTACCATGACGACCATTGATTCGCCGCCCGACAACATCTCGGCAAGCTCGCTTTCCATTTGATCCCCGTTAATCAATTTCATGGGCCCGTAATTAACAAGGAAAGTATAATAAGATTTTCCCAACCATAGGGCTTTAAAATAAGCGAAATCGGGTAAATATCTCGAATATCAATACGGAAGCTGCACCTGAGATTAGCACGGTCAGTACAGCGGCCCCCACCCCGTCCCCCTTCAATCTGGCATATCGATATTTCTTACCGGCGAGGGGGTAAAAAAGGGCACAACCGCTTGGAGTGGCCATGTCCTGGCAGATATGCAAGAGAACACCTATGGGAATAAAATACAGGTAGATCCTGATCTCGGGATAGGTAAACGCCGTTAGAAAAACAACTATGAATAGGACTACGGAGGTGAAAAGGCTGTGCATTGTCCTTCTGTGCTTCAAGAGCTTCGAAGTATCCAAATCCGGGAGGTTCATGCCTGCGAAAAGCATGATGACTATTAGTAGGTGCTCTCCCGTAATATCGTGCTCCCGTGAATACAGATAAAGCAGTAGTATCGCCGTCAGCAAGGCGCATGTGGTGTGCATACTTCGATCCATGTCATCCCGTCCTCTAGCAGGTGTATATGCACTTATTGGATATATCTAAGTTTTGATGGCCGGAATATTTATCTTTCACCACCTGTTTCCCATTCTATATTAGAACAAAAACAATATATAGGTTTCAATAATATCTCCTCGAAAACAGTGGCGGAATGGTGAAAAAATGTCCCCTCAAAACGACATCAAAGTGGACCACGGCCTTTGCTGTAATTGCGGTGCATGTGTTTCGGTATGCCCCAAGGACGCCTTGTTCTTAGACGACACTTATCTGTTGATATCAAGAAAACACTGCATCAAATGCGGTCTGTGCATAAGGGAATGCCCCGTAGGAGCAATAGACGCCGGGTGGTTTAAATGAGTGGATTACGACCAGAAACAAACCACCAAATAAGTAATCCACGAGCAAGACCACGAACGAAGCGAGTGGTCGGTGTGGGTGGATTACGACCAGCACTAAACCACCAAATAAGTAATCCACGAGCAAGACCACGAACAATAACGCGAGTTCGGGAGGTGATCTAGATGGATGAGTTCGAGTACGACGCGGTTGTGGTCGGGGGCGGCCCTGGCGGGTCAATGGCAGCCAAGACAATGGCCGAGAAGGGGCTGGAGGTCCTTATACTGGAGAAGAGGGCCGAGATCGGCGTGCCGGTGAGGTGCGGCGAGGGATTGGCCAAGGACCTGCTTGCCATGACGGGCATAAAGCCGGACAAAAGGTGGATAGACAACGAGGCGGACGGGGCCAGGATATTCGCACCCGACGAGAGCATCCACATTGCCGTGGACCAGAGCAAGGCCGGGGCAGAAACCGGTTACGTCGTGGACAGGGGACGAATGGACAAGCACCTTGCCGCCCTTGCGGTTAAGGCGGGGAGCGACCTGTGGCTAAAGACGCCGGCCCTGGGAATAGAGATGGAAGACGGGGAGATCGCGGGAAACCCCAACTTCAAGTATCATCCCTATAAAGGCGGAAGACCGGTGGCCGTCATTGCCAGGCATGAGGGAAAAAAGCTGAGGATCAAGACAAAGATAATAATAGGCGCGGACGGAGTTGAATCGCACGTGGCCAGGTGGACCGGGATACACAAATCCCTTGCCGCCAAGGATATTATTAGCGGTTTCCAGTACCGCATGGTAAACATAGAAGTCGATCCTAAATGGGTAGATTTCTACTCGGGCCAAAAGATTGCGCCCGAGGGCTACATCTGGTGCTTCCCCAAGGGGGAGAACGAAGCGAACATAGGCATCGGCATGCATCTCAACTCGGTAAAGAGAAGGGGGGAGGCAAAAAGATATCTTGACAAGTGGATAGACAATCACGATTGGTGCAAGAACGGGAGAGCGGTGCATATAATGTCCGGAGGGGTGCCCGTGGCCCAGCCGCCTGAGCATACTATCGCAGACAGAGTCTTACTGGTGGGGGACGCTGCAAAGGTTTCCGATGCCATGACAGGGGGAGGGATAGCCCATGCAATGCTCACCGGCCTGCACGCGGGCACCGTAGCGGCCGAGGCGGTGGAGGCAAAGGACACCGGCGTGGAGGTACTTGCCAAATACGAGAAGCTGTGGCGGGAGGAGCTGGAAGACAAACTGTGGCGCAACTGGATGGCAAAGGAGAAGTTCCTTCAATTCGAAGACGACACCCTGAACAAGATGATCGGCGTAGTAATGGAGGTGGACCTAAAGGAGATAACCACCTATAACCTCATCAAGGCTGTTGTGGACAAATACCCCAAACTCGCCCAGGAACTGGAAGATTTCATGTAGAAAGTGATACCAATGGACATCGAAAAGGAGATACTTGGTAATGAACCCACCGTTCCGTCCATAAAAGAGATACTGAACAACGCGTATCTCATGAGCGATCAGTTTCCCATTTCCAAGAAGGAGAGCCTCGTGGACCTGTTGGGAGGGGAGGAAGCGGAGATAAAGGTATGGGGCAAGGAGTTAAAGGCGGAAGAGCTTGCCTCCAAGATACTTGACAACCTTAAGACCATACATACCCCAGATAATCTGATTGACTCGATAGTTGACGAACCATACGTGAACGTTTTCGGAAGATGGTTGATCTGGTCCGAGATATTGGGCTACAAATATCCTGTGGTGGACAAGAAATCTTTTATCGGTCAAAGCAAAAACCTGGACAAATACGGCATAGAGGTTGAGAACACCGCCGAATCATTGGAATACCCCATATCCAATGCAGAACACCTCCTCCTCCAATTGATCGTTAAAAATCCGGACCTGGCCACCAAGAAACGATACAATACAGCCAAGGAATACCTCTCAGAGATAACGGTAGAGCCGGCCCCGGTGCAAGCGATTCCGGAAATGGAGACGATGACCAAGGCCACGGAGGAGGAAGAGCCCGGCGAGGAAGATATGGGGGAATTCAGATTATATATCGAGCTGCCCACCATAAGGGACATGAACTTCGACGTTTACATGCCTCCCGAGGAGAACCGGTTCATACTCACCGCCTGCAGGGCTGTGGCCAGGATGCCTTCCGGTGCCTACAACCCCTTCCTGATACACGGCCCCGAGGGCACGGGAAAGACCCACTTGCTATACTCCATTATTAACGAAATGAAGGAAAAGCACGGCAACATCTCCATATGCTGGCTGGTGGGCAATGAGATCGAGCATATGGACGTATCCAATCTCAGCAGATACAAGGTGGTTGTTATCGACGATCTGGCCAAGGACGATTCTTACTCCGAGACCATACCAATACTCACAGGACTGGTGGAGGGAGGGACTCAGGTAATCATATCCATGGAATCGAACCCGGAGGAGATACCTGAGATGAAGGAGGGGGTCTTGGATAGATTCGAGGGGGCCTTCATTGACGAGGCCCACGTACCCACGGGCGAGGAAATGAAGGGCATCCTTAAGTTGTGGCAGAAACATATCAATAATCAACTTACTGACATGGGCGTCGAGAACGACATATTGGCCGAGGACGAGGTCATAGACCACCTTTTGGATGTGACCGACAATGATATCGCCCAGGCCGTACTTGCCTTCACCGCAGCTGCTAATGCCACCTTGAACATGAAAGAGGAAAAGATAAGTAAAAACATCATCGAGACCACTGCTTCCCAGATTAAAGAGGGAGGATTAAGGGAAGAATTTTACAACGTGGAGGATTTCAGGCCGCCCAAGACCCGCGAGCCGAAGAGAGAGGGGGGAACCGAGGATGAGAAAGATGCGCCCCAAGTAGAGTTCGTACCCATAGAGCAGGAGGACGAAGACGAGGGAAAGGAGAAGGGACCGATCGATTTCATACCCGGCATGAGCTACATGGTGGAGGAGGAACAAATGGAGGCGGTCTACAAGGCCCTGGACCTGATCCTAAAGAACGATTATCCAGGGGTGGGAATATGCCGGGGCAACCCAAGGATGTTGAACCACAAGTATAAGGTACCAACGGACAATCTGGTGTGGCTCACCGACAAGTCCTCGTCGGAGTACAAATGCATGGGCCCGGTACTGGAGAACATCATCTACTTCATTGACGAGTTCATTGACAACAATGCCGAGGAAAGCCAAGGTATGATCCTCATCGACGGGCTTGAGTACCTGGTCAGCAACAATACGTTCAACAAGGTCTTGAAGTTCATCAGGCATCTTGTGGACGACATATCAGAGACCAGTTTCATTCTGTTAATACCTGTAAGTCCCCTGACCATAAACGAGCAGGAGCTTAAGATAATGGAGAGGGAGATGGACGTCCTTAGCAGCATAAGGGCGGTCATGCTCACCGAGGACGGAAAGCTCCAGGCATTGGAATAATGCCTTTACCAGGGCCCATTATTTTTTTGGATAAGAGACTGTAGAAAAGCATCCATCTAATGACATCAATAACAAGGAAATTATT
>CAZUZU010000090.1:0-11837 GCA_964624865.1 uncultured archaeon
TGCCTTCAATTCAACACGTCTGGCTCTGTAAATCGTGTCGTTTTTCTACAGTCTCTACACATGAAACCAAAAGAAATATATAACAAAAGAAACTCTTGGGTACTAAGAGGAAAACTAAAAGGAGTTTGAGACCCATGGGTATCGAAATAAGTGGAAAAGGTAAGTGGGTCATAACGTCGATCATATTCTGTGTGCTGATCATATCGGTATTTCTAAGCCTAGCCAAGCCCCAGGATCACGGACTTATCGACCTCCCCGCGGAGCAGGAGGAGGAATTGGAACAGAATGGGGCCTCGGAGGCAGACGATACGGAAATAAACCAGCCTACCACCGGCCTGATAAAGGGCCCGGGATATAGAAAGACAAGGAATCCGGGGGGAACGCTGGAATGGCACTACGTGGCCGGGGGCCACATCTCCACCCCCGCACTTTCCGACCTGACCGGGAACGGCAGGCTGGAGATAATATTTGCCACGGACAACGACCAGGTCATCTGTCTGAACAATGCGGGGGAATACCAGTGGAGCTACCCAATGGTCATCGACGGGTCGGAGGCCGGGCCGATGTGCGATTTCCAGCCCCCGAAATTCTTCTCCTCCGTAACAGTGGGAGATTTGGACATTGACGGAACAAAGGAGATATTAGTTGGAGGTATGAACGAGCTTCACTGCATCACCCCCACCGGGGCCCAGAAATGGGTGCACACCGGGGCAAACTACTACGCCACGCCGGCGGTAGGGGACATCAACGACGACGGGTATCTCGAGGTGGTGGCTGCCAGCGACAAACCAGGGGGCTTCGCTAACAACTACGCCTACGTGGAGGGTATATGGTACAACGGCCTGAGCATGTGGACCCACGGCTTTGTTAACGGGGAACCGCCCTTCGTAATATCGTCGCCCTGCCTGGCGGACATCGACGGGGAGAACGAGACCGAGCGATTCATGGAGACATCGGTGGGCCAGCACGATTACCTGTTCAACATCCTTGACGTGAACGGTAACATGGTCTTTCAGGAGGGCGGGATGTCGGCCCACGAGAGCTATGTGAGCCACTGCATGGCCAACATTACGGGCGACAAGAGACTGGAGATCATCAGCGGTACCGGGGAGAGCGTGTCCGGCAAGTTCGGTAACGTCCAGTGCATCAACCAGGACGGCACGGTCCTGTGGACCTGCGGATCGGATTACGGCGGGGGCGGGGACCCGGCGGAAGGACCGACCAGGCTAGTAGCGTCCGCACCTGCCCTGGGCGACGTAGACGCCAGCGGTGTTTTCGACGTGATATTCGGGTCGGACAACGGCTACCTCTACCGGGTGAATGCCGACGACGGGGAGGTAATGTGGTACCACCAGACCGGAGGGAAGATACAATCGGCCCCGGCCCTGTTCGATATCGATACCGACAAGCTGTTGGAGTACGTTGTTGGCAGCGACGACGGGAACGTATATGCCTTCGACTGCGACGGCAACCTGTTGTGGTCATATTCCATAGGTGCACCGATAGGGATAGCGTCAGCCGTGGTATCGGACATTGATTACGACAACCAGCTGGAGGTCATAATCGGGGCGGAGAACGGGAATCTCTACTGCCTCTCGGCGGGAGGGAATTCCACACTGGGCCAAACGGATTGGCCCACCTTCCATCACGGCAACAACAACACCGGGCTATACAATACGACTTTCAAACACAGTATAGACTTGATACCCACGAATAAAGATGACCCCGGTTGGAGCGAGGGCATCACACCCAAGCACAATCCCAGCCACCGAATGGTCCAGTACGTGGACGTTGGCGATGCCACGGACTTCTATTTCCAGGCCTGGAACCTCGGCGCGCACAACGATACAATAGACCTGGCCATTACCAACGAGATACCGGAAAACTGGACCGCGACCCTGGACATGAACGACACGGGGGTGGTGGACCCGGGCAGCTACAAGCTCGTAAAGATGCATGTCCAATCTCCGGACAGTGCGAAACCGGGAGAGACCGCCTATATTCAGATCGAGGGGCGATCACGATTGGATGATTCTCTGTACGAGAAACTTCACACCTATACCATTGTAAATCTTACCATAGACTTTGACTTCGAGATCGTTGGGGGGGAGGACGTTACGATAGAACCGGACGGCAGCAAGCTCACCCATATCAGGGCGGGATTCGTCAAGTTGATCAACGCCAAGCTGGTGAACAAGGGGAGCCTCAACGATACGTATAACGTCGTTATAGAAGACGGGTCATCGACCTGGGAATCTTACTTTGAGGACGGAACCACCCAAACTAATTTTACCCTCCCCAATAAAAAGTACCACATTAACGAGAGGACCAAGAACTTCGCCTTCTACGTCAAGGCCCCCAATAATGCCCTCAAGGGAGAGGAGATAACGGTTAGGTTGACCGCCAGCTCAGACAAGCACTTCCAGATATTCGAGTATCCCTTGGAGAAGTTCGACGAGATCACCATAAGGGTAACATCCAACAGCAGCCTTGTTCTCAACGCGGAAAAGCTGCAGGAATCAGTTGCGCCGGGAGAGGCCGCCACCTACGGCCTTACCGCAAAGAACAACGGCAACAACGTGCTATACGTGGACGCTGAATATCACGGCAACGCCTTCGAAGGTATCCAGCCCTCGGACTACGATTGGATGGCGCACCTGGAGCCCGTATCCTTTACCCTCAACCCGGGCCAGATACAATCCATGACCTTTGACGTATTTGCACCGAGGATGTCATTGGCAGGTGAAAAAGTTACGATCTACATAACCGCAAAGGCCCCGATACCTGAGGGCGGGAATATCGAATCCAACGCCCTGGTGTTCATTACCACGGTTAAAAGGGTGAGCGAGATCAATGCCTCGGTCGGAACGGGAGAAGGGGAATGCTATCCCGGTGAAAGCGTCAATTTCACCGTCGACATAGAGAACGGAGGCAACGGCGAGGACGAAGTCGAGTTCAAGATGGAGGAGGGGGAGATAGACTGGAGCTACGATTTCTATGTGGAGCAGGACGTCAAGGTAAACAAGATGACCCTGGACCAGTTCGAAGAGGTGGAAATAAGGCTCCAGGTGGGGACCACGACCACCACACCTGCGGGGAATTACTCCCTGGTGATCAACATCTCCGGGGTTCTTGTCCCAATCAAGATCAATATAAAACAGATCCATGACATAAGCCTGGAATGCGCGGACAACAGCGACACCGCCGATCCGGGAACCAGCATGGCCTTCAAGATACTTGCAACCAACAGGGGGAACGGCAAGGACGTTGCGGTCCTGAACGTGGATACTGTCCTTAACAAGAAGGGAACCAAAAGAATGGACTGGACGCTCTATTTCACTTCTGTTGCCAATTCACCCCATCCTGAACTGGACGAGAGCATCGAGACCAACATAGTGGACCTCTCGGGTTACAAGAGCAAGGTAAAGATAACCCTGCTGGGAGAGAACGTCCAAGAACTCAGGGTAACACTGGACAGGGGAGAGATCGCCTATATCGATGTCTTCGTGCTCGTCCCGTTCGACGAGACCGCCGCTATCTTCAATACAGATGTTCTCGCCGAGCCGGCCGCAGGCCTGGACAAGGACGTAAGGCCGGGAGATAACCAGGTAACGCTCTACTTCGAGATCATGCTCTCCGACCTGGCGATACACAACCTCGTGGTCCCCGACGACTTGAGCGAAGGGGACCTGATCACCATAAGGGTGGAGGTCACCAACAAGGGAGACATAACCGCCAACAACATCCGTATCTCAGTTTACATAGACGGGAGCAAGATAGGGGATACGGACATCGTCACCATAATCAAAGACGACGTGAAGGTCGCCACCTTTACCTGGAGGGCGGAAGGCGCTGGTGTGCGCGAGGTAAAGGCGGTAGTGGACCCCCAGAACACCATCAGGGAGTCTTCAGGAGACCCCAGGAACGCAAAGGAAGGCTATAAAAAGGCGGATCAAAGGGAGGGAAGCAACAACATAGCCGTGGAGAAAATGAACGTAAAGGGCGGGATACTGGGCGGCTTCATGAGCGTGGAAATGTTCACCTATTTCTTCCTGCCGCTGATAATACTGATCGCGGTGGTGGTTGGCACGATATTGTACATGAAACGCAGGGGTTCCAAGAAACCCCATCATTCCTCCTTGGAAAAGGCCGTGGAGGAGCAGAAGAAACAAAAAATGAAGGAAAAGCCCATAGAAGGGGAGGGAGGGGAATCAGGAACTGAAGCAAAAGAGGGGGCGAGCCCGCCGGAGGGGAAAAAATAAGATTTAACAGGTAGCTATAGAAGTAAGCAAAAAAGGTGATAGGTATGAGATACGGCATAAGAGTGATGATAGGAATGGCGGTGGTCGTGGCCCTTCTCGGGTCCCTAATACCATACGGGACCGAAGGGGAGAGGGCGGCCGCCGATGTGACATTGGAATGGAAACTGAGCACTGAAGGGACCCTGTTCTCGACCCCCGCGTTATACGATTTCACCGGGGACGGGAACGCCGAGATCATAGTGGCCAGCGAGGACGACCATATCTACTGCGTTGACTCCGAAGGCAACGTCAAGTGGTCAAGCCCCGTGCTTTACAACGATTTCGAACTGGCCTCCATACTCTCTTCCCCCGCCGTGTCGGACGTCAGCGGGGACGGGAGCCCGGAGATAATAATAGGTAGCGACGACGGGATGCTCTGCCTGGACCCCAACGGCAAGACCATCTGGGCCTATACGGGCAGCGCGACAAGGTACATCTCCTCGCCAGCCGTGGACGATCTGGACGGGGATGGTAATCCGGAGATCGTGGCGGGAAGCGTTGGCGATTTCATGGTCAAGAGCTTCGATGCCGCAGGTAATATGAACTGGAAGTTTGCCGCAGGCCACGGTGACTTCGACGCAGCGGTCTTATCCTCCCCAACGATTGCCGACATCAACGGCGACGGGATAAGGGAAGCGCTTATAGGCACCCACAACTCCGTTGTACTTGCCCTGGACACCAAAGGCGAGCTACAGTGGAACTATGAGAGCGGCCACACCAATTTCGGCTCTCCTTCGGTCGCCGACCTGAACGGGGATGGCGAGATCAACATCATCTCCGGCTCCGACGACCATTCCTTCTATTCGTTCGACACCAGGGGCGATAAGCTGTGGGACGTTGTGACCGATGAGCCGGTGCTGAGCTCCCCCTCTGTCGGTGATCTGGACGGGGACGGGAACCTGGAGACCATCTTCGGCTCGGACGACGGGAGCATATATTCCGTCGGGGCCGACGGGTTCATCTCATGGAAGTTCGAGACAAAAGGAGAGGTGAGGTCATCCCCGGCCCTTGGCGACGTTAACGGTGACGGCAACCTGGAGGTGGTGGTGGGTAGCAATGACGGATACGTCTACTGCATAGACCATGGGGGCGAATTGGTCTGGAAATACAAGACGGGCGGCCCCATAAGGTACGCTTCCCCTACCCTGGGCGACATTGACGGGGACGGCAAGATGGAAATTGTGGTGGGAAGCACCGACGGCAACCTCTACTGCCTGGAAAGCCCCGGCGCGGTCGAGACCGGGATAATCGAGTGGGGCATGTTCAAGCACGACCTGAGACACACCGGCCTCTACTCCGACCCAAAGACATTCTCGCCAAAGGACAGGGAGCTGAGCATAGATGATGTCAGCATATCCCCTCAACAGATTACGAAGGGAGAGACCATTACGATCACAGCCACTGTATCAAATACGGGTGATGAAAATGCTTGCAATGTCTTAATAGAATTGATAATAAATGGGGAATCAGTTACTATGAAGATAATCGATGTTATTGAAGCGGGAAATACTGTAGATGTTGAGTTAATATGGTATGCCACCGACGGGGAAAAAATAGATATGTCATTGATACTTGATGGAAAGGACATGATATACGAAACAAATGAGGAAGACAACATTGTTACGAAGTATATTGAATCTGTAACCTCCTCTCCAGAAGATTCTGAAGAAGGAAAGCCAGGATCGGCCCGAGCCGATAAAGACCAGACGTTCATATGGCAGATGATACTCGGGACCATAGCCATTATTTTTGCGGTCGGATCCGTCCTGTGGTATGTACGAAAGGAGAAGTCTAGATGAAGGATACATAACCTAAAATATAAAAAAAAATACATCTGCCCAACAAGGGATATGATGAGCGGTATACTTGACTTTTTCAAAGGAAAGAGAGGACCGAAAGATGACATCCAGGAGGATGTATTCGAAGCTCCGAGGGAGGGATACAGATATCGGGAAGAGATGTCGGAGGAAGAGATTTCAGATCTAAGGAAAAGGACTAGGGAGCAAACCGAAAAGAGAGTGGTGCATTACCTTGAAAAAATGAAAGATTCTCCGAATAGACCGAAGGGTATGGGATATTTTGACGGAATGGCCCATATCTTTTCCAACAAAAGGATAAAAGAGATAAAGCAACATAAAAAGAAAGGAGGTAAAGTAATCGGAACCTTCTGTCTCTTCGCACCCCTGGAACTGATACATGCCGCTGATGCCATACCCGTGCGGCTGTGTTCCGGGGAATTGGGTACAATATCCACCGGAGAGGAGCTGATGTCGGATCCGGGTTTGTGTCCGCTAGTCAAGTCGTCTTTGGGTTCGAAGATGGGAAAGACCTCTCCGTATTTCGAGGAATGTGATGCCGTCATACTGCCCATGGTATGCGATGCGAAGATGAAGATGGGGGAGGTACTCTCCGATTTCCTACCCATTTGGACCCTGAACGTGCCCCATATCAAACATACGGACCAGGCGAAGGCACTCTGGCTAGAAGAGATTAGGGATTTGAAGAAGAAGATAGATAAACTAACCGGGAACCCGGTATATTGGGAGGAACTGAAGGAAAAGCTAGAGTTGTTCCTGAAGCTGCAGACCACGTTCCGGCGCTTTTACGACCTAAGAAAAGCGGATAAGCCGCCTATAACCGGCAGGGATGCGTTACTAGTCACTCAACTTCCCTTTTTCGATGATCCCGAGAGATGGATAGAGAAGACAAAGAAGCTCTCGGATGAGCTTGAGAAGCGCATAAAAAAAGGAATATCCGTATGTGATCTGGAGGCACCGCGCATACTCCTTGGCGGAGCCCCCATAGTATGGCCCAATTGGAAAATACCCCAGATGATCGAGGAATCAGGCGGGATAATCGTTTGTGACGAGCTTTGTTCGGCCACAAGAGCACTCTACGACCCCATTGGAGTGGATGAATGGAATTGGGATGATATGTTCCGGGCCATGGCGGAAAAATATCTTCTACCCGCCTGCTGCCCCTGTTTTACCCCGAACGACGAGCGTATAGATCGGATCCTGCAGATGGTGGAGGACTTCGATGTTCAAGGGGTATTTTATCATGTATTGAGGGGTTGTCATGTATATAATATCGAATCTACCAGAATCAAGCAGGAGCTTAATAAAAGAGATATCCCCATGTTGACCATAGAGACGGAATACAGTGAAGAGGATATCGAACAGATAAGGACCCGCATAGAGGCGTTCTTGATGCTTGTAAGAGCAAGAAGAGGAAAGTGATAAAGTGGCGATTACAGCAGGTATAGACCTGGGTTCCACGGCAACAAAAGCGGCTGTGCTGAAAGATGACAATATATTGGGTACCGCGATACTTCCCGCGGACATCGACCTAGATAAGGTGTCGAGGGAGTGTCTGGAGAAGGCCTTATCCGAAAGGAATATATCGATCGAAGAATTAGATTTCATAGTCTCCACGGGATACGGCAGAAAGGCGATAGACCTCGCGGATAAAGACCTAGACGAGATATATGCGAAAGCGGTCGCCGTCGATTGGCTAGGAAGCCCCTGGGGCCCGGTTAGAACATTGATAGATATCGGAGGACAGGACTCAAAGGTACTGTCCTTTACAAAGGACGGGGAACTCAGGAACTTCGTTATGAATGACAGATGTGCAGCGGGCACGGGGCGTTTCCTGGAAGTGATGGCCGATGCCTTGGGAGTGGAGATAGATGAGTTGGGTGAGCTATCTCTCCAATCCGAAGAACGGATAGAGATCAGCAGCACTTGTATAGTGATGGCTGAATCCGAGGTGGTCTCACTCGTAGCTCGGAAAAAAAAGAGAGAGGATATAATCGCCGCTATCCATCGTTCGGTGGCGGATCGGGTCGGTAAGTTCGCCAAATCCATAGGTGTGAAGGAGGTGGTATTCTTCGAAGGGGGCCCTGCTAGGAATATAGGATTGAAGAAGGCATTGGAAGATAAGTTGAAGGTCGAACTATATGTTCCTCCGAACCCACAGATAACCGCATCCATCGGTGCAGCCCTAGAGGGACTGGATATATTATCCTCCGAAAATGATTCAAATAAAAAGGATAAGGATTGATCAAAATGACGGTAACCGCAGGGATAGACATAGGTTCCACGGCAACCAAGGCCCTGATTCTCAGGAACGAGAAGATCGCCGGATTTAACGTCCGGCCAACCGGGGCAGACCCGGAAAAGGCTGCCAAGATAGTATTGAAAAGAGCGATGAAACAGTCAAAGATCTCATTAAAGGATATTGACTACATCGTCTCCACCGGCTACGGCCGCAGAACCCCTGGTTTTTCAAACGAGGCGATAAACGAGATCAATGCCAATGCTAGGGGCTCTAGATGGCTAGGGAGCGCAGCAGGGAAGATAAAGACGATAATCGATATCGGGGGACAGGACTCGAAGGTGATATCCCTGGATCGGGAGGGTATCATAAAGGACTTCGCCATGAACGATAAATGTGCCGCCGGAACTGGGAAATTCTTAGAAGTGATCGCAGATACCCTCGAGATAGACCTCGAGCAAATGGGGAAATATTCCCTGAAATCCGAAAATCCCATCGAAATCAATAGCACCTGTGTGGTGTTCGCCCAGTCCGAAGTGATCTCGCTGATAGCTCGGAGAAAGAAAAAGACCGACATCATAGCGGGCATCCATCAATCCATAGCCGAGAGGATAACTCAGATGTCCAAAAGGGTGGGGATAAAGGATGTGGTCTTTTTCGATGGCGGTCCGGCCAAGAACATCGGGTTGAGAAAGGCCTTGGAAGAGAAGCTCGGAAAGAAGGTATATGTACCCAAAAGACCGCAGATCATCAATGCCCTAGGCGCGGCTCTTACCGCATCCGATCTAGCACCTAAGTGATCAGACAAAAGAAATATCAGAGGTATTGAAATGGCAGCGGGGATCTCGAATCCTTACGGGTGGGCTTTTGTCCTAGGGTTGTTATATGGCTGGAGTTCCTGCACCCTGACATGCGCACCACTGATTTCCTCCTATATAATCGCAACAGACAAGGGTATAAGGAGAGGGTTTTATCTGACCCTTATCTTCAACCTGGGAAGGATTGGGGTATTAGTGCTCATGGGCTTCTTCGCAGGTCTTTTGGGGCAGGCGTTCCTGGTGACCTCGGAGTATCGTATATACGGCATCATGGTATTCTGTATCGGGACCATCCTTATCGGCCTCTGGACCCTACTCAAAAGACCCGGATCGGGCCGCTGTTCCGTAGAGCCCGGAGAGAGGAAGATAATACATAGGTTACTTCCGAAGAACTTCGATCTTAGGGTGTTTTTGCTAGGGGCCTTGATAACTTTGTTCCCATGTGGTGGACTTGTTTTGGTACTGACTCTCTCGGCCCTATCACTCTCTCCCTTGAGCGGGGCCCTAGCCGCATTCATGTTCGGGATCGGTTCGGTACTTTCCCCTCTATTACTTATCGGTGGGGTGGCTGGGTGGTTTGCCAAAAAAATAGACCGCAACGCCCCGAACCTCAGGATCTGGGTACAGAGGGCCGCAGGTATTTTGCTGATCATCATCGGTTTGGGAATATTAATTAACGTGTTGACAGGTATATATCCTTCCGGCCTATAATATCCAAAGAGAAAGGGAAATAAATGAATCCGAATCCGGGAACGATACTGGTATGGATCTCGTTGATATTGGGATTGACAACCATGGCTTCTTCAATCCTTAGCATCCTAAAAGAAAAACGGGTTTTTCGTGCCCTATCGAGATACGCGATGATCGGCTGTTTCATATCCTATACCTTTGCCTTTCTTTTACTCGAATATTACTTTATCGTTTCGGAACTCGAAATCCATTACGTTTGGCTCCACTCTAGCTCCTCTTCGAATGTATTGTACAGGGCCTCGGCCCTGTGGAGCGGGATGGAGGGCGCCGTCTTGTTATGGGGTTATCTCATCATCGCTTTCCTAATCATCGCTGAATATATAGCTTTGCGAAAGAACGGATGCCAGAAGGGGTATTCTCCGAAGAGGATAGGATACAGAAGGATAGCCGTTCTCATCATCTTTCTTTTTTTTCTGATATTCCTAGTGATCAATGACCCGTTTTTACCCACGCACGGCTATGAAACCACCCATCCCGACGGGACTACGGAGGTGATCTCTCCTTCCGATTATCCGAAGGGACTCGGTCTTAAGCCGACCCTGAAGAACCCTTGGATGGGCATCCATCCACCGGTGATCTTCGTCTCCTATGCGGCCATCACACTCCTGTTCGGGGCAAGTATATCCCTTTTGCCGGAAGGGGATAGACAGAGGAACGGTACGGGAGAGGGGTGGGCGAAGATGGGCTTCCTTTTCCTCGGCATCGGGCTTGGGACGGGCGCACTGTGGGCATACATTACCATAGGATGGGGGGGATATTGGGGTTGGGACCCTAAGGAGACGTCGGCCCTGACTGTCTGGGTCATGCTGGGTATCTATCTCCTTCTTGAAAAAGGATATTTTTCATACGACGAAGAAAAGAGACTTGTGCCCTATGCAGGTATCGCTACCTTTTTAGCAATGATGGCCGGGACCCTTTTATCCCAGGGAGGATTGGGGACCTTGAGCCTGGGGGGGGGAGATGATGGCAGGTATGTCTTCATGAGTACGATATTCGGGTTGGTTATTTTCGCTGCGATATATTTTCTTATCTTTGGTAGGACCCGGGAAAAAGCGTCCGGGGACCGGGATATAGATCACGGGATCGTAGGCTTTACCGTGTTGATATTACTACTCTTCCTCGTTTTCATACTCTTCTCCATATTGCTTCTTTCCGTGTGGGGTTATCAAACAATCTATTACGAGACGTTGTTGTATCCCTTGATCCTCCTGCTGTTGATCTTTACCGGACTCAAAAACCTGACGGACATGGATCACAAAAAGGTCCGGTCACTGGTGGGGCTCGCCCTAGCATCCGCCATCCTTTGCGGAGCCATAGGACCGCTCCTTTTCGATCACGGGGATGAGTATTTCTATTTCACCCTGTTCTCCAGGTCACGGGCCATGTGGTTTCTCATCCCCCTGACCTTGTTCACTCTGGGAGCAATAGGATATAAGATGACCGAGATTATATCCCGAGAAGGGAGAAATAGGAAAGCTACGCATGTCAGTAGAAAATGCATAGGTATCGGTATCGTCTTGATAATTCTAGGATATGCGGTGGGTTCCACTGCGGGGATAAGGGAGTCAAGGGTATTAGGTGTGGGAGAGGAATGTAAAGTTCAGGGATACGAGATAGAGCTCGTGGATATAGACCGGGTTTCAAAGGGAGGGGAAGGTTATGAGTTCAAGCTAAAGGTTATGAGGGGAGACGAACCTATTGGGGTCCGTATCGTTGAATGGACATATCACCCGGAGCGAGGTCAGGTGATGTCGGAACCCGGGATAATAAGGATGGCCTCTGAGGACCTCTATATCACGATTGAAGATATAGACCCCGACGGCAACCATCTACTCGATGACTTCGAGATAGGGATAAAAACGATTCCGGGGGTAAACCTGGTCTGGGCCGGGTTCGGTCTGATATCGGCGGG
>CAZUZU010000091.1:0-6188 GCA_964624865.1 uncultured archaeon
GATCGCTACGGGGGTATACTTCATTGCGATAATGGCGAAGAGACACTAGATCGATCTGGCCTATGTGGGCATATCCCTTTTATCGAATATGTACATGGCTACGACAAGGATTACCAGAGACGCGACAAACAACCCCGAGAAATGGCCTAGGTTGAAGGTGTTGTCAAAGAGCACGTCATTGTAATCCCAGTACTCGAATATGGAAAAGTACTTGAGGTCCTCCACGGATTTTGTGGCGCTACTTACGGAATAAAGGATGTACTCGCCGATGATAAAGATAAAATTAAATCCCATTCCCGCCTTTGATTTTTGGAACAGCACGGCGACAAGAATGCCTGTCGAAGCTATGACCATAAGGAACGGCAGGGCCCCGATCATACACATGAAAGCCACATCCAGCCCCAGTTCGTCACCCATGCCTATGGCCTCCACCCCGGCCTGGAGGAACAAGGCACTTATGATTATGACGAAAAGGGACAGAGCGCTCATGGTCATGAACTTCTCGAGCAGGTATTGTTTACGGGATAGAGGGGTGGAGAATATCAGGTCCATCCTCTTTCCCTCGAAATCATTGGCCACCGATACCACGGACAGGTAAGCTATGAATAAACCAGCGAGCATCCACCACCAGCTGAAGAACTCGAAAGAGATGAAGCCCTTGATATCTCCCATGGAGATGTAGTCCCGTCCCCCGGTGAACCCGGAATATGCAGGGTTCTTTAGCAACTCCTCGAAGGGATCCGCTACTCCCCCGGTGGTCGTCATGCCTATGAACACCGTTTCATTGTCCCTGGTCAGGGCCATGACAGCGAAGTACCTGTCCTCTTCGAAATCATGTGGAACGAGAATATAATTGTTCACCGTGGTGTAGTTCCTGATCACGGGCATGAGGTGAGACTTGTTGCTTTCCACCACGTAATATACCATAGCTTCCTCGTTGGGTTCCCAGCTTATGTTGATGTTCCCGCCTTCCGTCTTCGGCATTTCCAAATCAACCTTTTCCTGCCCTTCGAGGTCCTCCTCCATAGCATCTTGCATGCTGGGATATATCCCGGGCATACCGGTACCGACAAGTAATATCAAGAAGGTCAACACCAGGATACCCTTCCAGCCTGTCCGGAGTTCCATTAGGAACGTTCTGCCGAACATCTACTTCCCCTCCTCGCCGCTGTAGTAACTCAGGAACAACTCCTCGAGGCTGTAGGTCTTGAGGCTCATGTTCAATATCTTGTGATCGGCAACCTTCTTGATCACCTGATCAAGGTTGCTGTGCACTGTGAGTGTCAACCTCGAATCCTCGGTGTCGATATTGGCCACCCCAGGCATCTCGAACTCCTTGGGATCGACCGGGTTTTGGAATTCCACCTCCAGTATCTTTCCCGTCTTCTCCTGAAGAGTGGATATCTTTTCCTCCACCACGAGCTTACCCTTTCTTATAATAGCGACCTTGTCGCAAACGGTTTCCACCTCGGCCAGGACATGGGAGGACATGAAGATCGTCTTTCCCTCCTTCATCTCCTCCTCCATTATCCGGTAGACTTCCTGCTGCACCAAGGGATCGAGACCGGAGGTTGGTTCGTCCATTATTATCAGGTCCTGATCCGCCATCAGGGCCTGGACTAGACCCACCTTCTGCTTATTGCCCTTGCTCAGCTGGTCTGTTTTCTTATCCAGATCAAGGTCAAGCCTTTCCGCGAGTTCTTTCATTTTCCTGTCCGACCTGACATTGCTCAGGGAGAGCAAGTAACGGAGTTGATCGTATACCTTGATCCCCGGGATCAGACCGAACTCGCCGGGTAGATACCCGGTTCTGTCCCTGATCTTCAATGTGTCCACGTGGGAATCCATGCCCAGGACCCTTACGTTACCACCGTTCTTTTTTAAGAGGCCTAAGCAAACCCTGATGGTAGTGGTCTTGCCTGCGCCGTTCGGGCCCAGCAATCCGAACAATTCTCCCTGCTCAACCATCAGGTCAAGCCCGCTTACAGCTGTCACGTCACCGTATTTCTTGGTAAGAGATTCGATCTCTATAGCAGGCGGCATATTACCAGCTCCATTTTTCTGTCTATTATTCTTCTTGCAAATGGAAAAGGCATTTTCCAATATAAAGCCATGTGAACGGACGGGAGGAAGCAAAACAACTTTTTTATTGTTCTGTATTGGAGTTTCGTTATCTATCTGGTTAACAAAACGGACGGCAAATTAGGGGTAACCTAAAGCAGCGTCCCCAACGCTTTGGCCATTCTTTCCAAACCCTCACTAGCGGTCTCGAAATCCACGTTCCCGTATGATAATCTTAGACTTGGATCGGTGGTGCCGAATACACACCCTGGTATTGTTATCAGACCGTGGTCTTCTATTAATCTCTTGGCTATGGATCGATCATCCTCCGTGGTGGATAATCTGACAAGGAAATAAAAGCCACCCCTGGTCATGGTGAAATCGATTCCGTCGAGCCCGTTCAGCTCCGTCTTGAAAAGATTCCTAACCTTGGTCATGGCCTCCAAGTGAGGCTTGAGATAATCCTTATCCGTTTCCAGGGCGCTAACGGCTGCCCGCTGGGATGGAGCGGGTGCGCATATTGCTATGGTGTCCTGCACCTTCAGGACATCCTCATGAAGATCACCGGGATATGTCATGTAACCCACACGATAACCCGGCATACCGAAGGACTTTGACATGGAATACAGGGATATGGTATGGTCAAGACCAGAGTCGAAAACAGAGGGACTGCAATGCTCGACCCCGTCAAATACAAAGTACTCGTAGGTCTCATCGGAAATGTGATAGATGTTGTTCTCCGCACACAGCTCGTTAATCCCTTTAAGCAAGGCCCGGTCGAATACCGCGCCGGTGGGATTGTTCGGGGATATGGTAACCACCGCCCGGGTGTTTGAGTTAATAGCGGATTCCACGGCCCGGAGGTCCGGGCGGTAATTCTCTTCCGTATGAACTAGCACAGGCCTGCATCCTGCCATTTGCACGGCCATGACATGATTGAAATAGTAAGGCGTAAGTATTACCACCTCGTCCTTGGTGTCGGTTATTGCCAGTAAAGCGTTCAAAAAGGCCTGGTTGGCCCCAGAAGTCACCATTATGTTCTCATCCGGCTCCGCCCGGTACCAGTTATCCCTTTGTAACTTGACGGCTATGGCCTGCCTCAGCTCCTCGATCCCGGCATCCGATGTGTACCTATAGCCCTCGGGATTGGCCATGGCATTCGCACCATCTGACACCGCCTGGGAGGGAGGGGAAAAATAAGGTACGCCCTGGCCAAAGGAAATGATGTCATCAGGGATATCACATTGTGCCAGGATTTTTTGTATAGGGGCATCCTGGATATCCCTGGTTCTTGCAGTGTTCTTATTACTCTTGCGCATAAATATCGAATGGAGTCACCATAATAAAATTTATTCGCTGCCGCCATACCCGAGCTAATAATCCCAGGCCGGCTCCAGAATTATCTTACCTTCCAGGTTCCTTCGCCTGAGCCGCCAATGTATCTTGCTGCCCTCGGCCCCGATAAGATCCCCTTCACGCCATATCTCTATGACCTGGTCCAGATCGTCGACCGGTAGGTTGAAGGATTTCTTCTCGCCGTCGCGAAGCCCGAGGAACTCCCTGTTCAACTCCAGTACCTTTTCCCTGAACTTGCGGTGAAGTATCCTGTCCCGCAGGTCCTGTATCTTTACGTATTCCTCGCCTATCTTGTCCAGCAGGGATTTCGGCACTTCACCCTCGTACTCATTGAGGGCATTCTGAATTATATTCTCTCTCCGTCGGATATCCTCCTCCAAATCCCGTTCTTTACTCAATTTTCATACCTCGACTTTACTGATGTTCGGACCGGGTATCAATCTAGTCCGCCAATATTTTTCCATATAACTACGAAGTTACATATAAACGTAACGCCTCGCCGCATTATGTTAGACGGGGGACACATATCCAGCCATCTATATAATCCGCTCGAATATATCCTTCTCGGTCCTGCCAAAGGGTAGAGTCAAGGATGCCAGAGCCCGGGACAGATGGTGGATGTACGCCTTCGCATCGTAGCGCGTGTTCTCCCCGACGTGCATCTCGGGACAGACCCGGGTGCGCGGGTCCCTGCTCCGGGAGTCGGTAATAACGAACCTCACTGATTGGCCGGGAGCCACCTTCATGCCTTCGACCCTCATCTGATACAGGCAGGAGACCTGATCGCATATAACCTTGTAGTCGTCCAGGGGTTTGGAGATGGTCTTGGAGAATACAAGGCAGCGGGGATCTACCTTCCTTTGCATCAGACGTTTTGCAGCCCTTTTCGCCATGTCCAGGGCCGGATATATCAATGCCGTAAGCTCTTGTGCGGTGTCCGCAGCGCCAAATAACTCAAGCACCTTATTCTGAAAATCACGGATGAACGCGGGGGTGTCCCTGCGCCTTGTCTCGAGTCCCCGTACCTTCATTTTTCCATCCTCAAACGCTCCGTAGTACCTGTTCAGTGCCCCTACGCCGTTCCCCTTGTTGGGAAGGAAAACTATCCATTTGTACCTGCCTTCCACCTCCAGGGGAATTCCTATGCTCCGGGATATCTCTTCAGCCGCAGCACCGGCTTTTTCAGGGTCCCCTTTGAGCCATAGAGAATCCACTATGCCGTGAAGTATTTCATAGCCGTACCTCTCGGCTATCTCCTTTGCATCCAAAAGGATCTCCCTGCCGTATGCCGTGACAGACTCGTGGCACTCGATCCTGCCGAACCTTGCGTTCCTATAACCTGTGTAGCCAAATGCGGTCACCAGGAGCCACTTGAGAGTATCTGATCGTTTTTTATATGCTTCGGCATCCGGTCCGTCAGCCCTGGCCCTTCGTTTATAGAACACACGTCTCCGGACTACGGGCCCCAGCACCTTTGCCAACAGGCCCTTTCTACGTACGCATGTATGGTAGCCAAGGCCCGGAACCTTATTGCCGTCTCCCTTGCAGCAACCGCATCCCAGGGTCTCGGGAGATATATTGTAGTTTATCATGATGAAGGGATAAAGGGAGGTGAAATCCAACTCCGTGACATGGGAAAAAAGGCCGACCTTGGGATCGAACATATGTCCGCCCCTGTCCGAGTTCAAAAGCTTTCTGGCCGTTTTGAAATCCTCGGGTATGTTCTTCTTCCATCTGATAAGATAGCCGTCCGCGGCGGCCTGCCTGACCTGCATTGCGGATATGGCCGTTCCCGGCGAAAGGCGGGACTGCCTCTGCAGTCCTATGCCGCTGAGCCGGGAAAGGTCCAATATACCCACCAGCCCTCCTTCCCGATACAAAAAGGAAGAGGTGTCGAGATGCAACCGGCCCTTCAAAAAGAAGGGGGCGGGCTTATACACCACCTGTCCGTAGGTGAAATAGGAACGGGACCGACGACTGTTGTGCGGTATCACCTTGTGGTCCCTGTCCAAGGACAGACACCTTTGGCATAGCGACGCCCGATGTCTGAGATAGGGCATGAGGTAATAGTCCCCCTCCCGAGTTAGGATTATATCGGGGTCGACACGCCCCACCATGTTCTCCAGTTCGTCCAGAATGTCCTCGTCCGTGCCCCTGAGAGTTGTTTCCCCCGCTTTAAGCGATCCAATGGGGTCTTTCGGCGAATGATAGGCCATCCTCTCCTTGTGAAGTCGAACAATGGTAAAATCGGGCACAGAGTAATCCATGGAACTTCCGGAATCGCGCAGCTCGAGTCCCTTGCCTATCCGTACCAAGGCGTTTGGGAAAAGACCCTTATGGGATAGATAGCGGAGAGAAAGCGGCACGTCCACATTATACATGTCAAACTCCCGGTACCTGCCCCTGGCATCGATCTCCCTTGCGGTCCGGGACATGGAACCGTAGGAATTGAAGCCTATCTCGAGAACCCTGCCGGGCTTCGTATGCCTGATGTCTCTCAGCCTGCTCACCATCTCGACGTGATGAACGGAGGGATTATCCTCGTATTCTTTGGCCAGGGCCCTTAATTGCCTTTCCTCTCCGCCGACATAGATGCGGAGAACATAAGCCTCTTCCCGTCTAACCGGCCCCTTTTCTGACAAGAGCCAAGTGACCATCAGTCCTCGGTCATAATCCGGGTAGCAGTCGAGGATCCAGCCGTACACTCTTTGAGCCTCCTGATCTCCTTCTCCTGCTCCAGCAGCACGGCAAGGAAGATGGTCTCCACCGGG
>CAZUZU010000091.1:6198-6549 GCA_964624865.1 uncultured archaeon
CGCTTGCCTGATAGCTGCCCGCACTTGCATGGGCACGGGCCTTGTTCATAACCGCGTCGAAGAGGGCCTGATCCTCCTTACGGAGGGCCCTTCGGAAAGGGGACCAGCCGGATATGATCCTCTCCAGGGTAAGTCGATAGGTGGGGACCGTTCTGCCCATTACGGCATCTCCTTGGTAATTCGATAGGAGGGCACGGGACTGCCGGTCATCGCAATACCCCTTAGCGAGGCGGGGGGTAAGCAAAGTCCCGTCAATTACCGCACCTCCGTGGCGGGCCGGCAGGTGGCACCACATTACCCCTTGCTGAGGCGGCGGGTAGGCAAAGTCTTATCAACTACGACACCTCCATG
>CAZUZU010000091.1:6559-11658 GCA_964624865.1 uncultured archaeon
GTTATTGAGGCCCAGCTTGCCGTAGAGGTCGGCCATGGATTCGAGGATGTCGATTGAGTGGAAGGGGCGGGGAAGGAAGGCCGGGGAATGGTGGTGGAAGACAGGGAAACGGCGCGGGGAGACGGGGAAATGATCTCAAAAAAATCGTCAAGCACTGTCTGGCCCGGAGGTATCGGACGATAATCCATTGTCCTCCTCGTTCCCAGGTCCCGGATCCTTATACTTTTTCTTTTCGCCGACATCCTCAGGTGGCGGTGGAGATGCGGTCTTATCACCCGACGGAAGTTTCTACCACCGGCCCCTATCATATCAGTGACCACGCCGACTACGCCATGCTCTCGACAAAGCCGAGACACGGATGCGGCCGCCCTTGACACAAGGACTTTAGCCTCCGGATAGGGAACGTCACGGTCGCGGTACAGGCACTGCAGGCCGGTCACCACCGCCATTCTGGCACCAGGGATTATCGTCGCTAGGTTCTCTTCCAATATGGAAGACATCTGGTAGGCGGTAAAGGCACGGCTCACGTATATCCTGTCCAGTGCGCCACCGGCAGGGATGCCCATGGACTTGCACATTCCGACCACCTTGTAGGGATCCATCACGTTGCAGCCGTCCACGTAAACTATCCGGGCGTCCGGCTCCCGCAGCGTGTTGACGATAAGCATGTAAAGCGCATCGAACACAAAACCGCTGTTACCTTCCAGGCACACCATCTCCCCGGGAAGAAGGGGGTCCAGACCGGTATCCAGACGCCTGTCTCCAAATCGGATAGGGAACGCTTCGGATGGAGCCGGGTCGATGGCATCCAGGCCGGGGTCAAGAGACCTGTTACGGCCTCCTAGGGTATTTAATTCTCGTTTCGATGGAGCATTGTCACAGTCCATATCTCTATCCGGGGAGGCAGGCGCCTTCCGGGCATGTCTTCGCCTCATTATACATCCTCCCGCTCATCCATACCACGGCGGGAAAGAATGATATGTTGTGGCGGTATAAAAAGATGGAAAGCAGGGGTGGGCGAACGTAGTAACACTCCCGCAAATAAGGCTAGAAGGGATGAATAGCTATAGGGGGCATCAGTCCCCCAATGCCCCATGATTTCCCTTTGATCGGCTATTTCCAAGCCTCTTCAAGCTCATCCTCGGGCTCTGCTTCCGGATCCTTGATCACATCGCTGGGTTTATGTTTTGAGCTTGGTTCTTCCTCCCTTCCTTTTTCAAAGAGCTCTTGCTCGCTCAGCACGTCCTCGGGTTCCCTGGCGGGCGGTGGTTTGGGCTTTTTCTCCTTCTGCTCCTCTGGCACAGGGGCGGGGGCCCAGGAATCCGTAGTTCCGGGGGGCGGTTCCTCATAGGACATGGCGGACGGGGACTCTTCCGCTGGCTTTTCCTTCTTTTTCCTTGATGCCACTACGGCAACCACAATTATAACAACGATCAACAGGACTATGCCTATTAGTATAACGGGGTTCCCGAGCAGACCGCCAAGTCCGCCCTCATCTCCGTCCTCACCGTCTTCCCCGTCAGTGCCATCCTTGCCATCGGTACCGTCCCCGTTTCCCCCGTTCTCGCCATCCTCGCCGTCCGGTATGGTGATATCGCCGAAAGCCGCAAATACCGTCAGATGGGTAAGATTGGCATAAATCACGTTCGCATCGGTGTCCACCCACGAGTTCTCAGCCTCTCTCCACTCGCTGCTCGCGGCATCCCAGTAATAAAGGGCAAGTGACTCTTCCGTAACGTTCTCGGGAAGGGTGGCCTCGTCGTAGGGGACCGATATATTGATCCAATCCACTGTCTCCAGGTCGATATCAAGGAATATTCCTATATGTCTTTGATCCGAGGGTATGTCGCCCACTTCGGAAGACACGTTGCCCCAGCCCTGGCTCTTAACTGTAAGGGTGCCGTTTCCGGAGACCTTGAGACTGGCAATGGGATCCCCCGCGTCAGTGGAAAGCTCCACTTCCTTTACCGTGTCGGAAGATATCTCTTCTGTAACCTCTCCCTCAGCTGGAACAGGCGGATGGCTCCCCGCGTCAGTCGGGTCGGAGCCGTATTCGTACTCCTCGAGGTTGGTAAAGCCATCCATATCCAGGTCCTGTGAAGCATCCAGTGACGATAGGGGATCAAAGCCGTGCTCGACCTCCCACCCATCGGGCATGCCGTCCCCGTCAGTATCGATATTCTGTGGATTTGTACCGTTGAGGTATTCCGCCAGGTTGGTAAGTCCGTCCGCATCCGCATCCAGGGCGGAATCGTCCGTTGTATTGTCCAGTCCGTTGGCCGCTTCCCAATCGTCGGGTAGGCCGTCCGCATCGCCGTCTGTTATGTCCCCGCCGTCGCCGCCGTCGCCGCCATCCTGTTTGGCGGTTGTGAAAAAAGCATCCGTTGACACGGATTTTATCCACAACAGTATTCCGTCCGAGGCTATTCCCTGGCCGTTTCCGAGATTCTGCCAGGCATGATCCCCAGCGCTGTAGAAATGTCCCTGGGATGCATAGGTATACCATCCAAAGTTTGTTCCAACGTGATAATCCGAGCCGTTACCGGTGTTAACGGCCCATGAACCGGTCCCGGTATCCCAGGCATAGGTGTTCGCAGAGGTTCGAAGAAGAACTATATCGTTGGAACAATGGAGGATACCGGTGTTGGACGGGTTTTCCACCCACTCCCTGTTCAGAGTCCCCCAGGCATAGGTGTTGGAATCGGACATCAGAACCTTGAAATTACCGTCACAGGGGCCTTTGAACTCCCCCGTGACCCCCACGTCGTTCCAGGTATCATCCACCCAATCATATATACTGGTACTTGTTGCACTCTCAATTATACCCGTCTTCCAGTAGCCGTCAAAGGAAGAGCTGCCTATGGATACCGAAGACCAGGATCCGCTGTCCGTGCGGTACAGGTCCAGGCTCGGGGTGCTGGCGTCGTACCTGAAGGCAAAGGTGTCGAAGAGCTGGACGGATCTGTTGCCCTTTGCCAAGGTAGTCCAATCGCTCTTGCCGAATATATCATATATGTAAGTGGTGTCCTGGCCCCACACCGCCACGATATTGTCCTCTACGACCTTTCTATTGCTGGGCAGGGGCAGACCGGAAGGTGTCTCCAGCCAGGAATGTGTCGCCGTATCGTAGACCCAGCCCGCGCTGCTTGTGTTGAAGAGCAAGATGTTACCTGAGATGCGAACATTCGGGTAATGGCCCGTAGAGGTGAAAGTTTTCTGATACCAGCTGTGGTCAGTGAAGTCATATACCTGTATCTGGTCCTTCGTGGATACGGAAACCACCCTGCCGCCCCAGTCGGATACCATTCCCGTCACCGGTATATCTGAACTGGTGCCGGAGATCATGTCAAATACAGTGGTATGGTCCGTGCCCACCAATATCGTGCCCATGGGATGGAAATACAGTGTCCAGGTACCGGTCCCGGTGGATTGGATCCAGGTTTCCGAGGCGGGATTGTATATCCTCGGGCCTGAAGTATCGTTAAGGAAGGCATAGGGGTCCCCGATCCAGAGTGTGCCGCTAAGGTAGTCGGTCTCGAATTCCCGGGTTGAGGGTTTGTACCATGTTATGCTGGAACTATCCTGGATCATGGTGAGGTTATTGCTCATGTAGACCCCGTCGCCCGTCCCAACAGTGGTATCCGTCGTCGCCCCGGTGGTTGAGAAATGTTCTTTTGTATAGTATCTGAACTGTGGGCCGTCCCTCCAAAGGACTCCGGATTCCCTCACTGATATCTGACCCAAGGTGGGGTCTGGAAAATTGACCCATTCCTGGTTCCACCTGTCGATTATCCAAAGATTGGTGGAATCTGCCACCGCGGCATAATTATTGGCCAGGCCTACGAACCCTTGGTCCAGGTCGAACATATATATATCGTCCTTGAGGTCCCAATTATCGGGCTCTGCCATGGCGGCCCAGACGATCTTGTTTCCGGATATCAAAGGCTCCCCCCAGATATTGTAGCAAAATCCCTTCTGTGGACTTATCCTTGTGGATATCCTTGTGGGGATGTGGCAAAGCCATATACCATTCTCCTCAAGGTTCCAGGTGGCATAATCCCCGTGAATATCCACGTAGAATGCGGTGTCCCATCCCCCGGGAGGTGAATGAAACAGGTCCCGTGTATCCCCGGTGGAAAAATCGTGCACCATTACGGACATGGGTTCGGACCAATCGATCCAGGCGACCCTGCCGGAATCCATGGCGGGACGGTTGGCGCCGTCCAAGCTGTCGGTGAGTTGACGGACCCCGGGGTTCTGGGTGTCAAAGTAGTATATCTGGCCCCACTGGTCGCGGAAATCCTCCCACACTACATATCGGCCGTCGGTTACCACAGCCCTTGCATTGGCGGAAAGCGACGAAACACGAAACGCCGAGCCGTTCGCGATATTGTATGCATACACTATACCGTTGATGGAGCCCGAACCGTCGGAATCTCCGTGCCTCATGTCGGGCCATACGATAAGATCCCCGGCGATTCTGGGGCCGCCGTAGAACCCACCCTGGTCATAGGTATCGTTGGTTATCTGGGTCTCGCCGCCGTCGTCGGCGGTCATAAAGCTGTTGTCCGAGCCCATGTCATAGAGATATATGTCGTGGTCTCCGTCCCTGGAATCCGAGTATGCTATTCTATTGCCGTCAATATCGGGAGAATTGACCGAATCGGACATGTCGAGTGTGACATGCACCAGGGGGTTCGTTACATCGAATATATTATAGGTGGTCTCATATGAGACCCTGTAGATAATATTGTTCCCGTCAAAGGAGACGATCGATTCCTCCGTCTCAGGTGTATCCGTTAGCTGGAAGAACGGGTTTATACTGTCCGAGATCGTATCCGAACCTCTTTCCGAAAGACGATGTTCTCGGGCCTCTGTCCCCTCTTTTCCTTGCTCCGGATAAGGCCCATACTCTTGATTGTTCAGACTGCTAAAAGACACCAATATCAATAATATCACGGTGCTGATCATTACAATCTTCTTCATTTTTTATCTCCTCTTGTTATATTTTAATCCAGTTAATGTCGGCCATCGTATAAAAATGTTGTATTTGTTTAGCGCATAGCTCTTGAAGTATTTATTTTCCTCCCTCATTCTTG
>CAZUZU010000092.1:0-11652 GCA_964624865.1 uncultured archaeon
AAAGTTATAGTATCTATAAAAATCAAGTCTTACAAGAAAAAATTGATTCTATGGCGTTACAGGGGCATAATAAGCGCTATTCTTATATAAGCTCGGCCTAATCACCACATACGGAATTAAAAGGCAGGGAAAAAATGAGCGATAAACAAGTAGAAGAGGCGGCCAGGCTGGTGGCCGGGACGGGCCCGATATGCGTACTCACCGGCGCCGGGATGTCAGCGGACAGCGGGATCCCCACGTTCAGAGGGCCGGGAGGATTGTGGGAGAAGTACGACCCCGAGGAGTTCGCCTCGATACGATCGCTGGAAAGGGACCCGGAAAAGGTGTGGAAATGGCACCTGAAGCTTAGAAAACTGGTGCAAAAGTGCAGGCCGAACGCCGGTCATCGGGCCCTTGCCCGGTTGGAAAAGTCCCTTGGAAAAGATATCCGGGTGGTGACCCAGAACGTGGACAACCTGCACCAGGACGCCGGCTCAGGTAACGTTATCGAGCTTCACGGCAACCTGTGGCGCAGCAGGTGCCCCGAATGCGGCTACAAGGTAAAGGACCGGGGCGTGGCCTATAAAACGCTGCCCCCCCGGTGCCCTGACTGCAGCGGTCCGCTGCGCATGGACCTGGTGTTCTTCGGGGAACCCCTGCCGGCCCCCCAGGTAAAAAAGGCCTGCGCCGCTGCCGAGAACTGCGGGCTCATGATGGTGGTAGGCACCTCGGCCACCGTGGTTCCCGCGGCCCACCTGCCTTTCATCGCCATGAGGGCGGGGGCGGATATCCTGGAGTTCAATAAACACGAATCGCCCTTGGAAAGCATTGCCAAGGTCAGCTTAACGGGACCGGCGGAAGAGACAGTCTACGCTGTCATCAACAGGGCAATGGAGATCAGAGATGAGAATAGTTCACAGCGATAGGAAGAGGGGCAGCCTCAAGCTGGCAATAGACTGCATGGAGGACCTCTGGTACCTGCACCAGTTCCTTGTGCCCGGGGACAGGGTCTATGCCTCGACCCACCGCAGGGAGGAGAAAAAGACGGACAAGCTAAGGGCGGAAAAGAGGGATAAAAAGAGGATGTACCTGGGCATAGGGGTGGAAAAGGTGGAATACCATTCCTATTCCGACAATCTAAGGGTCACCGGCCCCATTGTGGAAGGGCCCCAGGACCTTGGCTCCTACCACACCCTGAACGTGGCGCCGGGCACCGTCCTTACCGTGGTAAAGGAGATGTGGACCAAGCTGCACCGCAGGATAATCAACAAGGCCAGAGAATCCGCGGGCAAGCCCAATGTCATAGTGGCAAGCGTGGACGACGACTCCATAACCGTGGCCAAGGTCTTCTCATACGGCATCAAGGAGCATGCCACTGTCCACCTCAGCGACCACGGCAAGGGGCCGGACTCAAAGGGTCAGAGCGGCAGAAAAGAGATGTACGGCGAGGGGCTGAGGGTGCTGAAAAGAGCTCACGGGGGGAACGAGCCCCTGCTGGTGGTGGGCCCGGGCTTCATCAAGGACGATTTCCTTGATTTTATCCGGGAGGGCGGCGAGGAGGAACTCTTGGAAAAATACGCTGTGGACAACACCGGTTCCGGGGGAATGAGAGGGGTCTACGAATCGCTGAAAAGGGGAGCAATGGACACCATACTGGAAAACGCGGTGGCCCAGGCGGAGATGAAGACCGTCGAGGTTCTTTTCTCCTCAATATCCAAGGGCGACGGGCTGAACGAGTACGGGGAGGAGAGGGTGATGAAAGCACTGAACGCAGGGGCGGTCCAGGCCTTGATGATGACCAGCGAATTCGTCCAGAAGCTCTCCGGGGACATGAAGACCATGACCAGAATAGACGAGCTCTGCGAGCAGATAAGGGCGGAGGTGAAGATCATCTCCTCGGAACACGAGGCCGGGGAGAGGCTGGACAGCCTGGGCGGCATCGCCGCTCTTCTGAGGTATCGTATCCAATAACGTACATATTATAATATCCGAGAAGGTATTTGTTACAGTGTCCGAGAAGGCGGCTATTACAGTGTCCGAGAAGGCGTATATTTATCGCGGGGGGCTATCGCAGGGGCGGGGGAAGACGGATGAACATCATTCACCGGTCTTGTCCAAGTAGATAAATACGGAGACCGTGCACTCGTCTTCCTCTTTCTTGAAGATAAACCGATCCGACTTGTTCTTTATTGCTATCAGGGCCTGCCCCAGATCCGATTCGTCCCTCTGGCTTAGGACAAGTTCGGGCTCCACAGGTATATCTGACGCGGCCGCTGTTATCCTCATACCGCGTTTCAGGTCCTCCACCGGCGCTATGGAAAATTCTATCTGCGCGGTATGTGCCAGCATGGCCTTACCAAGGTCGAATATTATGGTGCCGATACGGGTAAGCTCGGACCTCTGCATGCCAAGGTTCCTTGCCAGCTTCAGGGAAAAGCTCCTTGCCTGGTCCACGTCGTCCGGGCCGGAGGCCGATATCTTGCCGCCCTGGTGGGCGGTTGTCTTGTGGAGCATCTGCCGGCATCCCTTGAACCTCCCCTTGATCTCATCGGATGGATGGAAGTTGGAGGCCACCTTCTCAAGCACGTCCATGAGCTTCTCTATTTTATCTATTGTAAGGTTGTTCTCCGATAACCGGACCCGGCCCATCTGGGTGTTGAGCATGCACATGGACAGGGGATCGTCTCCCATAATATCGAACCATATCTCCCTTATATCGGCATATATTCGGCCCAATCGGCTGGCCCCTGACTCGCCTTCGGCCTCTTCCATGTGGTCTTCATCCTCCTGCCATCCCCCTGGACAGCTTGTTCCTGGCCTTCTTATCATTGTCTTCATATTCAATTCAATATAATAAATACTTGCCTTCCGGATAAAAAACCTTATTATCGGCCCGCATCATATGGTGTTATAATGTCAAACAAGAGCAAGGAGCTCGAAAAAAAGTACAAGAAGATGGACGAGGACGGGGCAAGGATCAAGGACATGGCAGACGACCCCGATGATTCCTTTGCCAACCTTGAAGTGAGGGTGGGGGACGTCAAGGACGCCAGGGACAAGCTCAGCGAAGATTTCGGCGTTGAGGGAAGGGTCAGGGTCAGGAACAGAGCCTTCGTGCCCAGGCCGAAGGGAGGGGAACCGCGGAAGGAGGGGAAAATAACGGAAAAAGTAATGGGACGGGAACCAGGACGGAGGGAAGGAGGGAAAAACGGGGGAGCGGAGAAAAAGGGGTATGAGAAAGCAGGGGAAGACGGGAGGGCAAAGGGAAGTAACGGTGAGGAAGGAGGGGAAGACGGGGAAGAAGAGTGGGAAAAAGACGAAGATGAAGAAAACAACGACGGGGATACGGACAAGGAAGAGGGGGACGATCTGGAGGAGGACGCCGTGGAAGAGGAGGGAACCAAGAAAGAATGGATCTTCCTCGGCCACCACAAGGACGAAGAGGGGGAGAATACTCCCTTTGAGATGACAAAGATTTAATATCCTCCAAAGGTATGTATTATCATGGCAAAGAAGAAGGACGAATCCAGGGATATCGAGGATCGACACCAGAGGATGGAGGAGGAGGGCGCCGGCATCAGGAACATGTCGGGGAGCACGGGTGATTTCTCAGGCATGAGGGACAAGGTCGGCGATGTCAGGGAGGCGTCGGGTTTCCTTTCCCAAAGCTTTGTCATCGACGGGAGGGGTCCGGTCAGGGGCAGGGGAAGGCCTGCTCGCGGAAGGGGCGGACAGCGCCGCAGCTCCGGGAGGAGGGGAAGAAGAGCGGGGAGGAGAGCTAGCACTGGCACCAAGAAAGGGGTCCGAGTCACTTCGTCCAGGAAGAGAGCGAAGGGGGTAAGAAAAACCCAGGCTACAAGGGCCAATAGATCAACCAGGAACAAGAGGAGAAAGGCGTCCCGAAGCGGCAAGAAAAAAGGCGTTCCTCGGAGAAGCGGTCAAGCAAAGGGAGGCGGAAAGGAGAGCGGGAGACCCAGAGGCAAGGGAAAGGTACCAGCGGTCAGGAGCACGAAGAACGTCGGTCCGGTGAGAATGCGTGCTAAAGATAACGGCGGTCAAGGTCCCGGTATAAAAAACGCTGCTCCGGCGAAAAAGAACGGTCCGGAAAGGAAGGTCCCGGCAAAGAGCAAGGCACCCACGGGCCCGGTTCCCAAAAAGGCGAGATCGGGCCAAGGGCAAGCAAAAGATGAAGGCGATTGGGAAAAGTGCCCCAACTGTGGAAAACTGAAGAGAAAGGGGCAGCAATGCGGCTACTGTAACGAATGACCATGTCACTGGTAGGCTATTATCCCGGAGAAGGCTTCGTTTCCGTATCCGTCACCGGACCGGAATGTGCATTGGACTGCAGGCACTGCGGCGGATTTTACCTCAGATCAATGACCCCGGTGCGGGGGAAAGACGAATTAATGGGAAAGGCCATGGAATTACAGGCCCGGGGAATGAAGGGCATGCTGATAAGCGGGGGCTCGGACGACAAGGGCCGTGTTCCCTTGGAATCCTACATAGAGGCAATGGCTGGGATCAAGGCCGAGACCAACCTGAAGGTCAATGTGCATACGGGCATTATCTACTCGGGGGATATGCCAAGAAAATTGAAGAAAGCGGGTGTTGACGCCGTGTCCTTCGATCTGGTGGGCAGCCCCTCTGTCGTGAACGATGTATACGGCCTGGAGGTCGAGGCCAACACCTACGAAAAGGCGTTGAATTACCTCACCGGGGCGGGGTTGAACGTATATCCTCATATTAACATAGGATTGGAGGGGGGAAAGGTGGGTCACGAGTTCAAGGCGATAGATATCATAAGGGACCTGGGACCCGGAGCGGTGGGAGGTGTGGTGTTCATCGTTCTCATACCAACGCCCGGAACGGGGATGGAGCTGTGTAAACCACCCGGCCTGGGAGACGTGGAAAAGGTGTTTGACTACTCGGCCCACCGACTACCGGGCACGAAAAGGATACTGGGATGCATGAGACCGAAAAGGAATAAAGAATATAACCTGGGAGTGGAAAAAGCGGCCTTTCGCTCCGGTATAAAGCATGTGGTCACACCCTCTAGGTATCTAAGGGCCCTGGCCGAGAAAAAGGGCGATAAATCGGAAAAAAGGTTAACCTGCTGTGTCCTGTAGTTACTCCCCGGGGTTTAGGATCTTGCGTATTAATTCCACCGCATCCCTGTGCAGGGTGCCGTTGGACGCGAGTATCTGCGGGGAGAATATGTCGTATTCGGAGCCGCGCATGTCCGTAATTCCGCCGCCTCCCTCCTTGACCATGAGCCTGCCGGCGGCGGTGTCCCACGGCTTCAGGCCGTACTCGAAATACAGGTCCAGCTTACCCGAGGCCACGTAGGCCAGTTCCAGGGCGGCCGAGCCAAGGGCCCTCAGCTCCTGCACATGTTTTGACATACCCGACATCAGGGTACGGGTAGGGTCCATGTCTTCCGGATCGTAGGGATAGCCGCTTACCGCCAGGGCCTTGGACATATCCCTAATTTCAGAGCAGCGCACCCTCTTTTCGTCCAGGAAAACGCCCCCTCCCTTCAGCGCATGGAAGAGCTCGCCGGTGCCGGGGGCGTGTATCATCCCCAGCACGCATTCTCCACTTCTATAAAGGGCTGCGGATATGGAATATATGCCCAGGCCGTGGGAATAGTTGGTGGTGCCGTCTATGGGGTCTATTATCCAAAGGTAATCGTAATCTTCCAGTTGATCCTCGGTTGCCAAAGATGAAGCGGGGACACTGATCTTCCTTTCTGCGGTGGTCTCCTCGGAAAGCACCCTGTGGCCTGGAAAATTTTTCCCGATCCAGTCCTCGATCCTATATTGGACCCGAAGGTCCACCTCGGTTACCACGTCGGCACTTGTGGTCTTGGTCTCAACCTTCTTCTCGCCCTCCAATCGATCCTTGCTGTATCCGCCGCACCGGTACATCAGGTCCGAAAGCAGGGGAACGATGTCCTCGGGCTCCATGTATATACCTCGGCGCCTCATATCTCCACAAGGGCGGAGACCAGTTCCTTCTCCGACGGCACTCCCACGAACGCCGGGCTGCCGTCTATCACCAGGGCGGGCAGGTCATCTATTCCCAACTCTCGAGCCCTGGCGCCGTCATGGTCCGGGGACTCGATACTTACCTTCACCTTATCCGCCCCCTCCACGGCGATCATACCGCCGATAAGGGCGGCCAGGGCGCTTTCCTCTCCCCGGGCCACGAATACCTCTAGCTTCCTATTTTCCTTGAGCCATTCCAGGGAGCTCTTGGAGCCCTCGGCAAGGCCGCTCTCCCCCCTGGATATCCTGACAACCGTCTCCACCAAGGCCCATGGTATTTGACCCCGAAGAGGGGTTTGATACGAAAGTTGGAGCTTGCCTGGACCCACCACCAAGGCGGGTGTCTTGTCAATACCCACTTCTTTAGCTTCGGGGGAGTCCGGGCCCTCCAGGTTCAGTTCGACCTTGGGAGACAGGGAGGCAAGCTTCTCCAGCACCTCGCGGCTCTCGTCCCCTTCCTCGACAAAGGCCAGCAGCTCCACCGTCTCTTCCATCTCGTTGGAAAGCCTCTGTTTCAGACTTTGCTCCAGCTCCGGTTCCAGTTCCATTCACACTCACCTTCCCGTTGTCATTGCTTGTATCCTATCTTGCGAAGGAACTCCTTCCTTTCCTTGATGTCATCCTCCTCCTCCACGCCCTGGGGCGAGAAGCCGTCTATAACGCCCAGGATGCCCCTGCCCTGCTCGCTCTCCGCAACTATGACCTCCAGCGGGTTGGCGGTGGCTACCGCGATATGACATATCTCGTGCACCTTCTTCAGCGCGGCCATCACGTTTATGGGAAAGCAGTCCCTGAGGAACAGAACGAAGGTGTGGCCCGCGGCGATCTCCAAGGAGGCGGCCTTGGCCTTTGTAACCAGGTCTTCGTCCGTGCCCGTGTGCCGGATCAGGCAGGGTCCGGAGGCCTCGCTGAAGGCCAGGCCGAACTTGATCCCGGGAACCGTGGTGACCAGGGCCTCGTGCATGTCCTCGACTGTCTTAATGAAGTGGCTCTGCCCGACGACGACGTTGCAGCCCTCGGGTATGTTCACTCTCACACTCTTTATCTCTACCATCTCACCTCACCTGCCCCCTATAAGGAAGGGAACGATATAAATCATTTGCCGCCCGGGCAAAGAAGAGTGATAATTGCGAATGCATTCCACGGAACACTCGGGGTAGAACGATCTATCGGAAAGAACGGATAGATAATAAAGACCATATTGACGCCATTATATCGATTCGATGGTGTGTATAGTCCTGAAATTATTTCCCGGTTGATTAACTTTACCCTTCTTATTCCTTTTGTATCTCATTTATTCCACCCGAATATCCTTGTAGCTATACGTAATAGATTCTCCTTGGGCATTTTTCTCCAGAATGCCTCTTCCGGAGTCTCAAGTTGATTATGTTTCCAACCCAAGCTCTCATGCGGTCTTATTGTATTGTACCATGTTACGAACTCTTCAAAGTTGGCAAAATCACCTCTGGTCTTATCATATGTGTCATACCATTTCTCTATCTTTCCATTTGTTTGAGGATGATTGACGCTAGTCCGGATCACTTTAGTTCCATAACCTTCCACGGTTCTCTTGAATTCACTGTCCCACTCACCCCACTCATTCGTCCTGTGCGCCCCGAATTGACTTCCATTGTCTATGATGAGTTCTCTTAGGGTCCTTATTGGCATATACTCAACCATGAATTCCTCGAAAACCAATATGCTGTTCTTTTCATATCCATGATCGAATTCACCACCAACCAGGATACTCCGAGAAGCATCATCCTCGATTGCGCATACCTTCTTACCATAATCGTTATCGTGCCAGTCCATATGTGCAGCTGAAAGGCTATGTTGTCGTTCGTAACGGACCCATTTACGCCTTTTCTTTTTGTTTGGATTCTCTTTTGCTAATCCTTTCTCAAGGAGATATCTATGTATCCGATTATGTGGTATGTGAACCTCGTAATCCCTGTCTATTATGGGTTCGAGTCTTCTTGCTCCGAGCTTGTACTTGTCCTTGGCCTCAAGTATGATCTGCATCTCCCTCTCAGTGTTTTCTTTCCTGGGCCTACCGACATCGTTCCCGATCTCTGGGACCTCTCCCGTCTCTTTGTATTGACGCCATACCTGATTCACTCGTCGCTTGGTGACTTTCAGGTCCTGAGCTATGTCTTTACTGCTCTCGCCTCTTTCTTTCCATCTTATCAAACATCTCACCTTACGTTTTGTTAGTATCATGTTCTGGGGGTATTCTGAGCGGGTGGGAAATATTTTTGAGAAGGTCGGCTCATATGTGTTTTGGGTCTCAAATATAAATGAATACCGAAGGAATTTATGATATTTTTGGGACTGCACAATTTTAACGCTGTTTGAGAAATATTTATTAAGAAGACCCATGCGACATTTGAAAGTTTTATATACCTCCTAAAATATCTCTTTTTTTTGAAAGTGGGCCGAAAAAACGGAATTTAGAGAACCGTTCAACCGCATACTAAGTAGATTGGAGGATGAAAAAATGACTCAGAAAAGTGGGAATAGATTGAAAATTGTGGTCTTCTTTATTGTTAGTCTGTTTTTAATACCCGGAATCATTGAAATCGGAATGGCAAAAGGTGAAATTGGAGGAGATACTATAATAGGGGGAGAGGGGGAACTTGGATCAAATGAAGAATTTGGTTTTGCATCTCATTCATGTGATATTAATGGAGATGGTTACCAGGATGTTATTGTTGGAGCACCTAAAAATGATCTAAATGCAATGGATGCGGGTGCAGTATATATTTTTATTGGACCTCATTCAGGGACATTAGACATATATGCTGACGATGCTGATATAAAAATATACGGAAATTATTTAAACGGACATTTTGGTTGGAGCATTTCTTCATCTGATTTAAATTCCGATGGACAAGACGATTTAATAATCGGGGCTCCGAATAAAAACGAAGTATACATTATTAATGCGTTAATACTTGATCGTGATTTCGATGGGCTTCTTGATGATTCTGATGCAGACGAGGTTTTAAGTCAAGGAATAAGTACTGATGAATTCGGTTATTCAGTTTCAGGTACAGAGGACCTCAATCTTGATGGTTGGGAAGATATTGTTATTGGGGCTCCAAGTGCTGATTCGAATACTGGGATCGTTTACATATATTTTGGCACAGGAAATATTGGGAATTTTTTCTTTTACGACGGTTTTGAATATGGAATTGGTAACTGGGAATTAACTGGTAATTGGGGGTTAGATTCAGGTGAATCATATTATGGATCAGCATCAATGTATGACGCGTATCAAAATTACGCAGATGATGTTTGTAAAGTAACAGATGAAATTTATTTGCCCTCTAATTCAAATCCAGTTCTTGATTTTTATCATAGATATCAAACAGATAGTTACGGTGCAGAATATGACGATTTAGATATTGATATTTCAGTAGATCCATTTAGTAGCTGGAATAATATTAAAACTTACGATAGTACCAGTTTAACAAAATGGGAGCATGATGTAATTGATTTAAGTTCTTACTCTGGTGATAATGTAAAGATAAGATATAGAATAATATCAGATAGCACTGCAACAGGTAGTTGGAGAATCGATGACATCAAGATTACTGGAACTCTTGCAGCAAGCAGTTATACACCTGATATCACATTAATAGGTGAAAATCAAGGTGATAAATTTGGTTTTTCTGTAGCTGGAGTAAATGATGTGAATACTGATACTTATGATGACATATTAATTGGAGCTCCTGGATACGACAATGATCGAGGAAAGGCGTATTTATATTGTGGTAGCGATTCTATGAACGAGAAGTACCAGAAAGTAATCCTTGATGAAGGATTTGAGGGAGAATGGGTGCATGGGACACTACCAGCCATTCCTCAAGATAACGGGGGTTCTGCTTTCGGATATGAAGAATGGCAAATAGGAACACCATTACAAATGTATGGTTCTGGTCCAGCAACAGATCACACGCCAAATGGTGTGAATTGCTTAGCTACTGAAGTGAATGATGAATATGAGGATGATGTAAATTCATATATTACAACACCATTTATTGATTTAACATCTACAACATCTCCTGTTTTTGAATTCTATCATTGGTATGCATTTGAATACGGAGGTGGTGGTTATTGGGATGGAGGAACTGTTGAAATTCTAACGGAGGAAGAAGGTAGATGGAAACTATTAACTCCATCCGGAGGCTATCCGGGTCAGATCACATGTAATTATATCGGGCATACCGAAAATGCAGCTTTTGAGGATGGAACTCCCGCATATGTCGGTGTAAGCTCGGGTTGGGTCCAAGCATCCTTTGATTTAACGGATTATATCGATGAAAATGTTCAGATTCGATTTCATTTTGGGAGTGATGGTGGTAACTGGTATGATCCCCAGGATGGTTGGTATATTGATGATATTGTCCTAAAAGAATCTACAGGCTATCCACTATATTTTGAGGATAATTTTGAAAACGGATGGGAACATTATACTCTCGATATGGGAACAAACGGAGATGATGCATATGATTTATGGCAATTGGGAACTCCAAATAATCGATTTGTATCGGACAATCCCACTCATGCATATGATGGCATAAATTGCATCGGTACAGATTTAAATGACTTTTATGTCGATTTCTGGGATGATGCCGCTTGCATTGAATCACCTGAAATTGATTTAGTTGGTTTGACCACTCCGTATATGGAATGGATGCATGCATATTGGTTCGAATCAGGATATGATTATGGTCATGTTGAGATCAGTACCGATGGAGGTAGTTCTTGGGCATCTCCAGTTAGAACATATTCTCATACGCCAGGAACTGAAAATGGTGAACTCGAATGGGTGAAGGAAACCGTTGATTTATCTCCATATATCGGAAATAAAATAATGGTTCGATTTCGGATGACCAGTGATGCGTATACAACAGCTAATGGTTGGTATATTGATGATTTCCAGGTAATCGGGGATGTCACTAGTTATTCAAATAGGGCTGAAATCGTCTATCTCGGAGAGAACGTTGGAGACGAATTTGGTTTTTCTGTAGCAACAGCTGGTGATATCGATGGATTCGGAGATGATGTGATAATTGGTGCTCCGGGATATAATAATGATATAGGAAAAGCCTATATTTATCATGATATCCTTCCGGGTCATTTAGAAACAAAGAATTTCCAATTGTTACAGCAATATACTGATGATGTTACAATTGTGGAAGTAACTGATAGTGTTCAAGATTCTAGTGGATTAATTGTGGGATATGATAATAGCGGTTTATTTGGAGAATTCAGAATATATATGAAAATTGAGTTAAGACCATATGGAATCCCACAAAACTGTCGAGTAATTGATGGTCGGTTGAAACTACACCATTTTGATAATTACCCGACTAATGACGTAACAACTGACGATTCTTGGGATAAAACAACAATAAAATGGTCAAACCAACCATCTGTTTCAGCAACTCCAGAAAGCATAACAACCGTATCAATCGAGGATAATTGGGAGACATTTACTATAACAGAAATGGTAAACAGTTGGCTAACTGAAAATAATTATGGTGTTTGTATTAAACTCCCGCAACCGATATCAGTAACGGATTATGATTATTTTGACGCGACCAATTTATATGACAAA
>CAZUZU010000093.1:0-11589 GCA_964624865.1 uncultured archaeon
GTTTTCATTATAAGACGGCAACGAAAAAGAAGAGGACGACTTTTTACACACAGCCCACACGGGGAAAATAATTATATAACCGTAGGAAATATCGTAGATGATACTATGTTCACAGACACCGTAAAGGGTATGGATAAGTTGTTCAAGAACGACATCAAGCCGCCCAAGGTCATATTGGTGACCGGTCCGCCCGGTTCAATGAAATCCTCCTTCGTATACACCTTGATGTCCGAGTACCTGACAAACCACGAGGAAGAATTCGGCCTTTATACAACATTGGAGGAGGGGGTGGAAAGTCACCTTCAGAACATGGAATCCATAAATATCAGTCCCCCCATAAACTTGCAAATGACAGATTTCGCGAACATAAGGAGCGGGCCGGACGAGATCGTGGACTATATCGAGCTGACCACCAAGATGGTCAACCACTTCAAGGACAAGTTCAAGGACAAGTTCACGGTGTTCGCGTTCGATTCCCTCGGCGCCCTCTACTCCCTGATGGAGGGCGCCACCAACATGCAGAGAAAGGTTTTCCATTTCTTCAAATTGGTAAGGGAGCTCAATCTCATCACCTTCCTCATCATGGAAAGGTCCCAGACCGGGGAAGCCAGTATCCTTGGCAACGAGGGCTTCCTTACAGACGGGATAATACACATGGGTTTCAAGCGTAAGCAGGGCAAGCTGGTCCGGTTCCTGCAGATAGAGAAGATGAGGGCGTGCCAGCACAGCATGGAGATGCATGCATTGGAGGTTTCCCCCAAGGGCCTTATAGTGCTTGGCCCGATCTTCACCCAATAACAAACATTATTTACTCTTCCACAATTCTTGCTTCCATGCGAGAGTCCGAGATGTCGGCGTTGGACCTGCGTTCCCTTGCACTGGAGCTCGGTAGTATTGCCGTAGGGGGACACGTGGGAAAGGCAAGGGGCCAAAAGGGGATATTCTGCTTGGACCTAAACCTGGAGAGGGAGACTTTACCCCCGGAGTTGGATGTCAAGGGAGAGGGAAGATGGATAAGAACCTCGTTGATAAACGCCCTGGGTTCCTATCTGTACCTGGACCTCAAACCCCCGCCGGGCATATCCGCATCCTCATTTGCCATGGGGCTTCGGAAGCATATATCCAATGCCAGGGTCAAGGGGTTCGAACAGGTCGGCAGCGACAGGATATTGGCTTTGGACATGGAAACACCAAATGAAGGTTACCGGCTGTATGTGGAGTGCTTCGGTAACGGGAATATTATATTGATGGATAGCGAAGAAAATATAATCCAGGCGCTGGTGCAAAGAGAATGGCGCCACCGCAGGATAAAGATAGGCGACCGATACACCCTCCCGCCCAGACCATATCAGAGTCTGCTGGTAAAGGAAAAAAGCTTTCGGGAGGAGGCGCTGCGGCAGGAGAGGAACATCGGTTCCTTCCTTGCAACATCCATCAACCTGGGAGGAGAATACGCCGAGGAGGTTTGCACCAGAGCCGGAGCGGACCCCGAGGCGGAGCCGGGCAATATCGATCTGAAAAAGATATACGCAAGCTATCAAGACCTGCTGGAGGAGTCCGGGTCCCCGAAGGGATACCTCTACCTGGAAAAAGGCAGGGTAGTATCGGCCAGCCCTGTGAAAATGAGCCTCTATAAAGGTTTGGAATGCGAAGAAGACCGCCTTTTCCTTCTATCCCTGCGTCGATACTTTCAACTTCTTGACCAGAAAAAAACGGAGCGGGTTGAAACCCCGATGTTAAGGAAGGAAAAGAAGATAAGGGAAAGGAAGTCGAAGCTGGAGAGAATAGTAAGGAGCCAGGAGAAGGCGATCAAGGAACTGGACCGGAAATCTAGGGAATATTACCGGATAGGGGACATGATATACGAGAACTACGGGCTTTTCGACGGCCTCGTATCCGGAGACGACGAAGAGGGGATAAAGGCCTTGGTAAATGAACACGACGCCGAGCTTCTGGATCTGGACCAAGGGAAAAGAACCGTTACCATCAAGCTAGACGACCTAAAGGTGACGATGGACAGAACTATAGATATAAACGCCAACGCCTCCCGTTACTACAACCGGGCAGGGGAGCTGAAGAAAAAGAGGGAGGGGGCACAGAGGGCGATGAAAGAGAAGAAAAAGGAGTTGAAAAAGGGCAAGGTGGACGTGGAGGAGAAAAGGGAGACAACGGATATCGACGCCGAGCAAAGGTGGTGGTTCGAGAACTATCACTGGTCCCTCACCCCCTCGGGCAGGGTGATCGCCGGGGGTAAGGACGCCAAGACCAACGACACCCTGGTCAAGAAACACATGACACACGGCGACATGTACTTCCACGCGGACATCCACGGCGCCCCCAGCGTGGTAATGAAGGCATGCGATATGGACGGGGGTCCGATGGAGGGGGAATACGGGGAAGAGGAGATAAAGGCCGCCGCCACCCTCGCCCTTTGCTACTCAAAGGCCTGGTCCTCGCAAATATACAATGTTTCGGTTTACTGGGTCTACCCGGAACAGGTGTCAAAGACCCCCGAGAGCGGCGAGTTCCTGGCAAAGGGTGCTTTTATCATAAGGGGCAGGAAGAACTATGTCAGGGATACCGAGATGAAACTAAGCCTGGGCATAAAAAAGATAAAGGGATACAAGAAACTGATGATAACGGTACCCTCCCTGGTCAAAGAAACGGACCTGCTGGACCAGGTGGATTTCGTTCCGGGAGAAATGAAAAAGGTCGAGGCGGCCAAAGCGATTTCAAAGAGGCTTAACGTCCCGGTGGACCCTGTAAATTCCATACTTCCCTCAGGCAAGTTCAAGCTTTTAAAATAGCCCGGGCCGTCAAACAAATATAAATACAGTGTCCTTTTTTACTATTTCATGGACGATTTCGACGTGGCGATCATAGGTGCCGGCGTGGTGGGAAGCGCCATCGCCAGGGAACTGGCAAGATTCGATCTCCGGGGCCTGTTGATAGACAAGGAATGGGACGTGGGGCGGGGGACCTCCTCCGCGAACAGCGGGGTGGTGCACGCGGGCATATACTATCCAAAGGATTCCCTAAAAGCAAAATACTGCGTGGAGGGAAACGGCCTGTTCGACAAGCTTTGCAGCGAGCTCTCGGTCCCTTTCCGCCGGACGGGTAAACTCATTGTTGCCAGGAACGAGGAAGAGATCGATACCCTTAATGAACTGAAGAAAAAGGGTGATCGGAACGGGGCCCGCGGCCTCATGCTGATAGGGGAGAGAGAAATCCGCCAAAAACAGCCGGGAGCCGTGGGCATAAAGGCCGTATGGTCTCCCTCCACGGGTATCGTGTCCCCCTACGAGCTGACCATCGCCCTTGCGGATAACGCGGTTTCCAACGGTTTTTCCGTAATGCTGGGCAAGGAGGTCACCGGGATCAAGGAGACTACCAATGGCTACGAGATCGATCTTTGCGGTCTTAGGGGGGAGAAAACCAAGGTAAACTCTTCCGTAATTATAAACTCGGCAGGTGTCCACAGCACACGGACCGCTGCCATGATGGGACTGCACACGGAGCGTAAAACATATCCGTGCAGGGGCGAATATCTGATATTGGACAAGGAATACGGTCACTTGGTGAACCACCCGCTTTATCCCGTGCCCCTCAAGGGATTGAAGGGACTGGGCGTCCACATCACACCCACCTTGTACGGCAATATCCTGATCGGGCCCAGCGCCGAGTACATCCGGGAAAAGGAGGACACCTCCACCACCGGGGAGAAAGTGAGAGAACTAAGGAAAGGCGCAGAGGAACTGCTGCCTCCCCTTGCCAGAGCCCCGGTCATCAAACTCTATGCCGGCATAAGGTCAAAGATAACTAAACCGGGGGGCGAGGCCGAGGACTTCATCATCGATATGGGAGAGGATGTCATCAACCTCATAGGCATAGAATCCCCCGGCCTTACCGCCGCCCCGGCCATAGCAAGGAAGATTGCAGCGAAAGTGGGAAAGGGGTTCGGAGAGAAGGAAGATTACCATGCGGAAAGGGAGAAAAGAACAGAGCCGAATAAACTCACCCTGGAGGAAAGGAGGGAACTGGTTGAAAAAGAGCCTAGATACGGAGAGATAGTGTGCAGATGCGAGAAAGTGAGCTACATGGAGGTCCTAGACGCCCTCAATAATCCGTTCAAGGTGAGGAGCCTGGCAGCCGTCAAGTACCGTACCAGGGCAACCATGGGCAGATGCCAGGGCGGTTTCTGCACCCCCAGGCTCGTGGAGATAATGAGAAAAGAACTGGGGGTGGACCTGGATGAGATATACCTAAAGGACCCGCGGTCACCCATGTTTGCCGGAGAGACAAAATCGCTAAGGCTGGAAAAGAAGAAAGAAGGGGTGGTTGAATAGATGTCCACGAAGGGTATTGACGATCCTGACGCTGTTGTGATCGGGGCCGGGCCAGCAGGCCTTGCTGCAGCCGCCTCACTAAAAAAGAACGGGATTGCACGCGTGCTGCTGGTGGAGCGTAATTCTCACCTTGGCGGTATCCTGCCCCAGTGCATACACGAAGGTTTCGGTCTGGTAAGGTACAGGGAGGTCTTGACCGGGCCGGAATATGCCCAGAGAGAGATAGACGAGCTGAAAAAGAGGGGCGTAAAATACATGCTCGACACAATGGTGCTGAGCCTTGACGCACAAAGGAACATGGTATTGAGCAACAGGGACGGCCTCCGGTGCATCCGGCCCAAAGTTGTAATACTGGCCATGGGATGCAGGGAAAGGACGACCTCCGCCATCCGAATGACCGGGACGAGGCCCAGCGGGGTTTACACTGCGGGAACGGCCCAAAACCTTATCAACATAGGTAACTGCATGGTTGGCCGAAGGGCAGTGGTAATGGGCTCCGGAGATATTGGGCTGATCATGGCAAGGAGATTGACTTTGGAAGGGGCAAAGGTGGAGGCGGTGGTGGAGATCATGCCGTATCCGGGAGGATTGAAGCGGAACGTGGTCCAATGCCTGGAGGACTACGACATCCCTCTGATTCTCTCCCATTCGGTGACCAAGGTGCTGGGAAAACACAGGGTGGAGGGAGTGAAGATGGTCCGGGTGGACGAGGACCTCGGGCCGATACAGGGAACGGAAAAGACATTGGAATGCGACACGCTGTTAGTTTCGGTGGGATTGATACCTGAGAACGAGCTGTCAAAGACGGGCGGCGTGGATATCGATCAAAGGACGAGCGGGGCAGTGGTGAAATACAATCTGGAGACCTCCGTGCCGGGGATATTCGCCTGCGGCAACGTGCTTCACGTCCACGATCTGGTTGATTACGCCTCCATGGAAGGGGACGCGGCGGGAGAACGGGCCGCTGAGCGGATAAAAGGAAAAAAGGTGGAAGAGAGATTGATCAAAATGGTCCCTGGTAAAAGGGTGAGGTACGTGGTCCCGCATCTTACCGCCTTGAAAAAACAGGATCTCTACCTTCGAGCAGACAGGCCGATAAAGAGCGCGGAGATCGAGTTCATCGCAGAGAAGGGTGGTCGTTTGGCTAGGAGATTGGGCGATGTGATCCCCTCCGAGATGATAAAAATCAGTGTTAAAATAGGCGAACTATGCCGCGATAATACGAGCCAAATCAAGGTCCGAATCAAGGAGGGGGAAGAATGAGCCGAAGATTGGTCTGCATCATATGTCCTGCGGGATGCGTTATCGAGATAGATGACCAGGGCAATATCCGGGGCGCAAAGTGTGACAGGGGAGTGGCGTATGCCAAAGAGGAAATGGAGATGCCGAAAAGGGGACTGACCACCACCATGAGGGTGGTCGGCGGGGAGATACCCTTGGTCAGCGTAAAGACTTCGGCCCCGATCCCCAAGAAACTCTTGTTCGAGGCGATGGATATCATAGCGGAGCGGGAGGCAAGGGCGCCGGTGGGTATCGGTGACTTGCTCATCAAGGACATCGCCGGCACGGGTTCTGACATCATAGCAACTAAAAATGTTGAGGCATCGGGAGAAAACAAACAGTAAATTAGAGAGATTATTTTTCCAGATTATATCCTGATATTGCAATATTTTTATATATATGGAGAATTATGTACTTGAAAACGAAAGGATAGGCGAGGTGTGATAAATGGTAAACAGAGTTAGCAGTAGTATGATTGTAAAGTCGATTGTAATTGCGGTCTGTCTCTTTATGGTACCGTTGATCGGAGGGATTGGCACGTCCATGCATCCCAACGATGGCCAAATGGAGACAGATAATGAAAACGAGGGAACAGTTTTTAATAATGATGTAACGTCCTTTGACCCGGATGAAGTCAGACCTCTTGACCTAAGGGAGAAGAAAGAGCTCTTATCCGGAATGAAAAACGAGAAGTTAAACAACTTCAACCTGAACAGCTTCTATTCACGCTGGCAAGACAGCCGAACGTTCAGTGCCAGAGGAACTGAATCCGAACCAAACAATGGCCTCACAAACGCAACCCCGATCACCGTGGGCGACCCCACCACCGGAGATCTGAGCGGGTCCGACAGGGCGGATTTCTTCAAAGTGGACGTGAGCGCATCGGACAAGATCGTTGCCAATCTCACCGTTCCGGCAGGAGGCAATTATTCCCTGGATATTATCGAGCCCCAGTTCAATGAGGAGCTCGACTATATGGCGGAAGCAAGCCTGGGAGGATACAGGCAGGTAAGCGGACAGGCAACCATAGCGGGGGAGCATTACGTGGGTGTTTTCTGCCAAAAGGACGACACGGGCCAGTATTCCACCGGCCAGTACACTTTGCTTGTAACCACTGAGGCGGGAAGCCCGGACAGCGACAACACACCGGCCACCGGGACCAGCATGAGCAACGGCGTTCCCGTCAAAAACCAGGTCATAAATCCAAACTACGACCATTACGATTGGTACACCATAACACCTCCCATCACAGCTGCGGATTCCAATCTTAGCATCGAAGTGGAACATGATCTTAGCACCCTGATAATACTAACAGTGGGACAAGGCCAGTATTTGATGCCATATTACTATACGGGTATCGTCAATCCGGACAACGCCTCCCAATTATTCGCATTGGGTTCCAGTCCACCGGCCATATTTACAAACGTTGACGAGATAAACACCTACTATACTGAAAACACCACGTCAGAATACAACGTTTTCATCCTCGCAATGCCGGTCCTATTCGTCGAGAACCAAGGTTTGTACTACTGGTCATACGGGCTGGATTGGGTGGCGGAGGCGGGCTATACCGTGGACTTCGGATACAATATGACGCTATCTGCGGTGGACCCGAACAATGAGCCGCCCCAGGTCACCAACGCCCAGGCCGACCCCTCAAGCGTGGAAGCCGACGGGGTCACACCGGTCCTCCTATCCGCCCAGTGCACCGATGACAGCGCGGTGACCCAAGTGGTCGTCGATATCTCGGATATCGGCGGCTCTCCCACGGCCACCATGTACGACGACGGGACCAACGGGGATCAAACGGCAAGCGACAATGTATATTCCCTGGAGACGACTGTGGCCGAAGGTACCCCGGAAGGGGCTACCACTCTCAAGGTCACCGCAACCGATGACCAGAGCAGTATCGGCTCCGCGGATATCGTGCTCACGGTCCTGAAATTCAATCACGCACCAGAGGTGGACACCACACCTACGGTGAACATGAACGAGGACTCCACCTACAATCAACTTGACCTTAGCGATGTCTTTTCGGATCCGGACGGGGACTCCCTGTCATTCTCATCGGAACCAGCGGACCCTGACAATGACCACATCAACGTGAATATTGGCGGCTCGGATGTTACCCTGATACCCGACACCAACTGGAACGGGGAGCAGGACATTGTTTTCAACGCGACCGATCCGGGTGGGAAATCCGTGGAAGCAACAATAACTGTAAAGGTGGCCGCGGCAAACGACAATCCCAAGATAGACCACATATTCATAATCAATACCCAGAAACAGACCGTGCCCAACGGCATAACGGTTACCGCCAACGAGGACGAATGGTTCAACTTCACCATGATCGCCTCCGACGTTGACATGGACTTCGAAGGTGATTCTCTGTCCTGGGATATTAACTTGGACCAGGCCTTTCCGGGACTACAGAACTCGAACACCCAGGTCGACCCCTTGACATCAACGAAGTTCAATGTTTCCTTGTATCCCACCCAGGACGAGGTGGGGGATCACAGTGTCACCATAAAAGCCACCGACTCGAACAGCGGGAGCGACAGCGTCACGTTTAAGATAAAGGTTCAGAACGTGAACGACCCGCCAAGGGTCGTTTCCATAGAGGACGAAGAGAGCAACGTATACAATATCGTTGACCCGGACACGCCCATAGAGTTCAATGTTAAGGAGAACGAGTATCTCAACCTCACCGTGTTGGCCGAGGATGATGACCCGGAGGACGAGGATTACCTCAAATACAGCACGGATTCGGTTTACATCGAATTCACCGGCACGTCAGATAATACCATACAGTTCCACCCCACCGCCTCGCAGATCGATGACTCGCCCTATACAGTGCAGCTTATCGTCAAGGACCTCAATTACGAGAGCGGTCACGCAACCATAAAGGTGACCGTGGAAAACAAGAACGAGAGGCCGGAGGCGGCGATCACCGCCCCCGAGGACGGGGAAAGCTTTGACGAGGGCGAGGAGATCACCTTCGACGCCTCGGATTCCACACCTGGCGGGAACGATGCGGATTACGGGGACGAGCTCACCTATGTGTGGACAATCGACGATGGAAAACAGCTCGGCACCGGCGAGGAAGTAAAGAAGGCCATAGACGACCCGGGAGAACATACCATCACCCTGACAGTCACAGACGGGGGGGAGGATGGAATGAACAAGCTCAGCGCCTCCACCTCGATAACCATCGACATCGACGAGGTCAGCGACGGGGGGGACGGCGATGACGGAGAAGATGGCAGTGACGGGACGGACGGGGGAGATGGTGGAGACGGGGGTTCTGTTGGACAATTGGGTCTGAAGCTAGGTCCCTTCGAAGACGAAGATGATGACCCCGTCGTCGGAGCAAAGATCACTGTAAAGGACGGAGGAGGCAAGACCGTGGCCCTGGGAACCACCGACAGCGAGGGATACGGCATAGTTGCCTTCACCTCACCGCCCACCAACGGGACCTACAAGGTCACCGTTGAAAAAGACGGATACGACACAGAGACATACGATATCAATGTGGCATACACCCCAACCGGGGGAGTGACCAAGACGGGCGGAGATTCCACACCGACCATTAGCGAGAAAGGCTCGGGCACAGAAGGAGGCGACGACATGCTCTGGATAATGCTAGCCGTGATCGTGGTCATAATAGTGGTCGTTCTGATAGTGGTCGTTCTTTACATGCAATCCAAGAAAAAGAAAGCTGCGGTGGCCGCAGGCGAATACGGCGAATATCCTCAAGAAGAGGGATACGATGAATACGGTGAAGGTTACGGGCCGGAGCAGCCATATCCCGAACAGGGGGGATACGGTGAAGAGGCCGGACCTTACAATCAGGAAGAGGCCGATTACTACGGTGGGGGAGAGATGGGAGCTGCAGAATACGGCGGACAAGAGGACTACTATCAGGAAGGAGGAATGCCCCCCGAACAGGGACCGGAGCCAATGCCGGGCGATGAATACGGTCAACAGCCGGCTGCTCCGGCGGGCGATGAGATGTACGGGCTGCCCGGAGAAGCTGAACAGCAGCCACAACAACAAGCTCAAATGGATCAACAGGCACCGCAGCAGCCACAAATGGAAGCCAAATCTCCTCAGCCACAGGTGATGGAAACACAACAGGCGCCGCCTCAACAAGAGTATCAGCAGCAGTACCAGCAGCCTCAACAGCAGCAGTATCAGCAGCCTCAACAACAGCAGTATCAGCAGCCACAACAGCAGCAGTATCAGCAGCCTCAACAGCAGCAGTATCAGCAGCCTCAACAACAGCAGCTGACACCGGAGCAGCAGCAGGCGGTCATGGCAAAACAGCAGGCTATACAGCAGAGGATCGCCCAGCAGCAAATGGCAATGCGCCAACAGCAAACGGCACAGCAACAGGGGCAATACGGCGGAGGTATGAGACGCTGTCCGTACTGCGGAGCCATGGCCCAACCGGGCTGGAACGTCTGTCCCAACTGTAGGAGACCCCTACAGTAACCTTTTTTCTTTTTTTGATGACCCATGTGGATAGGGATAGACGACACAGACTCGAACGAAGGCGGATGCACCACCCATGTAGCAATTGAGGTGATCCGTGTATTAATCGAGAACGGCTACGACATCATAGGATACCCCAGATTGGTCAGATTGAACCCGAACAATCCATACAAAACGAGGGGGAACGGGGCGGTCGCCATCAGATTTGGTGTCGGCAGGGGTGAAGCTAAGGTAATTGGCCACGCGGACAATAATATCCGATCCTATTCCATGGGTAAAAACAAGGACATTGATAACCTAACCAAGACAAAAATCATTAGGGTTGTGGAAAAATATTCCAGTAAGGGAAAGGACACCAATCCCGGCATAGTATTTTCAAAAAATACTCCCTCTCCTGACATATACCATAGAGCAGTTCATCGGATTATCGAGCTTGAAGAGATCAATGGATTAATACCGCCAGGGGCGGACCATTACTCCCTTGGATCAGTGAACAGGGGTTTGATAGGTGCCACAGCAGCTATATCCTGGAAACCGCGGAGGATCACTTACGAACTCATTGCCTACAGAATGAAAGAGAACATCGGTAAAAAACGCCGGATCGAAAAAAGAACGGCAATGGAGCTGAACCGAAAACTGAATTACACCTTTAATAACTATGACGCAGTGAACGATTATGTTGCAATATCGCCCCACTCCCCCTGCCCGGTCCTTTACGGTGTAAGGGGACTGGTACCGGAGGAATTACAACAGGCATTGGACATAGTCCCAGGGGAGCCCTGGTCCAAATGGGCCACATTCCAAACGAACCAATCAACCGACGAGCATATTAGCCCTTCAAGTATCAATAACTTAAGTCCTTGTACTTCGATCAGAACGGAAGGTAAGGTCCTCTCCAAGCCAAATAACCTTCCGGGAGGCCATGTCGTATTCTATTTCGGGGATGGTAACGGCCAGATAGAGGTAATTGCATACGAACCCACCAAGGAGTTCAGGGACGTGATTCGATGCCTGCACCCGGACGATAAGATCGTCATCTTTGGCAGTGTGAGAAAAGAGCCCTACGGTATAAATCTCGAGAAGGTGACCATTAAAAAACTGGCAACTCGAATGGTAAAGATATCCAACCCCGTTTGCACGGAATGTGGTCTCAACATGAAATCCGTTGGAAAGAACATGGGCTACAAATGCAGAAAATGTGGCCAGAAGGCGGATGAATCCAAGGCGGTTTACGAGAAAAAACTTCCCGAACTGGTGGAGGGAAAGACATACGACGTTCCCATAATCGCACGTCGCCATCTATTCATGCCCACCGAGGTGGAGGTCATGTTCAAGGAGTTTGGAATGTAAGGATCGCAATCCTCGGGAAGATCTCCTAATCCGGGTAGACCTTACCCCATTGCATTGATTCCAGTCAGTTATTCATGCAAAGGGGTATAATGGGCCAGCCCGGATCTGCAACCACTGA
>CAZUZU010000094.1:0-11397 GCA_964624865.1 uncultured archaeon
TCGTTGGGCTGCTGGGAATCCGGGATCCCGTCGTGATTGAAGTCGCCCCCCTCCGTTTCGTTAACGTTGTCTGCACTCAGGGGGTTCGGGTCCTCGGGATCGATTATCTCGTCTCCGTCGGTATCCGCGTTGGTGGGATCTGTACCGTATAGATACTCCCCGTAATTATCCCAGGGCTCGGCCTGCCCGTCCCCGTCCACATCGTAGCCGTGGGGACCGGCCTTGTCGGTGTAAGCCCCGTTCCTTTCCCCGTCGGGCGGGTCTCCCGCAGCGTCGAAGTCCTCGTGCGCGTCGCTAGGATCTGTCGGGTCGAGCCCGAAGAGCACTTCCCACCCGTCCGGCAGCCCGTCTCCGTCACTATCCGGGCTGTTTGGATTGGTTCCGTACTGGAACTCCTGAACGTTTGTCAATCCGTCCCCGTCAGGGTCCAGATGGGCGTCCTTACCGTCCAAAGGGTCCAGCCCCGAGATCTTTTCCTGTCCGTTCGTTTCACTGGCTGCCGATGCCCCAACCATTACAAAAAAAGCCGAAAGGAGCATTACGGAAGCCACGCCGATCGCAGTTATTTCTCTCATCTTTTATCACCACCTTACAGTAATTATTTGTATTTTCCGATATTTAAGTTTCATGAGACAAACATCGAAATATAGGACAAACATCAAATTGTTATTTTGTTCTTATTAGACAATAAAAAGAAACAAATTCGACGGAGGTAATGGAAGACTCCGGCGAAATATACATATATCCCTCCCATCTTCCACCATACCGAGGAATTGAAATGAAGATCCAGGTGAAGCAGCACGAGTATAAGACGTCTTTGAAATGGACAGAGGGTAGGAAGGGCATCCTCAGCTGTGGAAACAAGGAGGACATAGAGGTGGCGTGCGGGCCGGAGTTCGGCGGCCATGCGGGTTTCTGGTCCCCCGAGGACATGTTCGTGGGGGCCATAGACGTGTGCACCATGGCCACCTTCATGTGGCTCGCTGACCGGAGAAAGCTCAAGGTGGCGTCCTATGAAAGCGAGTGTGAGGGCAGGGCGCAGCTCTCCGGAGGGTCCATGCGATACACCTCCCTGGTTGTGAAGGTGAAGATAGAAGTGCGCGAGGAAGGGGATAGGAAAAAGGCGGAAAAGATCCTGCAAGAGCTGGGCAGGTGGTGCCTGATCACCAATTCCATCGAACCGGAGGTGGAGATCAAGCCGGAGATAACGGTGGGCGGTAGCGACAAATGATACAATGGCGATTGCTTGACACGGGGTGGCTCTCGGCCGCAGAGAACATGGCGCTCGACCAGACCCTGCTGGAAGCCAAATCAAAGATGGATACACCGAACACGGTCCGTTTCCTTCAGTTCACACCCCCGGCGGTTTTAGTGGGATACAATCAATGCGTGGAGCAGGAGGTGAGGTTGGACTTCTGCCGCAGCGCGGGTATCGATATCAACCGGCGCATAACCGGCGGGGGGGCAATATTCTTCGACGAGTCACATCTCGGCTGGGAGATCATATGCGATAAATCCTTCCTCGATGTCGGCATAGCGAATATCAACTTTTTCAAGAGGGCGTGCCAGCCGGTTGTGAAGGGGCTCAGGGAAATGGGTATCGACGCGGAGTTTAGGCCAAGGAACGACATCGAGGTGGAGGGGAGAAAGATCTCAGGAACGGGTGGAGCGGAAGAGGGAAATGCCTTCCTTTTCCAGGGCACCCTCTTGATTGACCTTGACGTGGAAACAATGTTCAGGGCCCTCCGAATTCCAATTGAGAAGTTGAACGACAAGGAGATCGAATCCGCCAAGGAGAGGGTCAGCTGCCTGAAATGGATCATGGACAAGGTACCGGATATCAAGGAGCTGAAATACAGGTTCAAGTCCCAGTTCGAAAAGGAATTCGGTGTAGAGCTCGAGGAGAAGGGATTAACAAGGGAGGAAAAGGCCCTGTTCGGGGAGAAGGTCGGAGAATTCAGGGCCGAAGAATGGATCAACAAGATCAAACTGCCCGATGATTCCCGACACGCGGTCTATTCACTATACAAGGCGGAAGGCGGCCTGATCCGAACGACGCTCGTATTGGGCTTAAGGCCGAACCGCATAAAAACGGCCCTCATCACCGGTGACTTCTTTGCATATCCCAAGCAAACGATATACGATCTCGAAGCTGAGTTGAAGGACATTCCCGCCGATATCGCCGTAGTTAAGAGGAGGGTCAAGGATCACTTTGAAAGGTCCGGAACGGAGATACCAGGCATAACCGAGACTGATTTCGTTCAAGCCGTGGAAAGGGCCCTGGATAAGATCGAGATCGCCAAGCTTGGAATACCTCTTAGCATGTCAAACCACATCTTCACTGTCAAGAAATCTTTCAAGGATATTGTCGAGATGGAACCTATGCATCTGCTCCTTCCCTACTGCTCCAAATCATTGGAATGCGGTTATCGACATAAAAGGGAGTGCACGGAGTGCGGCGGGTGCAGCATAGGGCCGGGATACACCCTTGCAAGAGAGAATAACATGTGGGTCACCACGATACTGAGCTTCGAAGACCTGATGGTAACCCTTGAGAGGTTCCGATCAGAGGGGGTGGGCTCCTATATCGGCTGTTGTTGCGAGGCCTTCTATCTAAAACATTTCGAGGATTTCGAGGACTCCGGCGTGCCCGGAATACTCATTGACATTGACAGCACCACTTGCTATGATCTCGGCAAGGAGAAGGACGCCTACGAGGGCAGGTTCGAGAACCAAACCGACATAAATGTCGAATTGCTCGGGAGGGTGTTGGATATTGCACTGTGACATTCTCGTGGTGGGGGCAGGACCGGCGGGCTCGTCCGCGGCCTTGGAAGCGGCAAAAAACGGCGCAAAGGTAACCATGGTGGAAAGAAAGAAAAACATAGGCGAACCGGTACAATGCGCCGAGTTCATACCAAAGCCCTTGTGGAGGGAGATGAACATCTCTCGAAGGTGCATCGTGCAGGAGACCAAGGGGATGAAGGTCTATCTCTCGGGCATAGAACTCCTTGTTTCTAACTCGCCGGGCTACATGCTTGACAGGTCGATAATGGAAAAAGACCTGGCCTCGAAAGCTGAACAAAAAGGTGTAGAAACCCTTTTGAATTCTAACTGCAGTAAAAGAAAGGGAAGCAAAGTCATAATAAAGAGCGAGGGGAGGGAAAGTGAAGTCGAGACAGGGGTGATAATCGGTGCGGACGGGCCGAAGTCCACAGTGGCGCGATGGATGGGCGAAGAGAATCGGAATTTCATCATAGGTGTCCAGTTCGAAGTCCCGCTGGTAAAAGGTGTCGATATGACAGAGGTATACTTCGACACCCGTTTCAGGGGGGGTTACGCCTGGCTCTTTCCCAAAGGAGCCGCTGCGAACGTGGGTCTCGGAGTCAGGCCAGGGCTCATGCCAGTTAACAATATGCCGCTGCATGAGCTGCTTGTCGAGTTCAAGAATAGACTAGCCGTCGAGGGAAAGATCAAACAACAGGTGATTTCCAAGACCAGCGGATTGATCCCCGTGGGAGGGCCTCTTTCAACGGTTAGGAACAATATGATGCTGGTGGGCGACGCCGCCGGCCAGACCCATCCGATTACCGGGAGCGGAATACCCCAGGCTGTTGTTTGCGGAAAGATCGCGGGAAGGGTCGGGGGACGGGCGGTAAACGAGGCCAACATCGAAAAATTAAAGAATTACGAAAAGGAATGGAGGAAGATCTTCTGGGACGAGCTGGCAAGGGCAAAGGAAAAGCGCAAGCTGTTGGAATCTCATTGGGATGACCTGAATAAAGTGTTGAGAAGATGCTGGGTTACATTCGGTGAATACTATGAATGACCTAATTTGGGGCCGGGATAAATATCATAAAGACCGCCGGTTTATCTTCGGTGAAGACCATGAATGAACTCGATAAGATCATATGCCGGGCAAGAGAACTTTCATGGGAAAGATTCGGAAAGAATATTGACTTTTATCATCCCGGTATGTTCAGGTACAACGGCAGCTGGGGAAGATACCCGGCCATATCCATCACGGGTAAAGAATGCGAGCTTCAATGCGATCACTGTAAGGCCAAGATCCTCGAGACCATGGAATTTGCAACCGACCCCGACGAATTGATAAATAAATGTAAAAGCTACGATGAAAGGGGTGACATAGGGTGTTTGATCTCCGGCGGATCGAGAAAGAACGGAACACTACCATGGGAGGAGTTCGTTCCCGCAATAAAAGAAATAAGGAAAAGCACGGACCTTTTCCTTTCCATACACAGCGGTATTATTGATCGCGAGACCGCAAGAAAACTAAAAAATGCCGGCATTGATCAGGCATTGATCGACGTTATCGGAGACGAGGATACCCTTAGGAAGGTCTATCACGTGGACTTTGGAATAGATAAGATATCAGAGTCCATGTCGGCCTTGAAAGGGGCCGGAATACCCATAGCACCCCACATCGTCGCAGGCCTAGATTACGGGGCGGTAAAGGGGGAGTTCAAAGCCATTGAAATGATAAAAAGATATGAACCCGAGGTAGTGGTGATCGTGTCACTCATGTCACTGCCGGGCACGCCAATGAGCAATGTATCGGCCCCCTGTGCCGGGAAAATAGCCGAGATAATAGCCAGAACAAGGCTCGAGATGCCCAACGTTCCAATATCAATGGGATGCGCTCGTGACAGAAGTGACCCGGATATCGACGTCGCCGCGGTGGACTGCGGTGTTAACAGAATGGCTATCCCATCGGATGAAGCTATTAAGCGCGCAAAGGACTACGGATTAATTATTAAATGGAAGAAGACATGTTGTTCCGTACCCATACATCAAGAGGTGGAAAATCATGAAGAAGGAATCCCCTGAATGGTTAAGGACGAGCTACGCGGCGGCAATGACCCTTGGCTTCAAGAACGGGCGCTTTTATCGCGGTGCCAAATCCCCTTGCGTGAACCTTCTTTTGACGTATCAGGAGGGATGCGGCGGAAACTGCGCGTATTGCGGACTTTCCATGAAGAGGCCAGGCGGTTATACGGATAAGAGCTTTATCCGGGTTGGATGGCCCTCTTACAAATTAACTGATATAATACAAGGTGTGGGGGAAAGCGGTGACAAGGTCAAAAGGATATGCATCTCCATGATTACCAACGGAAGGTCCAACCGGGACACCATAAATATAACCAAGGCAATTAAAAAGGATTTGGACACCCCCGTGTCCTTACTGATCTCGCCCACCATATTGAACAAAGACACTCTGTATGATTTCAAGGATGCCGGTGCCGACATGATCGGCGTGGCCGTTGACTGCGCCACCCCCGAGCTCTTCGAGAAGATAAGGGGGCGGGGAGTAAGGGGACCCCATAAATGGGAAAAATACTGGCGGATCTATGAAGATTCCATTGAGATATTTGGCAAGGATATGGCAGGGGTCCATCTCATCGTGGGATTGGGTGAAAGCGAGAGTGAGATGATAACGACCATTCAAAGGTCGCGTGACATGGGCGGCAGCACCCACCTGTTCTCTTTCTTCCCCGAAAGCGATTCTCAGTTGGCGGATCACCCCCAACCCCCCATGGGCCAATATCGAAGGATACAGCTTGCCAGATATTTGATCGACGGGGACATTGTTAGGGCGGATGATTTCAGCTTTGATGATACAGGAAGATTAACGGATTACGGGATAGGGGAAGAAAAGCTCTCCAAGATAATAGACGAAGGCTCGGCTTTCATGACGAGCGGTTGTCCTGGGAGAGACGGGGTGGTAGCCTGTAACAGGCCGTATGCCAATTGCCTGCCGGGTCCGGATATAAGGAACTTCCCTTTCCTACCGGAGGGGGAAGATATTCGGAAGATAAGTGCAGAAATACGGGAATATTAGTTAATTATACATCGTAGTGAGTTGTACATCGTTGTAAAAGGCAAACGAAAGGAATAGATGACCCATACAAAAGATTAATAAATAAATTATCTCTATAGGGATTAAGAATAATTGAGGTGAGGAAGAGATGGCAGAAATAGAAGGATACGACATGCCGGACGAGCTATACTATCACAAGGACCACGCGTGGGTAAGAATAGAGGACGACAACACCGTCACCGTGGGAATGAACGATTTCTATCAGAAGAGCGCGGGGGACACGACCTACATCGACCTGCCCTTCGACGGTGACGAGGTGGAGCAGGGAGAGACCTGCGGCAAGATCCAGAGCGCGAAGTGGGTTGGCAAGTTCGTTTCACCCCTGTCCGGAGAGATCACAGAGGTGAACGAGGAGCTGGAGGACGACTGCACCCTGATCAACTCGGACCCCTACGGGGAGGGCTGGATCATGAAACTGGAACCGTCCGATCTAGAGGGCGAACTGGAGGGCCTGACCCACGGCGGCGACGTCGAGGCCTTTATTAAAAAGGAAATTGAAGAGGCTGAAGAAAAATCCGAATAATCATATAACGGTGTTATTTGCTGGCCTCCAACCTTTTCCATTTTTGTTTCTTTAGCTTTGGATATATGTGATATTGTCAATTTTAAGGAATGCACAAAAACAATAGAGTTGTGCATATAATTCGTAATATATGAAGTTTTTTAGGCATTATGGTTCTATAAATCCAAAGAAATTACAAAAAAACAATAATGTGAGTAAAGCATTATGACAAGATATATATATGGTTTGAACATCTGGGTCAACTATATGCCTGATACGTCGAAATTACCACAATATAGATGGATGTTGAGGGCAAGAAAAAGCATAAAATAGCAATATAAAGGAGGAAAAGATAATGGCAGAAGAAAGCGTGTCCGGCGAAGAGGTTTATCCGGTGCCCAAACACATGAAAGATAGAGCGCATGTGAACAGCATGGATGAATACGAGAAGATGTACAAGGAGAGTATCGAGGACCCGGAAGGTTTCTGGTCAAAACAGGCGGAGCAGTTCCAGTGGTTCAAGAAATGGGACAAGGTCATGGAATATGACTTCGTTGACCCGAACATCAAGTTCTTTGAGGGTGGAAAGACCAACATGTGCTACAACTGCCTTGACAGGCACCTGGAAACCAAGGGGAACCAGGTAGCGATTATCTGGGAAGGCAATGAACCAGGTGAAGAGAAAAAGCTCATGTACAAGGAGCTTCACAGCGAGGTCTGCAAGTTCGCTAATGTTCTTCGAAAGATGGGAGTGAAGAAGGGGGACAGGGTTTGCATGTACCTGCAGATGGTTCCCGAGCTTCCCATATCTCTACTGGCCTGCGCAAGGATCGGAGCCATCCACTCCGTTGTTTTCGGTGCGTTCTCCCCCGATTCGCTCAGGGACAGGATCAACGATTCGGAATGCAAGATCCTGATCACCCAGGACACCGCACTCAGAGGCAAGAAGAGCGACATACCCATGAAGACCAACGCGGACAAAGCCCTGAAGGAATGTCCCAGCATCGAGAAGACTGTGGTGGTAAAGCGCACAGACCACGACGTCCCCATGGAAGAAGGCAGGGACGTGTGGTGGCACGAGGAGATGGACGCCGAGGACGTTAAGGGCAAAAGCCCTTACGAGGAGATGGACGCCGAGGACCCTCTGTTCATACTCTACACATCCGGTTCCACGGGAAAACCAAAAGGCGTGCTGCATACCACCGGCGGCTACATGGTCTACACGTCTTTGACCCACAAGTACGTGTTCGATTATCACGAGGGAGACATTTACTGGTGCACCGCGGATATTGGCTGGATCACCGGCCACTCATACATCGTTTACGGCCCGCTACTCAACGGCGCCACCTCGGTGATGTTCGAAGGCGTGCCCAACTATCCTGACCCCAGCAGGTTCTGGCAGATAGTGGACAAATACCAGATCGATCAGTTCTACACCGCGCCCACGGCGATACGAGCTCTCATGAAGGAAGGAGAGGAGTGGGTGAAGAAGACATCGAGAAAGAGCCTCAAGCTTCTGGGAACGGTGGGAGAGCCCATTAATCCCGAGGCATGGACATGGTACCATGAAGTGGTGGGCAACGAGCAATGCCCCATAGTCGATACCTGGTGGCAAACCGAGACCGGGGGAATACTCATCACCCCCCTGCCAGGTGCCGTACCCGCAAAACCGGGCTCGGCAACCCTGCCCTTCTTCGGAGTGGAGCCCGCACTGCTGGACGACAAGGGGAACGAGCTGGAAGGAGAGACCAGAGGTTCCCTGGTAATGAAAAGGGCCTGGCCCGGGATGATGCGCACCGTCTACGGCGACCCGCAGAGATTCAAGGATACCTACTTCGGAATGTATCCCGGCAACTACTTCACAGGCGACGGCGCAAAGAGGGATGCCGATGGATACTACTGGATCACCGGCAGGATCGACGACGTTATCAACGTCTCCGGCCACCGAATGGGGACAGCCGAGGTGGAGTCCGCCCTGGTGAGCCATCCGGCAGTGGCCGAGGCCGCGGTTGTTGGTTATCCCCACGACATCAAGGGTCAAGGTATCTACGCCTACGTCACGTTGAAGAAGGGCGAGGAATACACCGACGAACTGAAGAAGGAGCTCAGGACCCACGTCAGGACCGAGATAGGGCCCATAGCCTCCCCGGACGTCATTCACTGGGCTCCCGGCCTGCCAAAGACCCGCTCCGGCAAGATCATGAGGAGGATCCTGAGGAAGATAGCCTCCGACAAGACCGATCAGCTCGGAGATACGTCAACCCTGGCCGACCCCAGCGTAGTGAACACACTGATAGAGAACAAATAGATCCGGATGGGCTAAAACCCATTTCGGACCTCTTTATTTTGTTTTATTTTTTCATTTTATTTTGTTTTTTTCCTACCTTTTCATAGACGGCGATATAGACCATGGTCCCGTAGTAACGCTCTTCCTCAACCTTTTTGATGCCGGGTATTTTATCCATGAATCCTTGTATATCAAGATGCATATTGGTATATCCGAACAAGCGGGCGACCGCGGCGATAGGGGCGTGAAATATCCTTATCCACGACTTGGTGGGGCGGCCGGTGTCCAAAACTACGAACCTTCCCCCCTTCTTCAATATCCTGAGGCCTTCCAAGATGCTCTCCCTCCAGTTTGGTATGGATGTGAAGGCGTAGGTGGCGATAACCCCGTCCACGCTGTTGGTCATCAAAGGAAGGGAGCCGCACTCGACCATTAACAGGTTTATGTTGGCCCATTCCCTGCCCCTCGTTCTGGCGCGTAGAAGCATCTTCCTTGAGAGGTCAACTCCGATGACCAAACCCTCCAAAACGCTCCGGGCTATCCAGGGGAGTATGAGTCCGCTTCCCGTACCCAGGTCCACTATCGCGCTGTCCTCCCTGGCATCGAGAAGCTCGATGGCCCTTTTTCGCCACCTTTTCTGGGGCCGGCTCACCAACGGAAAATTATCTATGGCATCGTAATATCTGGACCACGAATCGTATCTCTTGCCCACCTTCAATTTCTTCTTGGAGGATACCTTGGGCATGGGATCACGGTTTGGTCAGGAAATATCTCACATCATCTTCATCGAACAGTATGTTGGTCAGAACGTATCCCTTCTCGTTCATCAGTGGTTTCAGGGCCAGGGTTGCCTTCTGCTTTACCTCTCTCCCCCTCCTCTCCAAGGTCTCGAAATCCATGCCCCAACTTAGGTATAGATCGTCATCCAGGCTCTCGATCTTCTCCGGTGAGTCCCGAAGCTCGTCGATCTTTATGCTCAAAGCCTCATCGCTTCCGGTCCGGGGCTTTTCGTTGGCGGCATCGAAGACCAATATGATCCGGTCCGTGTCCCCGCCCACGTTCTCTTCGGTGGCCCAGGCCCCGAACAGGTTCTCCTCCAGCCTGACGCCGTACATTCCGACCTGCCTCAGGGATAGTGCCAGGGATTTCAGATTGGTCGGGTCTATGGTGCCGTAGGCCTTCTTTCCCCCCTCTCTAAGGACGATGGCGGAGAGAATGGACGACATTAGGGTGCCGTAGCCCTTGCTCTGGTATTCCGGTAAGACAACGCCCTCGTGGCCGTAAAAGCAGCCGGGGCTGAAGGTAGCGCTTATCCTAACGAAACCCACTATCTTACCCTCCTCGTCCCTTGAAACCACCATGTATCCTATCCTATGGCCAATAAGGTGGAGGAAGGCATCGGGCAGTATCTGCCTGGGCGGTATGGAGAACTCGCCCCAGTTTACACCGAGCTGTACCTCCAAGCACTGCTGGAGGTCCTCCATGCAGATGGCATCGGTCATTCTGGGCTTGTCGTAATAGACTGTACACTCCTCGGGCAGCTCGAGGGTTTCTTTCTCCAGCTCACCGCTTTCCAGGTCCAGGACTGCAAAGTCAAGGGAAGTATCCGATGAAACCGTATGTATCTCTTCCATACAAGCTGTCCAGGGGTCGCCCACGTGCCAGATCACCCTCTTGATCCCGTGTTTACCGCACCTCTCCAGAAATTCTTGGTAAAGCTCGTCCTTGCCCTCCGGGGCATAGAATTCGGACACGTAAACCGTGGAGCGGTCCACGCCGATATTGGAGTGTAAGATCCCTTTGATCTCGGCACCGTCGTAATACAACAGGAATATCCCCATCTTCATGTCAGGGATATCCTTGCCAAGGGCGTCCACTACATAGGAGTCCTGGGTCGGTGGTTCCTTAAGATCAAGTGATCTTGCGTAATCAGACGCCTCGATCGCTAATTCCACGGAGTCTACCTCTTTTACCTGGCCCATGATAAGCACCATTTAACAGCATATAATAACGCTATATTAAATTATCCTCAGCGCGGGAGGGAGGTAAAGAAATATATTTATTCCATCATTCCTTTTGGCACCTGTTGCCATATGGAAATAGAGGTTGAATTAGAGAAAACGGACACTCGCAAGCTGGAGATGGAACCGGGCGCGACGGTGGAGCAGGCCGTCCGAGCCCTGGACCTCAGGCCGGACAGCTACGTTGTCCTCAATATGGAAAAGATAGTACCTTTGGACCGGGAACTGTCCCACGGGGACAAGATACGCCTGCTCAAAGTGCTGTCGGGGGGATAACATGTACGTTTCCCTAATATCAGGCGGTATCGATTCCCCCGTGGCCTCCCATCTCCTTTTGCAACAGGGTAAGAAAATTGTATTTCTGCACATGGACAACAGGCCTTTCGGCAACGACGAGGGGTTTTCCAAGGTAAAAGACCTGGTCAAGACAATATCCCGTTTTCATGACATGAAACCGGAATTATACCTCGCACCGCACGGGAAACCGATCCAAGAACAGATCGCCACCCGCTGCGACAAGCATTATCAATGCGTGATCTGCCGGAGGTTCATGTACCGGATCGCCGAGGCCTTGTGCAAGAATTTAGGGGCCAGGGGCATAATAACCGGTGAGAACCTGGGCCAGGTGGCCTCCCAGACAATGGACAATCTCTACGTGGAGGAGGAGGCCGTATCCACCCCCGTGCTC
>CAZUZU010000095.1:0-11367 GCA_964624865.1 uncultured archaeon
TCCGACCTGTATCCTTCACCCAGAACCTCCGCACCGTCTTGCACGCCGTCGCCGTCAGTGTCGGGCTTGGTCGGATCGGTGGCCTCCGTCTGCGGTTTTATGTCCGCGGGGTCGCCGTTCACGTCCCCGCCCGGGAAATGATGTGTCGCCAGTTCGCCCGGATATGTGACCCCGTCCGCTGTTACGTTGTACCCGTCCCAGAGCCCGTCGCCGTCCGTGTCGGGCACGCTCGGGTTAGTGCCCTGCTCAAGCTCGACGTCCGTTTCCAGCCCGTCGCCCAGAACGCTCGGGTGCCAGTAAATACCTTGTCCACTCGATGCTACACTGCACGCCATTCCTTGGCTCGCACCTCCTTCACATAGTATATACACTATCCGATATATAGGATTTGCTCTGTCGTTAGCGCCTCGACCGGATACGATAATTGAGATAATAGTGGAGAACCAAATAAATAATACTTTAATGGTTCTGCACTATATGTGAAAAAACGCCAATAAATAAGCTGGATCTATAAGGTTTTTTACTATAAATAACGTGATTACCTGTCTTCCTTAACAAAGTGATCTACTAGTTTTAAGAAAGCATCTTTCATCTCGTGAAGTTCTTCAAGATTATTGTTTATCGCTTTCATGGCATCTCCGAACTCCCCTTACCTATCTGCCAGCCAATCAAATTTATCATTCATATGTTGGTCCATATCCTTAATCGCGGTGAGTGTCTGGTCTTGCTTCTCCAGCATATTATCTTGCTTTTCCAGCATATTATCTTGCTTTTCCAGCATATTATCTTGCTTCTCCAGCATATTATCTTTCTTTTCCAGCATATTATCTTGCTTTTCCAGCATACTATCTTCCTTATTACCTAATTCATGGACCTCGCCCTTCAATTGCACTCCGCCAAGAACAACATACTCCAGAATCTCTTCCGCACCGCCATATTCATCCCTGACGAAATTGAATCCTATCCATTCCCCGGGTCCTTCCCCATAACTGTCGCTGCCCTCAAAATATTCCTCGATTTCCTCTATCTCTCCGACCCCGCTTTTAAGCATATCCTTGAAGTTATTATATGTCTCCTCATCGGGTGCATTGCAGTATATTTCCACACTTCCGTCATGCATGTTCTTAACTGCACCCTTTACCTTCAATCTATATGCCGATTGTTTAACATACGCCCGATAGCCAATCCCTTGTATAAAACCCTTAATGAGCAGTCTTGCAATCACACCCATTCCATTCACCGCCGTTTTACTTATTCCCTATAGTGGACAATATACAACAACAATATAAAGGATAGCGATTTGTAGAAAGCGGTCACCGTGATGAAACTCCAAGAGGGCCAACAGTAAATTACGCTGGCAGAATTATCATCTAAACAGCTCGTCGATCTCGTCGTCCACCGACTTCGGCCCGGGCCTCCGTGATACCGCCAAAACCAAATGATTTAAATAATCATATCGCCATTGGGTAGGAAAGTTGCTAGGAAAAGGTGATGAATGTGGATAGAAAGTGTATATCTTGTGGTATTCCCCTCATCGGGCAGGAGGGCGTGTCATTCCCCTGTCCGCAGTGCGGAAAGGGAACCATAGTAAGATGCAGACACTGCCGAAATCTCGGCGCAAAATACGAGTGCCCGGAATGCGAGTTCCAGGGGCCCTGAGGAGTTGAGCTTATGGGAGACGTATCCATTGTATTTCAGATCACGCCGGAGGACGTGGAAGTGGACCTTAGTGATATCCAGAAGAGTATCGAGGGGACCATGCCCTCCAATGCCAATATCAGAGGGTTCCAGATCAAGCCCGTGGCCTTCGGCCTGAAGGTCCTGTTGTTGAACGTGGTGGTGCCGGACGAGGGAGGGGGTGCGGACCAGATCCAAGAGATCGTCCAAGGGTTGGACAAGGTCAGCAATGTCGACGTAGTTGACCTGACATTGATATGAAGGTGAGAAATATGAAGGCGTACCGGATAGAGGGAGAGATGCGAACAGGCAAGAAACTGCCCAGGTGGCAGTTCTTCAGATGGCAGATCGCTGCCAAGAACGAAGACCAGGCCAGGGAGAGCGTCCTTTCAGAAATAGGCAGCAAGCACGGGGTGACCCGGAAGAAGATAAGGATAGACTCTGTGACCAAGATAGAGAAGGACGAAATTACCAATCCCAAGGTCGAGGCCAAAATCAAGAAGAAATAGGTGTTATTGATGTCAGAAGAAAACGAAAAGGAATTTTCAGAGCTAGTATCCGAATACAAGGCCAACGAGGCCGAACTGAACTCCATGAAAGAAAGATATTCCCTTGTTACAACCACCCTTAACGAGGCCAAGGGCACCGTGCAAAGCCTTCAAGCCCTCGACGAGGCCCCGGAGGACACGGAATTTCTTTTCCCCTTGGGCACGGGGGTGAAGATGCCAGTAAACATCCAGAAGGACAAGAAAGTGATAATTTCCCTGGGCTCTGACATAAGTATGGGGGCCAGCGTGTCCGACGCCATCGGCAGCCTCGAGGATAAGATCGAGGTGCTGTCCGGCACCAAGGAAAAACTGGGATCCGACCTCCGGGAATTGTCTGTCAAGATGGAAGAGCAGGGAGCGAAGATAGAGCAGCTGTATTCTCAGAGAGGATCGCAGCAAGAGTGATGCTTCGATGTTCGAATCCCTGAAGAAGAAACTCTCCAGGTTCAAGAAGAAGGCATCCGAGACCATTGACGTGGAGGAGGGGGAGAAAAAGGTAAAACCCAAGAAGGCCAAGGGCAGCGGTAAGAAGCTGAAGCCGAAGGTCCAAAGAAAGAGGAAGGGTTTCAAGGCCAAGTGGTCTCGAGACCTGGAGGAGAAGCCCCTTATAGAGGAGGGTGGAGGGATCTTTTCAAGCACAATTAAGGAGAGGAAGATAGAGCCTTTGATGGAAGAACTGGAGATGATCCTCTATGAATCGGACGTGGCGGTTGACGTGGTCCAGGAGATCCGAGAAAACCTTGAGGAGACCCTGGTAGGCAAGAAGATGCCCAAGGGAAAGAACATAGGAGAGGTGGTGGAGACAGGTCTTCGGAATGCCATGGAGAACGCTCTCAAGGCGAACTACATCAACTTTGACAATTACGTTAAGAAGGCGGACAAGCCCGCCGTCCTGATGTTCGTGGGCATCAACGGAACCGGAAAGACCACGGCGATCGCCAGGGTGGCCTACAGGCTGAAGCGGAAGGGCCACTCAAGCGTCCTGGCCGCCTCGGACACCTTCCGTGCCGGGGCCATCGAGCAGCTGGACATCCACGCCAACAAACTGGGATTGAAGATCATAAAGCACAAGAAGGGGAGCGACCCGGCGGCAATCGCATTCGATGCGGTGGAGCACGCCAAGGCCAGGAGAAAGGACGTTGTGTTGATCGATACCGCGGGGAGGATGCACTCCAACATAAACCTCATGGAGGAGATGAAGAAGATCAAGAGGGTGGCAAAGCCCGATATGATAATATTCGTGGGCGATGCCCTGGCAGGCAACGACGCGGTGGAGCAGGCCAAGCAGTTCGACCTGGCCGTGGGCATAGACGCGGTGATCCTTACCAAGATCGACGCGGACGCCAAGGGAGGAGCCGCCCTAAGTATCGCCCATTCCGTGGGCAAACCGATACTCTTCATCGGGGTGGGTCAGGACTACAAGGACATGATACCCTTCCACCCCAAATGGATGGTAAAGCACATCTTCTAACAATGAGCAAGACGAGAATTTCTTCAAGGGCTGTTTGCCAAATAGATGGTCCATTGTCAATAAATTTAAATATTGAAAATGGAATATGTCATGGTGGTATGAATCCATAGGAGGAAATCGAAATGCCAAAAGGCAGCAAGAAGAAGGTTACCAAGACCGGGGGCGCCAGCAGCGGCTTGAAGCCATTTAATCCCGACGAGATCGACACCTATGTCAAGAAGGAGATGACAAAGGTAAAAGAGAACAGAGACTATCGGAAGATCATCGAAGATTCCTATCGGGAGGTTTCCATATTTTCCATAGTAAGGGCCCTGTCCAGAGCATCCAAAAGGCTTGACGACAACATCAGATTGTCCCACCGGGATATCTACAGCTCGGTGGAAAAGAGCGTCAAGTTCGCCGAAGGCGCCTACAAGACGAGCAGCGAGGCGCTGAATTACAGTCAAAAGGGCTACAAGAACTCCGAGATAATAGTAAAGTCGGTAAGTCAGGAGGCCAAGCTCCTCAAGACCCTGTATAAGGAACTGACCGACGGAAAGAAGAACACCATGACCGCGGTTGAATCCGTCCGCTCGGAGACCGTCACTGGCATTAATAACGTAATGAAGAACCTGAACGCTGTTAAGGAGCAGACGGGAAAGAACTACGACGAACAGCTCAACGCCTTGAACCAGCTGGGAGTCAGCAACACCAAGGTGATAGAATCGGTGCAAAAGGAGGGGGAGAAGATGAGGGGATCGGTGAGCGAGAGCATCGAGGGCATGAAGAAGTCACTTGGCGACGAGATATCGGAGTTCAAGCAGGGAATGGACGGTGTGCTTGAAGAGGTAAAGGGCGGCCTGGATTCTTCCATGGAAGAGTTCGACGGAAAGGTGTCCGACTCCATATCAGAGATAAACGATTCAGTGGATTCATTCAAGAGCGAGATAGCCGAGTTCAAGTCCGAATCGCTGGAAATGATAAAGGATTCCAACGAGGAAGCCATAAACCAGATCAAGAGCGTGGGCGGGGGACTGAGCAAGCAGAACGCCGAGAACAAGGAGGATATCAAGGAGACCATCGCCTCCATGGGAGAGAGGATGGACCGGCTCGATACCAAGCTGGACGACACCGTGGAGAAGATGAAGGAAGAGGTGGTGGGAGGGGCCAGGGAGCAGTTGGAGGAGATGAAGGGGGAGGTGGGGTCGATCACCAACGAGAACAGGGAGACCCTGGAGGCCTTCAAGTCGGACGTCCAGAAGTATCTCAAGCAGGAGATCGCCGACATAAGGGACTATCTCAGCTCCATAAAGGCGGAGATCGAGATGCAGAAGCACGTGCTTACCGGACTGGCCGACAGGGTCAGGAAGTAAGATGAGCTTCGAGTACGAGGTCAAGCACAGGATATTGAGGGCCGAGCAAGTGGAAAGGGGGCTGAGCGATCTCGGCGCGGTGTTCAAGGGCAAAAAGACCCAGAAGGACGTCTATTTCTCCCATCCTGACAGGGATTATAGCAAGAGTGACGAGGCCCTGAGGATAAGGACTGAGAAGGGGGAAAACGGGGAGGCATGCTACCTTACCTACAAGGGTCCGAAGCTGGACCCAGAAAAGGGGGCGAAGAGCAGACGGGAGATCGAGGTGAGGGCGGCTGAGAACGAAGAGGTGGCAAGGGCCCTTTTGGAAGCCTTGGGATTCGTCCCCACGGGTATCGTCGAGAAGACAAGAAGGTACTACACGTTGAAAAAGGAACACGATATCGAGGCCTGCCTGGACTCGGTACACGGACTGGGACAATTCCTCGAGCTGGAGATAAAAGTAGGGGAAAATAAGAGGGAAGAAATGGTCAACGCCGTTGAAGAAATGAGGACGGTTGTCAGGGAGCTGGGGCCCGGTCTCGGCCCCGAGATCGTGAGTTCCTACCTTGAACTGTTAATTTCGCCAGGACAATAGCAACGGCAAACCGCTACGTATTGTCGTGCAAATCCTTGGTGAATTTCTTCGATACGTATAATTTGGTCCTTACCCCTGACTTTTTCATCACCACGATCCCGGTATCCGCAAGCAGGTTCACATGATAGTTCACCACCCTCCTGTTCTTCCCGATACGCCTGCCCACCTCCGCTTGGCTCAGGCCGGGATTATCCATGATGACATCCACGATATCCATCTGCACATCGGTAAGGTACCTGGGGTCCTTAATCGGAACCCGGGCACCTATGGGATAGAATCTCCGGTACCTGCCGTCCCTCTTCGATTTAACGAAACCCTCCTTTTCCAGAACCTTGACATGGTGGATGAATGTACCGTTCCTGATGTCCAGGGCATCCATGATCTCCGAGTAGCACGCACCGGGATTTGCGATGATGTATCCGTATATCTTGCCTCTGAGAAAATTGTCAAGGGCATCCTCCTTTGATATCCTGGAATAGAGGGGAACCACGAACAAACTTAGCAGGGCGAATCTGCCGGCCTCCGTCTTGCCGAGAGCCGACGCGACGGCCAGTAGCGCGACCAGTGAGCCGCCCGCTACCAGAGTCTCAGGGGAAACGCGGGGCAGCGACCGTTGTTCTTCCTCGGCCGGACCCGGGCCTTCCTTGATCTCCACGCTCTCCCCTCTTTCCGCGCCCTCCCCGGCCAGGTCGGTAACGTTGACCAGAATCGTGTGGGTACCGGGATCGAGATGTAATTCTATGCCGACACCGGCGCCCACTAGCTCGCCGTTTAAATACCACCTGTAGTTCAGCTCGTCGGCCGGGTCCTCGTCGCGGGATAGGACCGAAAACGTATAATTTCCCTCGAACCCGGGCTGAGGCGCGCAGTCAATATCCTCTATGACCGGTGGGCCGTTGACGTTCAGGACCCTAACGGCAAAGGTGCCGTTTATTACCTGGCCGTCGACCTCGGCCCGGACGGTGACGTTGTGGATGCCAACATCCTCGTTCCTTGCGGTCCAGACCAAGGTCCCATTCACCACTTCCATGCCCTCAGGACCGGAAACAAGGGAATAGACCGCTTCTTCCGCCGGGGGCTCAACGGACAGGGGGATCTCAACCTCCACGTCCTCGTGCATCTCTATCACATCGGCGGGAAAGACCATGGCCATCTCCCGGCCCAAAACGTCTTCCCTGGTAACCCTGATGTTGAGATATGCCTTCGAACTGAGTTTTCCGTCGGAGACAACAACGGTTAGATTATGGTCCCCCACATCCTCCATGGTCAAGGCCCATTCAAGGTCCAGACCCGAAACCGTGATGTTTTTTCCCTCGTTCAAGAGGGAGAGGTCAAGGTCGGCTGCGGGGTTGTCAACGTCCGTAACGTTCACCCGGATCACCAGGATCTCGGCCTCGATCTTCCGGAAGCCGTGTATCGCTGGCGGGTCGTTCACAGGAGTAACAGTAATATTGAATATATTGGATTCCACCTCTTCTTCCGGGCCCAGAGCCCTGATCCTCCCCCTTACCGTACCGAACCAATCGGGGTCCAGGGTCAGGATATCCGCCTCGTGGCTCGAATTGTCCATAACCACACCTATCATTGACCCGTTCTCCAATGGATCGAATGCATAGCCCGACACGTCGCCGGAAAAATACTGGTTAAGCTGTAGGGCGTGCTCCATGTTCGCTCCCTCGGGCAGCTCGATATCCTGTATTTTCGAGGTGAAGGCAACATCCCTCTCCGCTTCGGCACGGGGGGAGAAAATAAAGAAAATGAAAAGCAGGGCCAATACGGAGACCGTAATATCATGTCGCAATGCAGGTGAGCGAGAAAGGGTATATATATTATGGATGCAGGCCCCGAAATCGAATAGAATATGCCCTGTTCTCGCTTGACCCGACATTGCCTTTCACATAGGTAGATATATTACCGAAGGGTAAATAAATAAATTGGAGCTGAAACGTAACGAACAAATAAAAAATCCAATGCGGAGGGGATTTGGCCTATTCCATTCGGCTCATTGCCATGTCCGGGCCCCAGTACTGCCTGATCTCTTCGATCTCCTCGTTCTCGAACCTCTTGTAGAGAAGCTCCTGCAGTACCTTAATGCCCGACAGGCCAATGAGCGACATTAGGGGGCTCTCGATGGACTTCCATATTAAGGGGATGTCGTCCACTGCGATATTGTCCCTGTCCTTCTTGATATCGGCAAGTACATTATCTATCATGATCTGGCTGTTGACATCGCCAAGAACCTTGCTCAGTTCCGTTTCGAAGCAGGCCACAATATCGTTGTCCAACCTCATTCACACCTATATAAATATATTGACGTCAGGAATATATAAAGTTAACTATATTTAACCGATTTGTATTTGATTATTTGTGAACGAAAAGTGTGCACGTTCCCCCAATATCATATTTACAATCTCACAAAACAGGCAGAAATTCATCGCTCTCGACTGCATAATTCCGAAAAAAAAGCGAGGGATTTAAAGATTATAATAGTAAGCGTGCTCCCTCATGATATTTATGTTCTCCATGGAAAACTCCATGATATGGGGCCTCTTTTCGATATATTGTCCCTCTTTGTACAAGCTGTTAAGCTCGTTGGCAGCGATCTTGTAATCCCCGAAGGATGTGAACGGAGAATACATTAAAAGCTCGTTCTTATAGTTCAGCAGGAGGTAAGGTGGGAAATCCTGAAATATGGGGGTTACGGTCTTGAGCTGTTTTTCAACCGACACCGTGGGCTTCATCTTCACGTACATAAAAACGATCAGGTCGAAGTTCAGCAATTTGAAATTGGGCACTATCAATGTCCGCATAAGCCCGTTCTTGGTCATCATCTTCCTTATCCTTGCCACGGTCTGCCTGGCCACCCCCATCTTCTTACTAACCTTGTTATCCGGAAGGGAGGGGTATCGGCACATGGAATAGAGGATCCTACCCTCCATGGGAGTAAGGGGTCTATCTTCCGGAACCAGCTCTTCCCACTCCGGTAAAAGTGCCTTCACCTCCTGCTTGGACATGTTCTCCTTCCAGTCCTCGCTCTCCGCAAGCCGGAAATGGCGGTAAAGGATGGGGGCGGAATCGAACATGTTGTACCTCCTCATGCCTTCAAAGGGCAAAAATACGGAGCGTGTGTTCTTAACGTCCAGAATACCCAGCATGGTAAACCTCAACATCAGGTCCTCGAAGGACTTGTAGGCCTTTGTGAAGTTACGGTTAACGTTGGAAACCAGGAACTGATTGAACTCGAAACCAACATAGAAGTTCTCGCCGAGGGCGATGGTAAAATCGGTTTCCTTGGTAAAAGCCGGCTGCTCCGAATTAGAGTTCCTGGCCATAGGGGTCTTGAGATAGCCAAAGAAGGTGCTGAACAGCTCGTAGCCGATCTTGTGATAGCTCGGCATCCTGGCGATGTAGAAGTAGCCCCTTCTCTTCAATCTGTTCTTGATTGCTGTGAAGGTGGATATCTTGAAACCGAACTTTTCCGATAGCTCCCGGTCATTTCCGGTGGGAAGCGTGGATAGAGCAAATAGCACCAGCTCCTCATTCTCTGACAAGTCTGTCATCTTATCTATATACATTAGAACGGACTATTTATATCTTTTCCATCAATTTACGAGTTTGTGTTTACGCCTTGGGGGCGTTGCTCACCATTTTAATATTGATAATAAAAAAAATTAGGAACTGTCACCGTATTGCGGCATACGTTTCACAATCCGGGCCCGCTGTTCATCACTCGTTTATCAACCTGTTTATCAAAAGCTCCGATATGTCCCCCGAATACTCTCCCGTCCGTCTTATGCTCTCGCCGATATAGCTTATGGCAATGGAAACCTTGCCCTTGTGGGGCTGTGCGCTCTTGTTCACCTTCTCGGCGTAGGACACCAGCTTCGTGATGGATTCAATGTTCTTGTTCGCCGCCCCTATGTCCTTGTCCGCCCAGGCGTTGATACTGTCATTGAATATCTCCATGGACAAAGTGCTGGCCTTCACTATGGTGTCCGTGATCGCCGTCCCCACCTTCTTATCCAGAAGTATCGGAACGTTGTTGGCGATCCTGACCGCATGGTCCCCAATTCTCTCCAGGATCCTGCCCATCAGGAAATAATAGGTCGCCCCTTCCTGGCTGACCTTCATCTTCTTGGACAGGGTGCCGTTTCTCAACACCAGATTGGACTGCCGGGATATCAACCAGTGGAGGCGGTCAACGTCCTTGTCCCTGGTTATTACGTCCTCTTCCAGTGAAAGGTCGAGGTTGGAAAGGCCCTCTATGGCGTCCTCGTGCATTGTCCTTACCAGGATGTACATCCTCTTGATGGTCTTTTCAAAGGGCATCTCGGTCGGGTCCAGAAGATTCTTTGTTGTAATTGTCGTTATACCCTCCTCGATGATCTCCGGGCCGATGGCGGACTGGGTGAACTTTATCACACAGTCCCTGATGGCGGGCGCTATCCTCTTCTTCGCCTTTATCTCTATCACGGAATAGCCCATGATATAGGCCCCTATGAGCAGACGGAAAAGATACTTGGCGTCGTCTATGTCGTCCACCTGTATCTCCTTCTTCCGGTAGGTCTGCTCCCCCGAGGTGTTGGGGGTGACCACCAGGGTCCCGTCGTTCTGTGCGATGAGGCCAAGGGGGTGGTTCTTCTTGATATTCTGTGACCTGATCCACTCCTTCGGTAAAGTGATTATATATGAAGAGCCGCCTGTGACCTGTACTTTTCTTATCTCCATTATCCACACCTCGTTGGAAGGAATAAATCATAATATATATGGCGTTATTAAGTATTTCTATATTTTCTTGTAAATATATAGGGATATATATACGTATGACTTTCCAATTACTCACAATATCTTTATTTATTCTATGTCGGGAAACTATATAATTCAAATTTTCAGTTACTCGATATGGTGATGAAAACATGACCAACAAGAAGTATATGGTAGGCTTCGGAGTAGTGATCATGTTGCTCTTGGCCGCTTTTTTTATGGGTTGTATCGACGACGGGGGAGACGGCGGGGACGGGGACAAGACAAAGCTGGGACCTTTTTTATCCGGTGACGACCAGCCCATATCGGGGGCAACGGTGACAGTGGAAAAGAACACCAGAGCGGATTCAAGCTATACCGCGACCACTGGTTCGGACGGATTTGCCAAGTTCGACAAGGAGATCCCCGAAGGGGATTACTCCTGCAAGGTGGAGAAAGGAGGAGAGGTGGTAATACCCGCCTTTGACCTCAGCATAGACGACAAAGGCAAGGCGGATTACGACGATGGTTCAGAGCCGCCGAAATCCAGCATGACCCTTGCCGAGATCAACGAGGGTGGTGACGGGGGAGACGGGGAAAGGACCCTGACAGTGGTCGGCTCCACAACCGTTCTGCCCGTTGCACAGGCCGCCGCGGACGCATGGATGGCGGACAACCCGGACGACGACATTCAGGTAAGCGGCGGAGGATCCAGCGTGGGTGTGAAGAGCGTTGCGGAAGGCACCGCGGATATAGGAATGGCGTCCAGGGAGCTCAAGGACTCGGAGAAATCCGATCATCCGGACCTGGTGCAGCACATCGTGGCAAAGGACGGTATAGCCCTGATCGTGCACAAGGATAACTCCGTAACCGGTCTTACCCTGGAGCAGGTTAGGAATATCTACGACGGCACCACGACGAACTGGAAGGACCTGGGAGGCAGCGACCTCGCCATCGAGGTGATAGGCAGGGACAGCGCTTCCGGAACCAGGGCGACGT
>CAZUZU010000096.1:0-11355 GCA_964624865.1 uncultured archaeon
GAAACTTTAAATGGAATTGCTTAACTACCTGTCCAAGAACAGGGGGTCACTCCAGGGGAGGAATGAATTTATAAACCAACATGCATTTATCCAGGGTGGTATGGCAGGCAAGAAGATAGGATTCGTTGTTAATCCCATTGCGGGGATGGGCGGGCGCGTCGGGCTGAAGGGCACCGACGGTGTCTACGAGGAGGCGGTGGAAAGGGGTGCGGAGCCGGTGGCAAGGGACAAGGCCCTGTCATTTCTGAAGAAATTTCGGGACATTAGCGGCGAGGCGGCCTGGCTCACCGCAGGGAAAGATATGGGCAAGGACGTCATGGATGAGGTAGGCCTAGACGCCGAGGTTGTCTACAAGCCAGGGGAACACACCCTGTCCGAGGACACCAAGAACGCCTGCGAAGAGTTCGTGCAAAGGGGCGCTGACCTGGTGATCTTCTGCGGGGGCGACGGCACGGCAAGGGACGTGCATTCCGCTGTGGACAACCAAGCACCGATCCTGGGCATACCCTCCGGCGTCAAGATGCATTCCGCTGTCTTCGCCGTCAACCCTGAGAGGGGCGCGGAGGTGCTGTCCGAGTTCCTCCAGGACAAGATGGAGGTGCAGGAATGCGAAATAATGGACCTTGACGAGGAGAGGTACAGGAAGGGGGAGTGGAACATCAAATTGTTCGGCCTGGCCCATACCCCTTACGAACCGTCTTACGTGCAGAGCGGCAAGATGATGGTGCACTGCCTGGACGACAAGGACGTCAAGGACGGCATAGCGACCTACGTGCTGGAGGAGATGGACAAGCATAGGGAAAGGCTCTATCTCATGGGCCCCGGCTCCACCGTAAACCACATAACCTCCAGGTTGGGGCTGGAGGGCACTATCCTCGGCGTGGACTGCATCGCCAAAGGAAAGATGATAGCAAGGGACGTGGCGGAGAGCGAGATACTCGATCTGATGGACGATTACCCGAACACCAGTATCGTTATCAGCCCTATCGGCGCGCAGGGCTTTGTGTTCGGCAGGGGCAATCTACAGCTGAGCTGCAAGGTGGTAAACAAGGTCCACATGTCCGACATATTAATCGTTTCGACCCCGGCCAAGCTCCAAAGGACGCCAAAGCTAAGGGTGGACTTCGACGACCTTAACCTGAGAGATAAATTTAAAAGTAAGAAGTATTTATTCGTGATAACGGGTTACCATATCAAGGTAATGAGACCAATAACGGTATAAAGAGAGGTGAAATATGATGGCAAGAGATCCAACGGAATACCTGAAGAAAGGATACGAAGAGCTAGTGGACAAATCACTTACCTGGACCATCCGAAAACTGGAGGGTCCTTCCAAGCCCCACGTCACCGTGGACGGCAAGGAATGCATAATGCTGGCCTCCAACAATTACCTGGACCTGGCCAACCATCCCAAGTTAAGGCAGGCGGCCAAGGAGGCAGTGGACAAGTACGGGGCCGGCGCCGGTTCCGATTGGTCCATTGCAGGGACCATGGTGGTCCACGAGGAGCTGTGGAAGAAGATAGCCGAGTTCAAGGAGACCGAGGCGGGAATGACCTACCAGACCGGGTTCGCCGTGAACTCGGGCCTCATACCCCAGCTGGTAAGCAAGGAAGACGTGATCATATCCGACGAGCTGAACCACGGCAGCATCATCGACGGCGTTCGCTTGACAAGGGCGGACCGGATGATCTACCCGCACAATGACATGGGCGGCCTGGAGAACTGCCTGAAGAAGGCGGACGAACAGGGTGCAAGGCAGATACTTGTTGCAACGGACGGCGTGTTCTCCATGGACGGCGACGTGGCCAAGATGGACGAGATCTGTGATCTCGCCGACGAGGTGGGGGCAACGGTCTACGTGGACGACTCGCACGGAGAGGGCGTGCTGGGAGGCGGACACGGCATAGCCAAGGAGTTCGGGGTGGGCAACCGCATCCACGTGCAGATGGGCACCTTCTCAAAGGCGCTGGGCGGTTTCGGAGGAATGCTTGCCGGGAACGAGTACCTGATCAAGTACGGCTACAACACTTCCAGGACGTGGCTGCTGAGCGCGGCCTTCCCGCCCCACGTGGCGGCGGTGAACCTCGCGGCCCTGGAGGTCCTGGAAGAGGAGAAGGAAAGGGTGGACAAGCTCTGGGAGCTCACCAACTACTTCAAAAAGGAAATAGAGAGCCTGGGCTTTAACACCGGCGTGAGCCAGACCCCAATCGTACCCGCCATCGTGGGGGACAGCAAGAAGGCCCAGAAACTGGCCAATCGTTTGTACGAGGAGGGTATCTTTGCCCTTGCAATAGTATTCCCAATGGTGGGCCGTGACAAGGCAAGGATAAGGAACCAGATAAACGCCGGCATGGAGATGGAAGACCTGGACAGGATATTGGGAGTATACGAGAAACTTGGCAGCGAGCTCGACATAGTGTGAACAACGGTTCGGAAGGTTTAATACCCCAGCCCCATTAATCCCCTTCAAAAGGTGTGGCCAATGGACTTCGGAAAAACCATCAAGGACAATATCATGTGGTTCAGTCTTATTTCCCTCGTGATCGGCGCTGTATTCGTTGTTCTGTCGGTGATCGACCTCTTCGACATCCAGGACGCCAAGACGGGAGGCATAGAGACCTACGTGGAATTGGTGCACGAGGGCGGGGACTGGAGCTACTGGATAATAATCGTGGCAGGTATATTCTTGGTCCTGGGGGCTGGCTACCTCTACTCCTTCATCAAGGACTCCAGGGAATTCAAAGAGCTCATTGACACCAGGAGCAAGAAGACCTTCCTGAAGAACTACGAAGAGCTGGAAGAGCTGGCCTGGAAGCTCCCCCCCAAATACAAGGACGAATTTTTCGAGATGAAGAACAAGTTCAACGTAAAGTAATTGTACGTGTTGGAGGCTTATAAATGGCTTCGATGAACAGAATACTTGTAACGGGCTCCGCGGGACAAATAGGGTCCGAGCTTGTCATGGCCCTGCGGGACAAATACGGTAACGACAACGTTATAGCCACGGGTCATAGAACGGAGCCGGACGCCGAGGTCAGGGAATCCGGTCCCTTCCACTTCATTGACGTGAGGGACAGGGACCAGGTAAAAAAACTCGTGGATCAATATGATATAGACGCCGTCTTCAACATGGCCGCCATACTATCCGCCGTGGGGGAGAAGAAACCGCAGCTGTGCTGGGACGTCAACATGAACGGCTTCCTGAACATACTTGAGGTGGGGAGGGAAAGGGAGATGGCCAGGATCATAAATCCAAGCTCCATAGCGGCCTTCGGACCCGAAACCCCGAAGAAAAACACACCGAACGACACCGTGTTAAAACCCAAGACCGCGTACGGGGTCACAAAGGTCTCAGGCGAGCTTTTGGGAGACTACTACTTCCACCGCTTCGGCCTGGACGTCAGGGGCATGAGGCTCCCGGGCATAATATCCTACAAAACCCTGCCGGGAGGGGGGACCACCGACTATGCGGTGGAGATATTCTACGAGGCGATAAAGTACAAAAGATACACCTGTTTCGTTAACGAGGACACTTCCCTTCCGATGATGTACATGCCCGACTGTATCAAGTGCTTCATAGATCTGGCAGAGGCACCCATAGACAAATTAAAGCATCACTGCGACTTCAACGTTACCTCAATGAGCTTTTCGGCAGGCGAACTGGCCGCTGAGATAAAGAGGCACATCCCGGACTTCGAGATAGAATACAAACCGGATTACCGCCAGGACATATCTGATTCTTGGCCCTCGTCCCTGGACGATTCCGCCGCAAGGGAGGAGTGGGGCTGGTCACCCCAATACAATTTACCGGGGATGACCGAACATATGCTGGAGAAATTGAGGGAGAAATTAGAGGGTTAAACATACTATATCATGTCCTGATGCGCCCGGCCCTCGTCCTTGTAAGGGCTTTCCTCACTGTCCCCTTCTTCCCCCCCGGGCAGATATACGCGCACGTACCGGCCGTCCGTTACAAGCATGAGCTCACCCCTCCTGCTCATCTTCTTAATGTAATGCTTTATCGTCCTTTCCTTTCTCTTGACCTTTATCTTTTTCGCAAGGGCTGTCTCGCTTAACCCGGGGTTCTCGCGCACCTTTGAGATGATCCTTCTCTTTATGCCGTCCTCCACCCCGTACATATCCTTGGTGATCTTCACCCCGGTGATGTAGAACCTCTTCAACCTGCCGTCGAACCTGGACTTGAGATACTCCGCCTTCTCCAGCCTGCGAAGGTGATAGGTGGCCTCGCCGTTGCCCAGGTCCAGGGTCCTCTTGATATCAGAGAAATGGGCACCAGGGTTCTCCCTAACGTACTCGTATATTCGACCCCTGACGAAGTGGTTCAGCATATCGTCCTTCTTCAGCCTGGAATAGAGGGGCACGATCAACAGGGCGAGGAGGGCGTACTTGAACCGCTCCGACGACACGTAGGCAGCAGCCCCTATGGCCAGGGCGGAACCGCCCGCCGTCCCCGCCACCGCAACGGGCGCGCTTATACTCGAAACCCCGGCCTTTCCCGCGGCCTCCTTATCTATCAGTATCATGGTCCGTCGGGGTGCGTTGAACGCCCCGGGGGCCCGGGCCCTAACCTCCACTGCTGCATAGCTCCCCTCCTTGAAGCGGACGGAGGAATGGGATATGTCTACGCCGACCTCGGAATAATAGCCCTCCGATATGTTCGGCATCGGGCTCTCTCCAAGCATCCTGCCCTGCTGGTAAAGACCTAACTTTGCCCCTTGGGAGGAGCCGAGCAGGGACCACACCCTGGCCTCCACGCCGTATATTCCATTGTCCGACCTCAGGCTCTTTGGCAGACGGGTAATGAACAAGATGGGTCTGGGGCCGAACGCTAGAATCACCTTGCCGTCCCGAACATAGCCCCTCAAATATATGGTGGAGGTGACGTTGGAATCAAAGGACGAGCGGGCGGAGACGTCCATGATATACGCACCTTCCTCCGGTTGCTCCGGTATTTCCACTTCCACCCCTATCTCCCTGGCCTGGGCGGGCTCCATGCCGCTCAACTTGCTTGACTCCATGTCCGGCCTCCAACCCCCCTCCCCCGATGAAGAAAGGGAAACGCCGTCCCTTCCGTTACCCAGGTTGAGGGCGCGAAGGGACATGGTATAACTTGCGCCGGACACGGCCTCCACCACGTACTCCCCCTCCAAGCCGATGTCGGCGTACTGGCCCACGTCAAGGTAGACATCGTCCGAGTTGGTACTTTCCTTTTCACCAGTCACCCCGTAGACCTCCAATATATGCAGGCCTGCGGTGACGTTGTGAGGCACGGTGACGTAGAGGGTAAAGTCGATACTGGTGGAACCTGTGGATTGGGGGAAAATAACGGGGCCGGGCACGGAATAATATTCCCACTCCGACTCTATTTTTAAAACCACTTCGGTCTCCCTGACAAATGGGCCAAGGGACCTCAGGCTGCCTTGGAGCACCGCCACCCCGCCGCCCATAGAGGATACGTCCACTCCGACCGTGCCCTGGTCCATGGTCAACACGAGATTGGACGCCCTGTGATCAAGGGCGAGGGCAGGTGCCGGGACTAAAACGGCAAAAAACGCAAGAGCGATAACGAGGGGTCCGACGATCCGAATGTAAGTCATTTCCAACATAAGATAATATGTACAAGACCGTATATATACTATTTCGAACTGTTTTGCAATGTTATTTAAATCTTTTCCCCCGCTCCGGTGTCGTGGGATAATCTTTATTACCGCATGTTAAATATAGGACCAACAATGGATTAGTACTTGAGAGGTGTACCACTATGATTGGCCGGAATAATGTAATTTCAGTTGGAAAAGTAACGATGGCCCTTGCCTTCTGCACCCTGCTTTTGATCACAGCTGTACCTGCAGAGCTTCGAGGACCGTCCTATACGAATCATGAACATAACCCGAATCCCAGGGCAGCGGGAACGACCAGGGCAGTGCCAGAAGTGCCCCTGTCCCCTGCCAACTGGACCGTGATGCTCTACATTGCGGGCGACAACTCCCTGTCCGATGCCGCAGTGGAGGATTACGAGGAGATACTGGCAGCGGACATGAACCCCGGGGTGAACACACTGGTACTTCTGGACGAAAGGGGTTATTCCAATACCGGATTGTACGCCCTTTCGGAATTCGGCACCTCGGAGATCGAGCTGGACCAGGTCAATCCGTCCTGGACCGACGAGGTAAACATGGCCCATCCCGACACCTTGAAGGATTTCGTAAACTTTGCCATGGGCAACTCGTATTCCAAGCATTACGCCCTCGTCCTCTGGGACCACGGTGGGGGCTGGCAGGACGGGATATGCCAGGACGGGTCGGACTGGCTTGAGCTCGACGAGCTGGACCAGGCCTTAAGCCAGGTCGCCGATCAACAGTCAAGGGCCCTTGACATCATAGGCTTCGACGCCTGCCTGATGGGCCAGACCGAGGTGTTCTACCAGGTAAAAGAACATGCCGATTATTTCCTTGGCTCCGCGGAAACCGAGCCTCTGGACGGTTGGGACTACCAGGCGATATTCTCCGGCCTGGACCAGCGGACGACGCCGGTTGAACTGGGCACCCTGGTGGTGGACAGCTACATAGAATCGTTTACGGACGGGGAATCCGACCCGGAGGACGACACCGGTGTGACCCTGGCCCTGGTGAACAACACCCTCCAAAACCAAGGGCTCGATAATGCCCTCGCTACCAAGGTAAACTACCTGGCACAGCTTATGATCAAGGGGGTGAGACAGTACCAGTACCTCAACCTCAATCCTATCAAATCCGCTTATTCCAACACAAATAAGTATTCTGTTTACGATTACATCGACCTGTACAACTTCGCCTATAACCTGGTGAACGAGGAATACCCCGTGGGCCAGCTCGGCCTGGACATTGTGTTTACCGCGGGAGAGATCATGGATATAATGAACCAGACCGTCTATTATCGTCACGGCGGGGACCAATACTGGGACAACACCAAGGGGCTCAGCATATACATGACCACCTATTATTATATACTTAATTCGAAAGGGGGCCATCGGCTATCGTCCTACGAGGACGCCGATTTCGCTGTGGACACCAAGTGGGACGAGTTCGTTAACGAGTTTAACGAGCCAAGCCCCACCGGCCTGATAAACATTGTGCCGGAATGCGATATCGCCGCGGTGGAATACGATGCCGGCATCCTGTCGGCCCAGGGAGGTGCTTCTGACAGCGCCTTGGACACCAACTCGGTTACCGGGGTGGAGGTCAAGGTGGACCACGGGCCCTGGATACCCGCTGCGGTTAACCAGATCCCGCCCGGCCAGAACTACGCGTGGCAGATAGAGGAGCCCGTGGAGCTTACAAACGGGCCACATTACCTCCGGGTCAGGGCCCGCGACGGGGCGGATTACAGCGACCACTCATATCAGGGGGGTGCGGCCTGGCAGGAAACCTTTATCGTGGACGAGCCCCTGGCAGACCTGTTCTTCCAGTCCATGGCGTATACCACCTCCACCCAGAACGAGTATGTAGAAGACAACTACACCGTGAAGAACGTTGGCGATCTTGGTTCCGGGGACTTCAAGGTCCAAGTATTCCTGGACGGCGGCCTCCACACCTCCGTTTCCTTGAACCTTGGTCCTAACGAGCAGCACAGGATACCGGTGACCTTCGGACCCCTGGAACCGGGACAACACGATGTATCGGTTGTCATGGACCCGGAAAGGAACGTCACCGAGTACTACGAGGACAACAACGTGCATGTCCATACCCTGACCAGGGAGGGATACGGGCTCAAGGTAACCGCGCCGGAAGGCGATATATACGTGGAGAAGGGGGGAAGCCGCTCCCTGGACCTTGGAATACTAAACTACGGTACATACTTTGCAACATACGAGGCCGCGATCACCGCGCCTGACGGGTGGTCGGTGGCCGTTTCCACGGACAAGCTTAATCTGAGTGCGGGAGAGGAGGGTATCATGCAAATAAATTTCGTACCGGCCCAGGACGCCTACATAGGGCAGGGAGTGAACATCGCCGTCAACGTATCATGTCTTCAGGACCCCCAGACCTACCGGCTGGTGTCCCTCAAGGCCCTGGTGGTGGTCTTGTTCAACGACGTGGAGGGGACCCAGGACCAGTGGTCGGTGGCCAACGAGGGAACCGGGAGCGTTTGGCATACGGTCCAAGAGGGCAGGACGGGGAGGGGATGGTACTGCGGCAACGACGCGTCCCATGAATACGAGGCAAACACGGACGTTTACCTACTTTCCCCTGAGATAGACCTCGGCGGTCTGGCAGAGGCGGAGCTGCAGTTCGATCACCGGTACGAGGCCGAGCTCAGCTATGACGGCGGGGCGGTCTATCTGTTGAAGGGGGAGAGCTACGAGCAGATCGCACCTAGGGCGGGATACCCCGCCTCCTACATTGATTCGCTTGAGGACGGAGACGGCTTCAGCGGCGGCAGCGGCGGATGGACCCGGGCCAAGTTCGATCTAGGAGCGGAGACGGAAGATGTGTTCAGGCTCGCCTTCCGGTTCGCCAGCGACAGCAGCGTCAATTATCACGGTTGGGACCTGGACAACATCGTGGTCAAAGGCGAGGTGGTGGCACACGACGCCGCAGTCGACTCCATAAACATACAGGGCGATAACCTGCCCGGTTCCCAGCTGGACATCACTGTGACGGCATCAAACCAGGGCCTGCTTTCCGAAGACTTCAAGGTCAACCTAATGGTGGCCTCTGACAGCGGCGAGGAGAACCTGGGCAACAAGACGATAACAGGCCTCCTCCCCGGTCAGACACGGGACCTGGAATGGACCTACACGCCCACTGAGGAGGGCTACTACTCATTCATAGCCACCGCATTGCTTGACGGGGATGAGAACCCGAGCAACGACGAGTTGATACAGGAGATCGGTGTGTTCACGTACGAACCCGTGGTCTATGTGGACGAGCCCCAGGAAGGGGCGGTGGTGGACGGCGAGGTAAGGGTCGAGGGAAGGGCCTCGGACCACAACGGTGCGGTGGAAAAGGTCGAGGTGGCGGTGGACGACGGGGCATGGAACCTTGCGGTGACCAACAACAACTGGGCCGACTGGCGCTACGATTGGGACACCATGTCCTACGAGAACGGCACTCATATTATCCATGCCCGGGCCTACGACGGCAGCTATTACTCCCGCGTGATCAACCGCACCGTTACAGTAGAGCACAGGCCGGAGAACCAGGCACCGGTGGCAGTAATATTCTCGCCCCAGGAGGGGGATATCTTTCAATACGGGGCATCGATACAGTTCGACTCCACCGGAACCTACGACCCAGAGAACGATCCCCTGACCTACCGCTGGGAATCCAATATTACCGGTCTGCTGGGCACAGAGCCGAGCTTCTCCACGGCGCTTCCCCCGGGGGAACATAAGATAACCCTCACCGTCAAGGACAACTACAATGCCGCGGACACCGCTATGGTTAACATCACCGTCAACCAGAGTGCCCAAGAGATATTCTTCTCCGACGACATGGAAACCCAGGAAACCTGGTGGTACCTTTGGGAGGGGAGCGGCTGGGAATGGGGAACACCGGATTTCGACGCCCACTCCGGGTCCAAGGTCCGGGGCACCAATCTCAGCGGCAACTACGATAACGAAGCGGATTGGAACCTGACACTGCACGTTGACCTCAGCGGGGTGAGCGCCGAGGGGCTGATCCTGAGCGTTTATCTGTATTACGATTCGGAATATTCCTACGACGGATGCCTCGTCTCCGCGTCGGAGGACAACTCCACCTGGTCCCAGATATTCCCGAGAGAGGGCTACGACACCACAATAGACGGGACCTACGGCAGCCCGATCGGGGGCAAGGAGGCGTTCAGCGGCGAGAGCGACGGATGGGTCCGGCGTACCTTCGACGTGTCCGACCACATGGGCACAGACCTCTACCTGCTCTGGCGCTTTGCTTCGGATATCTCGGTCAACGGCCTCGGCATCTATCTTGACGACGTTACCATATACGGCGGCTCCACGGAGAACATAGGGCCCAAGGCAATGATCTCCTCACCCCCGGACAACGGAAGCTACCAGGCGGGGCAGGACATATATTTCGACGGCACGGAGAGCTACGACCCGGACGGTAGCATAGTGTCCTATCAATGGACTAGCAACATATCCGGGGAGATAGGGGACGAGGGGGCCTTCTTCACTTCCCTGGAGCCGGGTAGGCACAACATCACCCTAACGGTGGAGGACAACATGGGCGACACCAACCGGGACAGGGTGAACATCACAGTAAGGGAGGGGGTCAACCGTCCCCCGAATGCGGTGATCTCCGCACCAGGTGAAGGAGATGTCTACATGCAGGGCGAGCCCGTGCTATTCGACGGGTCCGACAGCAGCGACCCGGACAACGAGACCTTGGAATACACCTGGACCTCCGTGTTGGACGGGGAGTTCGGGGACAGCGCCTACTTCTCATACGACGAATTAAGTGTGGGCGGCCACCGCATCACCCTGAAGGTAAGCGACGGGGACCTGGAGGACGAGACGCAGGTCAACATAACCATAAGGGAGGCCGGGCCCAACACGCCCCCGGAGATAGAGAACTGGTACCCCGAGGGATTATATCCGTCCGTGGAGGAAGGGCAGAGGATAAGGTTCTCGGCCAACGCCACTGACCAGGACGCCAGCGATTTCCTCGAGGCCAAGTGGTACATCGACGAAACCGAGGCGGAAGATTTCGGCCACGGGACAATTACCACAAGGTCGATACCCGGGGAGGACGCACAGTCCAGGCCCGTGCTGGAATCCAGCATGGAATGGAGGCCCGACTTCACCGCCCAGGGCGAATACCAGATATCGGTTGAGATAAGTGATTTCGAGGACGAGGCATGGCAGAACTGGACCCTTGACATCGCTAACGTTAACCAGGCCCCGCACGCCGTGATCAGCTCGCCGGACAACGGGGACGAGTACGACAAGGGGGAGACCATAGAGTTCGACGGGAGCAAGAGCAGCGACCCCGACGGCGATCCCTTGTCCTACCGGTGGAGCTCCGATGTCTCCGGCGCCCTGGGCTCGGAGGTTGAGTTCGAAAAGATCTTGGAACCGGGAGAGCACACCATCACCTTGGAAGTGGACGACGGGGACGGCGGGGTGGGCGAGACCTCGGTCCGGATAACCGTCAAGGCAGCCGGACCGGAGGGCGAACTGGTTGCGGACGCCGGCAAAGACCGGACGGTGAACAGGAACTTCGCCTTCAAGCTGAACGGCTCCGGGACCTACGACTCCTCTGAGGACATAAACGGCAACGGCGTCATAGACTGGGACCAAGGGGAGGGCGAGGACCTCGAATTCAAATGGGATTTCGGGGACGACGATACCG
>CAZUZU010000097.1:0-11314 GCA_964624865.1 uncultured archaeon
GGTCGTATGGGGCTCGGTGCAGGAGGAAGCAGTGAGTGGTGAGGGCGTCTCCGATACGGGAGAAGGATTCGTACCCGATAACAAGAAACTGGACGAGGCGGGCGGGGTGTTGGTCAAGATACTCACCTCCGAGCCCGAAGAGATCGATATGGACACCACCTACCAGATCCAGAAGCTCTTTCCCGAGATGATATTCTCGCTTTCCGATTACGACGAGGAAAGCGTGCTGAAGTTCTTCCACACCCTGGAACACACGGATATCAATCTGAAAGGGCTGTTACGGGAAAGTAGGGCCGTCAATGCCCTCGGGCAAGTAATGTTCGGCGACAAGAGCATGTTCCTGGACCTCCTGTTGAACCTCAACGCCCTGGCACCCGATTCACTCGCCCAGGTATTCAATGAGACCGATACGAAAAGGGCGGCTTCGTTCCTGAATGAGAACACCGACCCGGGGATACTTAAATCATTCCTTGTTTTTTTAGGCCGGCAAAACATCAAAAAGACCGCGGCCATACTGGACGGGGTAAAGATCGAGGCAATATCAAAAGAGCTCATAGACACCAAAAGCTCAAAGGACATCGGTTACATAATATGGCTCTTGTCCCAGTTCAATAAAAAGCTTGCCAAGAAAATAGTCAAGAAGCTCCCTGAAAAGGGCATCACGGATATCGTTTCCAAGTCAAAATCGGCGGAGGAATTGATATATTTCCTTTGGAAGGTATGGGAAGTGGATAAGAAAAGAACAAAGACGATAATGTCCAAGGTAAAAATGGATTCCATTCCGTCCGGCTCCAAGGTGTCCGACCTCAGCTCTCTGGAAAGGGCGATAAGGCGTCTTGGAGAGGTCACCAAACAGGGCGCTGTTCAATTTTACAAGGATATTCCCATGGAAAAGGTCATGGAATTATCCCTGGAAGAGAGGTCCATTATGGAGCTGGCTGTTTTCGCCTCCGGATTGAACCGCATATACCCGGAGGGGGGAAAGGAATATCTTCACCGGATCGAAAAATGCCCTGATGGTCTGACATATATTGTTAGAAGAAGCGGAATAAATGATGTCAAGCACTTTTTAAAGGGACAAAAACAGATGGATTTGGATACTAACTTATTCGCGAGCAACCTTTTAAAGAGATCACTGTCCCAAGAAGACCCGGGTTTCTTCCTCAAGGTCTCCGACGGCGTCAACAAGGTGGACGGGAAGGATGCGGCCAAAGACCTAATACAAAATATCATGGAAACAGGTGGTAAGGTACCGCAGGAAGTGGAAGAAATAAAAACGACATCCGCCACCGAGGCCCTGGAGGAGGGTGTCGCCGAAGACGAGGTCATTAACATTTTACTTTCCGAATTAGATAGCAGTACCCCTATCGGAGACGTGATCTCCGACCTGGATATCACCATAAAAAAGAAACCGGACCTTTCCGAGGCCTTGGTAAGGAGTCTGGACCCGGAATTGGTCGCCGGGCGGATCTCAGAGGGGATAGAGGACTTCGACACCTTCATTGTCTATCTTCAGGTCCTGATGGAGCTGGACCCCGATCTGGCCACTGAGATCGTGGCAAAAATAGACGCGCCCAAGGTCGCCCGGGCCTCGTCCTCCATATCCGACCTTTACCATCTCCTTGGCTACATCCAGCTAATAGAGGACCTGTCTCCGGGCATCGGCGGGAGGGTTTTGGAGGCCATGCCGATACACGAACTAAGTGACCTGATCTCAAAAACGACCGACATGGAACTCATCATAAACACGCTGGTATATTTCAACGATATATCGAGGAACAGACATTTCAAGAGACAACTGGCCCATTCACTGGATATCGATAGAATCGCAGATTATATTTCAGATGACAGGCATGTTGACGAAGGACTGATCACTTTGTCAAACCTGTTCAGCATGGACGAGGACCTTGGTATCTCCTTGGCCAGGGGCCTGAAGGAGGCCTATCTGGTAAACCTGTTGACACGGGCCAACCTCACCACCCTTTCTCCCATATTGATCGCCATTGGAGAAATCAACAAAAAAAAGGCGGAGAGGATAGCCGCCAGGCTCGTTCCCGACAGGGTTCTGGACTTGTACGAGATGGAAACCAAGAAGGACCTCTCCAATCTCAGCGGCATTATCAAGGCCCTGGACCGCATTGACCGCAAGTACGCAATCGCCCAGGCCAAGGCCTTTGATGTCAACGAGATAAAAAAGCTTGTCCAAGCCGAGGACGAGAGCCTGGAAGACATAGCGAAATTTGCCAATCGCATAATAAAGTTGGACCCCCCCACGGGGAGGAGAATGTTCGAAAAGATCTCCCCGAAGGCCGTGTTCGACAAAATGAAAGAGGAGGGAGTGGTGTTTTCCACCAAATTCTTACACGTCATGGGCAAGATGGGTAAGGACATGAGAGACGCCTTCGGAGACGACAAGGTGATCGACCATATCTACAAAGAGATAGGCGAATGCCGGGACATAGAGCGGATCTCAATATCCCTTTACAATCTCTGGAGGGCTTACCCGGAAAAAGAAAAGGAAATATATCATATGCTGAACCTGCACGAGGAGACCTTCAATAAGTGTGACCAGATAGGTAAGTTCGTCAATTCACTTTATACCGTTAACGAGATATCGGATGAAAAGGGCAAGAACATACTGATGAACTACGGGATCAAGAACATCGCCGACAAGCTCAAAGAGGGCAGCGACATGAGGCACATTGTCTACACCGCGACCAAGATAAAGAAGATATACGATCAGGCATCCTCGGCCCTGATGGAAGAGGTAGGGGTGAACCATGTCATAGAGTATATCAGGGGAGAGGACCGTGTCCACATGCTGACCTACGTAATTGACGGCGTCTACGAGATCAATCCCAACACCGTTAAGAAGATCTTGGACAAGATCAACATGGAAAGCCTGCTCAAGAAGATAGAGGATTCCAACGACATAAAGGCAATAGCGTATTTCATACAGAAGATAAACGACATCAAGCTAGACAAAGGCAAAGAATTGGTAGGGAAACTCGACGCGCGCGTTTGGGCGGGGAAATTAAAGGCATCGACCGAGGATCCCAGAGAATATTTCCTCGGAGTGGTCTCCCTGGTGGATTTCAAAAAAGAAGAAGAGATATCGTCCGCACTGTCATCCGGATGAACGGAAACGTCAATAGAATAGATTTAGCGGATCAGTCTTCCGCCTTTTTCTTTGCCAGGTCTTTGAGTGACTGGAGTTCCTTCTTGGCCATCTCCCCCTTTCTCTTCAGCTCCTCCATCTGCTTGGCCAACATCAACTCTCTATGACCGCGCACCTTTTCCTCCAACAGCCGGATATCGTCCTCGACCTCGTCCACGCTGTCCGGGTTAAGCATCTTCTCCCTCAGCTCCCTGAGCTCCTCGTCGAACCCCTCCCCCTCCAGTCCCTTCAATCTGGTCTCCAACACTTCCAATTTTTGTAAATTGTTCTCGAATTCCTCGAACTCGCTCTCCACGACGGCGGGGTTCACCTTGCCCTCGTCCAACATACGCTCCAGCCTGTTGGTGATGTACCCCTGGAGCTTCCACTCTCTTATCTTTTCCCGATACCTCTCCACGTCTTTTACCCCAACCCTTGAACCTGGGACCTCTTCCGCAGCCCCTCTTGCAGGCTCCCCCGCGGGTTTTTCGGAGGCGGTGGGGGCTGTGGGGGCTGTGGTGGCAACCTCTTCGGTTCCCCTGTCCTCCTTGGGTGGAGGCGAAGGGGCTTCGGTCCTTTTCCTGCCTCTCTCCACGGGCCTGGGCTGAACCCCCGTATCCAAAAGTATCCCTTTTAAAGCGTGCTGGGCGGCCTCGATACTTGGCTCCTCGTCATTTGTCATCAGATAAACGATCACCCGGTTAAGAGCACCTTTGAGGGTGCGTATGCTGCTCTTGACGTACTGGGCGATGAAACCAATGACCTCGTCCGGGAGGTCCACATCCCTCTTGCTCACCTCGTATTCGAGGATACTCTTCCTGGTCTCCGCATCCGGCGGTTTGATATCTGTGATCAGACCGCCTTCGAACCTTGAGCGAAGTCTTGCCTCCAGGGTCGCGATCTCGCCCGGGGGTCTGTCACTGGACAGGATTATCTGCCGATGTGCGTCGTACAGGGTATTGAAGGTATGGAAGAACTCCTCCTGGGTTCTCGGCTCTCCGGCAAGGAATTGGATGTCGTCCACTATTAACACATCCGCGCCCCGATACTTTTCCCTGAAGCCCTCCAGGTCTGCCTCCTCCACCGCCTCGATCAGCTCGTTGGTGAACTCCTCGGAGGTCGCGTAAACCACCCGCATGCCGGGGTCTGCCTGGGTTATATGGTTCGCAATGGAACGAAGAAGGTGGGTTTTACCAAGACCGACATCGCCGAAGATAAACAACGGATTGTAGGCGTCGGCAGGCATCTCGGCAACAGCCTCCGCCGCGGTGTAGACGAATTTATTGTTCCTGCCCACAATGAAGTTCCTGAAGCTGTACGGGCCAAAGGGCAGTTTCTTTAACTCCTCGTCCCCGCTCGGCATAATGGCCCTGACGCTCGCTTCCACAGGCTCCGGTTTTGCCTTTTTCAAGGCATCGATATGGCCCTTGAGCTCCTGGATCTCGGCCTCCAATCGATTTACCTCGCCCTCCTTCTTGGCCATTGACTCTTCTACTTCCCTCCTCTCGGATCGCTTCTCGTGGATGGTCGTTTCTTCCAGGGCGTCCATTCTCTTGCGCAGTTCCTCCTCCCTGCGTACCAGCTCCCGTTCCCTTCTTACCGCCTCCTCCCTTTCCTTCTTGGCCATTTCCTCCCTCTTATGCGCCTCCTCCAGCTCCTTTTTCAATATCTGCTCGCGCCTCATGTACTCAAAACTCTCGTCCCGAATGGGTCCGGAGGGTGGTTCCTCCTTACTTCCGCCGAACAGCGCCTTGAGCTTGTCGATGAAACCCATGGGTACTCGCATATTCAGTTCTCTTATTTATAATTGAGGTTGAAATCCTCCCGTTGGGTGGTCACGGATCTCCTTGTAGGGCCTGCCGAGGACCCTCTTGATATGGTCTCGCCCCGTTGCTCCAAACATTTTCGAAACATTTATTTACGGCAGCAATATATAATGTTTTGAGGTGTAAATTTATATGAAGCCCGGGATCAAATTGATGGCAGTATTTGTTATTGGCATAATGGCCTTTTCAATGGCCGTGTCAAGTGATTTCTTTACTGAAAAGGAATTGGGAATCGAAGTGGGCGTTGAGGAGATCAATGAGGTCGAGGAGATTACAGGGGAGGCAAATGAGTTCCCCAAACGCTCGGTACCGCCGGCCTATACCTACAACCGGCAGGCAGCCTACGGATACGCAAAGAAATGGTGGGACGGGAGAAACTCCCACTACACGGACTTTTCGTCCATGGGCGGGGACTGCGCAAATTTCGTATCACAGTGTCTCATCGCGGGAGGCTTGTCACTGCACGAGGGCACGAACGGAGGGGGCTACGGTGTCTATCCGGACAGGGACAGGTCCCTGTCCAGCTACGGAACCATACCCTACTGCGATTACATGGACACTAATCTCAGGAATTACCAGAGCTCCGAGGTTACCTACGTGACCGACGGCGACCCCTATGTTCCGTCGAACATAGGCCTGGGAGATGCCGTAATTTTCGGGGACAAGAACGGGGACAAATACAAGCACGCCATGGTAGTGGTGAGCGACAGCGGCAGCACGGTGGGCGTAAGCGGCCACTCGTCCAATGTCTGGGACAGGGACTTCTTCACCGAGCTGAGCTACTTCTCCTGCGCAACGTTCTATCACTTCCCGGTGAACACCGCCGAATACCATCACTTCAAGGTCACCACCTCCACTCTCAACGTCAGGGTGGGGCCGGGAACGAACGAGCAGGGCAACTATTACGAGGACGTGGGAGACCTGCCTGGAGACGGAGAATACGTGGCCTTCGGGTCCGAGCTGGACGAGAACGGAAAGAAATGGTGGCATTTCTGGTTCCAGGACCGGCCGGCGTGGTGCGCCTCGTGGTACACCGCCGAGACGGCTGAGAACGCGGTCTTCGAGGTGGATACCGCTGCATATCTCAACGTGAGGAGCGGCGCCTCCACGTCCAACAGCATCGTAGGCCAGGTATACGATGGCATGAGGTTCGTTGCCTACGGACAGAGCGGGGACTGGTGGCAGTATTACTACGGCGGGGGTACGGGATACAGCCATTCCTCCTACACAACCCTGCTTGAAGGAACCCCGAGCGGCGGAGGCACACAAGGGGGAGAAACCGACGGCATAGACGTTTCCCACTGGCAGGGGTCCATAGACTGGGAAAAGGTGTACCAGGACGGTTACAAGTTCGCATTTTGCAAGGCCACGGAGGGCACGACCTACGTTGACGATACATTCTCGGGCCACATGGCGGACGGGAGGGCGGCAGGACTCTACATGGGGGCGTATCATTTTGCTCGACCCACCCGGAACACCGCCGAGGCCGAAGCGAGCCACTTCTCATCGGTCATATCCTCATATCTGGGCAGCGGCTACCTTAGGCCGGTGCTCGACCTGGAGGACGGTTCCAGCCTGGGCAAATCGGCCCTGTCCACATGGGTAAGGGACTTCCAGAACGCGGTGATCTCGGACACCGGGCTCGAACCGATAATATACTGCAATGCAAACTATGCCGGCAATTACCTGGAGACCTCCATCAATACCTACGATCTTTGGGTTGCCCATTATACCTCGGCAAGCGGCCCGAGCACCGGTATCTGGAGCACTTGGTCCTTCTGGCAGTACACTGATCAGGGATCGGTGGATGGCATATCAGGTTCCACGGTGGACCTGGACATCTACAACGGGGACCTTTCCAGCCTCGTAACCAATTTCGGTGCAACGGGCGGTACCAGCCCCAGCCCCAACGAGGCGCCGGTGGCGGAGGCGGGCTCGGACCGGAGCGGCAAGGCCGGGGATACATTTACCTTCGACGGGACCGGCTCCTACGACACGGACGGGACAATATCATCCTATGCGTGGAACTTCGGGGACGGGGGAAGCGCCCAGGGCTCCAGCGTGGAACATCAATACTCCTCGGCCGGAACATACACCGTTACACTTGAGGTTACTGACGACGACGGGGAATCGAGCACCGACACCTGCACGGTGATCATAAGCTCCAATCAGGCCCCTGTGGCGGATGCGGGCTCGGACAAAACCGCGGGAGTGGGGGAGACCGTAAATTTCGACGGCACCGGTTCAGACGATCCTGACGGGACCATATCGTCCCATGCGTGGAACTTCGGGGACGGGGGAAGCGCCCAGGGTTCCACGGCGAGCCATTCCTATTCTTCAGCCGGCTTGTACACGGTGACCTTGACCGTAACGGACAACGACGGGGCACAGTCCACTGACACCGCCGCGGTGAACGTACAGGCACAGCAGGTCCAACCCCCTGTGGCCGACGCGGGAACGGATCAGACCGTATCCGTGAACAGCAACGTGAACTTCGACGGGTCCGGATCATACGATCCCAACGGGAACATAGTGTCCTATCAATGGGACTTCGGGGACGGGAACACGGACACCGGACCGAGACCAACCCACGTATACAGTAACTCCGGGACATACACGGTTACCCTCACCGTGACCGACAATAACGGAAACACGGATACTGACACCTGCAAAGTGATCGTCAACAACCAGAACAGCACACCCGGTTTCGAAATGAACCTGGTCCTGTTGGCGCTGGGAGCATGCATGCTCGTGTTCCTGCTCGGGAGAAGGAGATAAGCGGTATCACTGCTCTGCCCCGTTACGGCCAGTAGGATCCTGCCCCTTTACAGGCCACCCTGATCCGGATTATCTAACCGTACATCCATAGGTAAGTATTATATATGCTTTGGATTATTATTCATACTTGATATCGATGGGCCTGTGCTTGAAAAGGGACAAGAGCGGAAAGATACCATTCGCTTACGTGGCAGTCATACTTCTTCTCATGGTAACCGTGTTAAGCGTGGCCAACATGGGCGTGGACGAGCTTCACGCTTCCACCTCGGTGGAGGAGGGCGGGGTGGAGGTGAGCCGGTTCACGGCGGACGCGGCAAGGGACCTGGAGGAGAGGGCCTATTATTTCACCATGGAGGTCATACGGAACGTTACCAAGGATTTCAATCCTGACCTTAGTCAGGTCCAAGACCTGCTTGAAGATAAGATGGACGACTATATCCGGGGCCATTATCCCACCAGGCAAGACCAGTTCAGGATATCCGTTCTTTCCCACGAGTTCAAGATAACCACCAGGATAATGAACACCAGCGACCTGGTCTTATCCCCCCGGACAAGGGCTCCTCCCGAGGAACCAAACCTCTACCAGAAGACCGGGGAACTCTTTACCAAGGACCGGTTCGAGAACCTAACCACCCTAACCGCGGCCTATCCCAGGATCAACGGCTGGGTGAGGTACAGGGTGCGGGACATGAGGAGGGGTATATCGGTGGAGGAGAACAGGACCCTGGACAAGAACTTGTACGTTCCCTTGCCTTTGATAAAGAGGGGCGTGGACTCAATGCGTTTCTCCTTCGGTGACGACAGGGGCTATGCCACCGACATAGTCAAGTATATTCTCAACACCCTTGGCCAGTACCGGGTCATTCTGGGCGTGGGAGGAGGGGGATACGACGGCACCACCAGCGATGATCCGAACCGGGAGGATTCGATCGACGACCTGGTCACCGAAAAGGACGTGGAGATGGCCGTGAACATCGCCCTCATCATGGAGATGGCAAGAAATTTCAGGGACTACGACATAGATATCGCCAGGGAGATCGACAACGCATATCCCGGGGATTACAACCACCGCATGGAGGACCTGATAAAGAACTATGTAACCAACGGTACTGTGGACTCCGCGGACATCATATCCCTTTACCTAGGTTTCAACGACACCAATCGAAGGCCTATCGAGGTGGACAAGGTGGTGGCCCAGGCCATCTACTCCTATGCGGAAAGGTACTCGTACCAGCTCTTCGACCTGTTCTGGGGTCATGACTCCAGCGACCAGTACCACCTCGTCGACCCCACCTTGAGGGAGCCCGTTGACAGCTGGGACGAGATCAGGGCAAAGGGCAGCGACTGGGCGAAACAGATGGTTTGGATATGGGTGGACACCTTCAGGGACTGGCTGGGGATCCCGGACAGTTTGACCCAGAGGTCGGCCACGGTTTACATAGCGCCAATGTCATTTCAGTACTCGAGAAGTCCATGGTACACCGGTGATTCCGGTGCCGGCGGGACATATTTCGTTTTCGGCGGTGCGGGCCTGGGAGGAGGCAACTGGCACGCTAGGGTCGAGACAGTGTCCGACACCAATCTTCTAATACTCGGAGACCCGAACAACAACGTCATGGGCCACCAGATGATGCCTGAACCCTTCGAGATCACCTGCTGGGACGACTTTGGATCGACAGTGGGTATCAAGACATATGAATACTACCTGGTGGAGGAGAGCCTGATCCACAAGCATTCGAACAACCCGGGCATGGCTTACCAGGATACCTTGGAATACATAATAAAATGCCTTGACAAGTCAATGACCGCAAAGGGCAACAATCCCGGCGACACCCAGAACGGCGGTCTCCTTGACGTGGCCGCATACAGGGTAATTAACGAATTAGAGCCGAATCAACCGAGCAGCCTGGAAATAGACGTCAAGGACCAGAGCACGATTTTATACAATACAACAAGGGAACTGACGCAAGATTCAAACGGGGCATATTACCGATTCCTGCAGGACGCGGCCAACAAGGCAGGTGACTTCAACACCAGGGACCAGTGGTTCCACGACGGGGCTTACCACTGGAACTACGACGACGGCAGCGGCATAGATTATCTATACGCCGTTGTCAAGGAGACCGTGGACCTGTGGTACGAGACCGTCCTGAACCTGTACCACGGCGGTTCTTCTTCGACCCCCGACAATCCCCAGGGATTCCCGCCAACCCCCATTGCCCTCCCCGAAGAGCAGCAGTTCGCGGACGGGGAAACGGGGCCGAGCCAGTACGATTTCAAGTTTCGAAACGACATGGCAAAGGATGCCTTCTATCGGGTAATGAAGGACGTGTGGCAGCATGGGATGGCGGCAACGGACAGAAGGATCGTTTTTGACCCGACACACTTCGTGGGATACTACAATCCTGCCATAGATCCGCCTTTGATCTGCGGCGAGGCCCAGGCCAAGTGGCCCGACTCCAAGATATGGAACACAGTTGTGCAGGCCATCCAGACCCAGATGGGATTCGAGATTACTGTCGGCTCAACAGGACTCCTATTGGAGATAACCCACACATTGAAATCACAGATGGACCAGACCACCGATTCGGGGGCTTACGGGGATTGGGCCAATTTCTACCGGTTCACCGCAGATAACCTCGGAGCCAAAATAATAGGGACCCAGAACGACCCCGGGCAGGAGAACCTGATGACAGAGATGACCAAGTTCAATTCCAACGACCTGGAGCAGAGCGGGTGGCTGGACCGCTCGATCAGGGGGACGATGTTCAGGGATTTGTACGACCACTCCGACGTGTGGAACACCGAATTCCTCACCAGCACCATGGTGGGGGTGGATCACCACTTATATCACGGGGACATTGAAGAATGCAGGGATAACGGCAGCGATATCAAAGAAAAGCTCTTCATTACTCTTTACGACGGGGACGGGCAGGGGGACACCTATCTGGACCAGGGAGACGAGCTGGAAATACAGATAGAGCGCGGAGGTCAGTGTCACCGCTTTGCCGACGTGCAGCACGGTATACTCGAGGACAAGAACGGGGAGAACATGGAGCTTTCGGAGGCGTCCTTCCAGGGGCAGTGGAATATTACCGTCAAGGGCCAATACTCCGCAATAATAAAGACCGGCCGCAAGTGTATCATCTACAATGACATCCATCAACCCCTGTACTACAACGGCACCTTTGACATAGACATGGACTTCAACCTTCAGATGTACTCGGCTTGGCCCCTGGAATCGTATTGGAAGGCCAATGACATGCCCCACTACTATACCCGAAAATATTTCGACGTATACGAAAAGGACACCTTTGCCGACCCCCACCTGATCAGCAGGCCTTTGGGGGAGTACAAAAGGGGTCTTAAGGACGGGATAGACTTTGCCCTTGACACAGAGGGGATGGCAGCCCCGATGATTGCCGCGTTGGGAGACCTGGGTACCGAGAAAAATGAGAATATGACCCGTTTCTTCGAATACGTTTTCGGAGGGCTCAAGAAGATATATGACGATGGGTATTCCCAGTACCTCGGGGACCTTCAAACAGCCTTC
>CAZUZU010000098.1:0-10711 GCA_964624865.1 uncultured archaeon
GAGGAGCTCCGGATCTTTGCCTTACCTGCATTTTTACTCTACTCCTTGTATATTACCTTCAACAGTCCTTCGATCTGATTGATGAACTGAATGGAGGACTGGGCAAGGCTCAGCTCGGAAGCGCTCATGTCCCTGATCTTTCCTCCGGCAAGGATCGCCGAGACGTACCTTACCTTGTTACCCACATCCACCTCCCACCTCATCATGTCCCATGAATTTACTATATCCTTTATACGTTCCACCTTCGGACTTATCTCGACATAGGCGGCGGTGATAAAAGCTGCCGCCATTTCGTTGTATCCGATGTTCGTACCCTCGGCCACGTTGGTCAGTTCAGTGCAGATGTACCTGTAAATGTCCAATATATCGCTAACTTCGGTGGTCCGTCCCTTGTGCTCAAGGATGCGGCCCCAGGTCAGGACCGCTGCAACCGTTCTGATCTTGTCATCCGGTCCAATGCCCTTGGAACCGGCCATCAGGTCCCGGTAGAGATCTATCATTACCTTGGTACTTTCCACCTGGGTTGATTTGGCCACCGCAGCCGAAGCAAGCAGGGCGGAGTTGTAGGAGATGTGTTCGAACGGTGGCTGCAGCATGTCTTCCTCCTCGATCTTTTTCTGTAAACCACCCCACAATGGCTTCAATTGTTCATGCGAACGAAGCTCGTCCTGAAGGTCCAATATCCTGCCGTTGGTCAGTATTGAAGCGATTATTGCCTTTTTGTCAGATATGTCTATCCAGTTTCGTATGTCGTCCCAAATAGATACTATTTTCCTAGTCGTTTCCACCTCGTAGGAATGTGTGACCAATGACGAGGTAAGAATTGCCGCGGAAATGTCCTGTTGTCCCAAACCCATAAAAAAGCTCTCGTCGCTCATATTTAACATCTCCATTATTTATTGATAACCCTTATACAGGCGGATATATTTTAGGTTTTCTGAAACACAGTATATTTTCTTCCTTGAATGATATCTTGTTGCTTTCTATTGACTTTACCCTATACCGCGGATATGGACAAATTTTTTAAACCTTGTATGCTTTCATTATGTAAAATACGAAAAAAGAGGCTTGTAATGATAAAAAGGGTGCTTCAGGGAATAATGTCGATACCTGGGGTAAGGTCAGCAGCCATCGTAGGACGGGACGGATTGGTCATCGATGCAGCGTCCCAGGAAGGTGTGGACAATGATGCCCTGGGAGCTTTGGCCTCCACGGGAATCGGTACCATGGAGACCATAGGAAGGGACTTTTCACAGGGAGACCTGGATATAATCATCTCTGAGTTCTCGGCAGGTACCATTGTCATGTGTGCCCTTAGCAGAAAGGAGCTTTTGGCCATAGTGGCCAGACCTGAATGCCAGATCGGCAAGATAAGGTATGAGATCAAGAGATATCGGCAATTGATCACGGACCTATTATAGAAGAGGTGAATGGATGCGATTCCCTAAAGCGGCTTTAGTTGACGCCGGAAATATAGATACAGCATCGTTCAGGGACCTGATCAACAAACTCAGGAGCAGACTTTTCACCGGATTCGTTCATTTCCTGCCCCAGCCAGGCTCATACGGAAATGCCGATACGTACATAGTCTTTGTCAAAGGAATACCAGAATGCAGTATTGGGCAGATCGATGGGAGCGATATCTTCGGGGCAAGGGCGATAAGAACACTTATGCAGTCATTATCCTCGGGAGGAAAGTTCGAGATTCTGAGCTACCAGAGGGCCGAGCTGATCGTTTCACTTTTACCCGAGGGAAGAATTTGGCCGGAGGATCTTGGATTAAAGCCGGTGGGACGAGCTGGAAAACTTAGACCTTACAGCGTAAGAAATTGGGATGAAACAATACAACCGGCCCCCCTGGAAGAATCTCCTCGATCCGTGGCGCCACAGCCAACATATGACCAAATGGTCCAACCGAGAAGGGCGGGAAGCTATCAGGCTCAGCAGGCGGACGCTGTCTACCAACAGGTCGACAAAAAGGTCAACGAATTGGAAAGGTCTTTGAGAGAGAAGATGGCGCTTCGCTCTGATATGGAGGGGGAGCTGAAGGCAATGGAGGCAAGACTGCGAGGCGAGATAATGGAAAGCAAACCCAGTGCCGAGACCCCTCAATACCCTACAACAACCACCTCCACTTATCCCATGCAACAGTCCCCGGTACCGCCCCAGGCTTCAGAAAAACGGAAAGAACAGGAGGAGAGGGAAAAGGAATTACAGGCCTTGGAAGAAAAGATAGAGGAGAAAAAGAGACTATTACGGGAGCTGAGCAGTGAAAGAAAGGTAACCGGAACACCGGTCCAACCTGCGGAAACACCTGAGGAAAGAATAGAGGACATCCGGATACGACCTGAGGAAGTAATGAAGAGGGACGAGGCAATAAGGCAGAGAACTCTGGACATAAAAAAGAGGATAGAAGAGGAGCTTAGAAGCAAGAGGAAAGCGCTTGACAAGGGCAGGGAGCCCGTCACCCCTCGGGACCCGACACCCGACACCGGCCCTGTAACCCCTGCGGAGGTGGAAAGTTCTCCAACCTCCTTTACCCCTGTAGAAGAGGAAACAGAGGATGAGGCTGTAAAGGGGGAGGAAAGTAAGGAGAAAAAGAAGGCGGGAAAGACCATATTTGACGAGCTTATCGAAATGAACAAGGAATTGAGAAAATAGATTGTTAATTTATTTCAAATATTATTTTTTTTCTCCAACAATAACCCATGGACCCCGTCCAAGCGTTGATACTCAACAACGGCAAAAAGGGAATGTTTGGCAACGTTCTTCGTAATGTTGCTTATCCTCTGGGCCATGTGGGATTCCCTTTTCCTTTCCAGGGCCTGATGGCCCTTGGTCTTATTCACTGCCTCGTCCCACTTGATCACGAAATCATACTGGTCCTTTGCGTCTATCTCCAGCTTCCTTAACTTCTTGGTATTTCTGGCAAAACGGAGCAGGTCCAGATATTTTACCCTCTTGGTGTACTCCTGTGTGTATTCCATCTCGGATAGATCGATGGGCAGGACTTTGATGTTTCTATCCTTGGCCAGCCTGTAGGCTTCTGTATAGGCGGGGGGTGGAACCTCCACCTGCCCCCACTGCCGTAATTGTCTTGCATATATCACCTCGAGCTCGGCTGACTGGACCTCGGTCACATCGCCCTTCAATACCGCGTGCAGGCCCAAAAGTCCCTCCTTGGAAACGCAAAGCGCCAGGACCTTCGGTCTGAGAGAGGCAAATGTATTGGCCACTGCGGGCTCTTCAGACTTTAAGCCAAGTACGGCTCCGAAAAGGCCGACCTTAATCCCGTTGAGGTCAATAAATCTCAGTGGTGAATACGGCGGTTTTTCCAGCTCAGAAACGGATTCCGTATCCCCACCCCCTATAATTCCATGTTCCAGATATCGTCGCCGACGTAATGTCTAACGTCAACCGCTTTGCCCTTGTCACTTTCCACCATTTCCGGCCCCGGTATTAGAGCGAGGCCAACGGCCAGGGTCTTATGATGTCTTTCCTCCTGAACAAAAACGATATCTCCGGCTTTTATTTGTTCAGATGCGGCAACGATACCGGGAGACATAACGTCCGCACCGTTGGTTATGAACCTAACCGCACCGGAGTCTACGGTCACACAGTTCTCGTCAATACCTAACTGGGAGATCGCCTTAATGGTTACCATTGGTCTGTCTTGATCGTAAAATATTATCGGGACCTTATCCAGAAGTATGAGCCGGTAATCATCGGTCTCCAGGTATTCTACCATGCCCTTGTCCCGAAGCTCTTGTTCATTGGGAATAAAAGAAGACAAGGTTTCTAAAATTCCATACCATTCCTTCCTTTTAATGGGATGCCTCTTTCTGATCTTGGGGCTCATTTGTGATCCCAATGCTGTTATTCCGGTTCTCCCACACCGTTGACCGTTTCCATCTTGAACATCACGTTGTAGCCTTTGAGCATATCCTGGACCCTGTCGCCTATGTTGATAGCGTCCTCGATACTTGCATCGTCGTCCCAATCATACACGTAGTCATAGTTGCCGTGTACGGGCCTGAAACCGGCGGATAGCAGTCTCTCCGTGATCTCGGATGGTTTTGCGCCTTCCGTGTGGAACCATACTAGCAGATATGTCTTCATGGACATTTGTCTCACCTTCGTACCGCGTACTATAACGATGTAAGGGGATTTAAAATTTACTACCTCCTGCAATACAATTCCCCGTCAGCCCATACCCCTTTGATAGTCAATGATTTAAGAATCGGGCAAAGAAAAGCAACGGGCTTGAAGGGATCCGCAGGAAAACGGCAGGTTTTCGAGGCTAGACCATCGAACAAAGCGAGGTGGTCGAAGTCGAACTGTCCTTTTTACCTTCGCCGAGAGCCTTTTTAGCTGGTAAAAAGACTTTCTGACCACTATTGTGGTCATCTGTGTTAAGTATGGCTTAACCCATTCAATCCAAAATCCAGCAAAAGCTGGTTTCTTTTGACACCTTTTTTCTTTCCAGCTAAAGAAAAGGGGTATCGGGAAAATCCAGGGAAAAATTCCCGTATCCTTTAAGCTCTATCATTGGGGGAGGAGGGGTTTCTTTTGCAGTTACTTTTCTTTGTCATTGGTATATCCATGACTGTGCAAAGAAAAGCAACGGGCCTGAAGGGATTCGAACCCTTGACCGACGGGTTAAGAGCCCGTCGCTCTACCTATCTGAGCTACAGGCCCAATATAGGGGTAACGAAAGGATAATCCCACCATATTATTAAATATATCGGGAAAATCCTGCATGTAGGTGGATACGAGAAAAAGAAAAAATTACAAAGGTGAGGAGGACCGGGCAAACTAGAGGTTTTATTGATGTAAGGGGACAATAAAGGGATGCCTAATATCGCCCTGTGCTCCTGCACCTAATTTGCTTATCGACAGATGATTTAGGGCACGCCCCTAATCACCATGATATCATTGAATATGGACCCGAGGTATATAAATCAATGATCGAGGGGTGGGCGGATGTAGTCCATCTTTCCGTTCATTTCAACCTTTCTTTTTTCCCATCAAGGGGCAACAATTTTATTTACTCCAACACATTCTTTCTCGTTATGCCCGAGATAAAACGCAGGTTCATCGTGCTTGGCCACAGGTGCAGAACGGACGGGAGGTTCACCCTGGAAGACCTCCCGGGCTCCACCGGGCGGCTGGACATCCTGCTGCGCTGCGTTAATTCCGCTTTCATGCTGTCCCACAGCATCAGAAAGGACGTGGAGGCGGTCCTGATCCTTTGCAATGAAAACAAGGGTGGGGAAAAGGGAGAAGTGAGGACGGTGAGGCTCCTTGGACCGGAGATCAAGTACCTAAACCCGGACGAAAGGTCCACAGGCGCCCTGGTAAGGAACGCACTGATCAAGTTCATCCACTCCCCCGAGGAGGAGCCGCGGAGTTCGCCGGGCATCACCATCTCATCCCAGGGTCTGGAAGAGGTGATTCAAGGCCTGGGCCAGGAAGAGAAACTGGTGTACCTGCACGAAGATGGGGAGGCCGCGGAGGAATGGCTATCCTCCCACCCCCCCGAGTCAACCTTGAACTTCGTGATGAGCGATAATATCGATCTTCACCAAGGAGAGGAGGAACTGGTAAGGAAAAGGGCGGACGGGATTATCTCTCTCGGACCGGTGAGCCTGCACAGCGATCACTGCATCGTGCTGGCGAACAATATCCTGGACCGAATTCATGGTTGTCATGGGCAATACAGAACACTAGCGACATAGTAAATTATATATATTGCCAAATAGATGTTTGAGTCAGGTGTGAGCATGAAGAAGATAAAGGTCGTTTTAGTGGGCATTTTTATCTGTGGGCTGATGTTATCCATGGCGTTTCTACCGGTTTTCAAGCCAGCCGAAAACATTTCCATGGATATCCTAACTGAAGAAAGGGAAAGTGTAGCGGAAGAAAAACAGTTGATTGAAAACCATCGTGCCGACGGCCATGTCCAGGTTCCGTCATGGTACAATATCGATGCCGGCGACAGGGATTGGTGGTACTACTCCAGGGCCTGGGATATAACCCTTGGGGGCATGGGCAACGTGTGGTTTCACGACAACTGCACCTACGAGTTGGTTGACCACCTTACCGTAAACGCACTGTCGGGAGAGCACGACGCGTACAATCTCTCGGTAATGTCAACGGACGTATACGGTAACGGTAACCTTTTAGTTGAGGATCTACAACCCATATCATTCGTGATCAAGAAATCCGGGTCGAGCGTGGAAGGCTACTCATGGTACCGGAGGAGCGATCTCTCCCTGATCCGGATGTTCGTTCACGCTCACCTGGACCTAACGGTAACCTACGGGAGCATCAAATACGACTGCTGGGCCGACCTGGATATTACCCTGGAGCCAAAGGACGTGCCGGAGGAGGACTTCGACTTCCCCCTATATACCGGGGAGAAATGGCATCTTAACTGGACCTTCAACGTAACCGGCTCCTACAACGTTTTCATCGGCGATCTGCAGGACACCCTGGAAGGGGTTCTCGGAGAGCCTCTGGACGACCTGCTACAGGCCGACATATACGAGGACATCCAGATGGACTCGGATTACTGGTGCAACGAGACACGGACTAAAAACTACAAGGGCACGGATTACGACACCTACTTTGTTGATTCCACGGGCACGAACCAGAGCGAGGCCCCTGGCGGCAAACAGAAATGGCATTACCTGTCCGAGGTCAAGTGGTACTACGACTGGTTGATCACCGACATATCACTGGGCGACATGGAGGGAGAGGAGGGGAAAGTTAAGTCGATATATGCTGAATTAATAGACAACGGCAGATGCTACAACACTTTTTACGACGGCTACCTGGAGGATTCCACAACCGGCGACCTCGACACCTTCCTGTCGGGAAGCGAGGTTACGATAAGGTCAAGCGAATCGTCCACCGCGTCTATCCCCGAGCTGGGGATATCCGTGCCCGTGGACGAGCAGGACCCCAACACCCTCCTCTACGAAGGGGCCATGACCTTGCCCGAGGTGGATGACACCACGCCCTGCGACAGCGACAACGGCTCCTTCGGCATTATAATAGAGAAGGATGGAAACCCGAGCGACGGGAACGATTTCGTGGTCCGCTCATTCATGCTACAGAAGACCAACCTGGAGCTCCAGCAGGTAAGCTATCCCTCCGGGCTCATAGCAAGCAACGACAACATCACGTTCTCGATCGATGTGCTGAACAGCGGGGGTGCCTATATATCGCAGGATGTGGCAATAACCCTGGACATGGATGATTCGGAGGCCAAGAGGATGACGGTTAGCCCCATATACGGAAAGGCGAACCCCACCTACGAGCTGTACTGGGACGCTGTGGGCGGCCAGCATAATCTCACCTTCACCCTGGACGCTGACAATGTCATCGACGAGCTAGACGAGGGCGACAACACCTTTTCGGTTGAAGTGAACGTGGACTACGCCCCCCACGCCGAGTTCACCACCAACGTTACGGAGGTATACACGGGCGAGAGCATACTGTTCAACGCCTCAGGCAGCAGCGACGACGACGGGAGCATCGTGGGTTACTCGTGGGACTTCAACGGGGACGGGACCACTGAGAAAGACGGGATGGAAGTGGAGCACCAGTTCGCGGACGGAGGGCCTTATTCCGAGGGCGGCAAGCAGCAGAACGTCACCTTATACGTGGAGGACGACATGGGAGCGGTCTCAACCTTCGCCGGCACGGTCACCGTGTACAACAGGGCCCCCAAGATATCCCTCGAGGTCGGATTTTCAGTGGGAGGGAATCAGTTCAAATACGAGAACTTCGACGAGACAATAATCGTTTCACCCAATACAGAGGTCACTTTCGAGGCAAAGGGCCAGGACACTGACGGAAACATAATGACCCAGGGCTACGAATGGGACCTCGGGGGACAAAATCCCGGCACCACGCAGAGCGTGACCTATGAATGGTACAGCGAAACGGATGTGCTTGACTGCAGCGTCCGGGCCAAGGACGACGATCAAGAGTACTCCAACCAGATAGATTTCCAGATGCAGATTGCCAACATGCCCCCCGACATAACCGTGGACTTCGACAACCTAGAGGTCGAGACCTACGAGGAGATAGAGCTCACCGCGACATGCTTCGATCCAGACGGGAGCGTGAACCAGCTTTGGTGGGACTTCGACACCAACAACAACAGCGACGGGGAAGGAGGGGCCGGGGACGACTACGACCAGATCGCCGATGACCCGGAATACGATTCGGCAACTGTAAGCTTCTCCGACGGGACCGAGGAAGGCAAGGAATACCATATCAAGGTAAGTGCCAGGGACAACAAGAACATTGTAAACGAGAAGGTCATCACCGTATTGGTTTACAATCAAGCTCCGGAGGCCGTGCTTCCCTCGGGAATGAACATGGTCCAGGGCAAGGAGGCCACCTTCGATCTTGACGAATGCACGGACGTGGACGGCGAGGTGGCCGATTACTACCTGGATTTCGGGGACGGAAACAACAGCGGCTGGGTCTCGACACCGAAAATAAGCTATACATATACGGCGGAGGGCACCTACACGGTAAAACTCAATATAAGGGACGACGACGGGGCGGAGGCGAACACCTCAAAGGACTACACGGTCAAGTTCGAAAACATAAAACCAAAGATCACCCTGATTGACGCCCCGGACAAAGCTGTCGTCGACGAGGAGGTCTCTCTGAAGATAGAGGCGAACGATCCGGACGGGAACATAGTGCAGTACCAGGTGGATTTCGGTGACGGCACCTTGGAAACCAACGACACATTCGCCTTCGCTCACGTTTACACCGAAGCCGGGGAATATACCATAAAGGTCACTGTTAAGGACGACATCGGTGACATAACCGTGAAAGAGAAGAAGATAACGGTGGAGAAAAAAGGCGGAGGAGGCGGAGGCAAAGAGGCCGAGTCAGACATCAGCGGCATAATATTCGCGATCATCATCGTGATAGTGATAGTGGTCCTGGTGGCCGTGTCCGTTTTAATGAAAAAGAAGGGACCTAAGACCCCGCCAAGTGCAGGCAAGGGAAACCAGGTTCAAGGACCGCCTGGACCGGGTCAATCCCCTCGCGGTCAACAGGGACGAACCATGGAACCGGATGTAATGGAAGAGCAGAGGCCCCCTTACGGCGGTGTCAGGGGAATGTCCTAGACCGCTAACAAAAGAATAGCGAAAATGGTCAGGGAAAGCCCATATGGCGCGATAACAGAAAGGTATATATATAAATTAACACAATATATATCATAAGATTGGCTCCATGTTCGCAATGAGCAATAAGGAGGTATTAGGATGGCAGCCCTAGTAGACAGCAAAAGCAATATCCTGAAAACATACATGCTGACAAGACATGTCAATCGTTTGAAGAACGTTCGAAACGTAAAGGGTTTCAAGCGGCAAATTACCCTTGAACACAAGAAACATTAGAACCCAGGTAGAACCGGAACCCACGATTGGCAAATTCTTTATATTTATACCTATTTCGGGGATTAGGTGTTATCCGTAATGAAGATGTCGGTCGAGGGTGAAAGCTACGAATCCAGGGCAATAAATTTCGACGAAAGGAGGGGGCAGGTCCAGATGATAGATCAGAGGCTTCTCCCTCACGAGGTGAAGTTCATTACCTGCTCGACCCTGGAAGATATCTGTGATGCAATTAAAAACATGACAATCAGGGGGGCCCCGGCAATCGGCGCGGCGGCGGCATACGGGATGGCAGTGGCGGCCCTGCATGGCCTTGACCTTATCAAGGCCGGAGAAAAATTAAAGGCGACCAGGCCCACGGCCAACGACCTTTTCTATGCTATCGATTACATGATCTCGAACATCGAGCTGGAATGCGAGCACACGGGCAGGGGTATCGACGAGGTGGCGATGGAATACGCGGAAAAATATGCGAGCGAGGTCGTGGACAAATGCAAGAAGATAGGTCTGTACGGCTCGGATATGATAAAGGACGGTATGGGAATACTTACCCACTGCAATGCAGGTGCCCTGGCCACGGTGGACTACGGCACCGCACTGGCACCGCTCAGGGTTGCCTGGAAGCAGGGCAAGAAATTCTTTGTGTTCGTGGACGAGACAAGACCACGACTCCAGGGCTCCAAACTCACAGCCTGGGAGCTGAAATGCGAAGGGATCCCTCATACCATAATTCCCGACAATGCAGCCGGGTATTACATGTGGAAAGGAGACGTGGATATGGTAATAACCGGGGCAGACAGGGTGGTGCTGAACGGTGACGCCGCAAACAAGATAGGAACCTACGAAAAGGCGGTGGTGGCAAAGGAGAACGGGATACCGTTCTATATCGCCGTGCCGATGAACACCTTTGACCCGAACACGCTCAGCGGCAAGGATATTCCAATCGAGGAAAGGGATGAGGGGGAGGTCCTCCGTATAGATGACATTATGATCGCGCCAGAGGGATCACCTGCAAAGAACCCGGCCTTCGACGTGATACCCTCCCATTACATCGCCGCATACATAACAGAATTCGGAATCTTCGAACCTAAGGAAATGGCCAGCGCCTACAGGAATTTTGTAGGATATGAATAAAAAAAGTTTTAGATCCTCAGCATGCTGATGGCTGCCTTCTGGCCTATGATCTTCTTTGCCTTCTCAAGTATCTGGGTGAGATCGTCAAGGGTCTTTGCATTCTTTGTAGCATCCTCGAACAATGGCTTGAGTTTGGGGTCTAC
>CAZUZU010000098.1:10721-11256 GCA_964624865.1 uncultured archaeon
CTGTCGGCCATCCGGGTCTTGACGTTGGTGTCGACCAGGTCGATCATGTAATCGATGGCCACGCTTAATTTGATCATACGCTCGTTCCTGTATATCTCGTCCTCGATGGCCTTCATTGCATCATCTACACCTTCCATAGCAGTTTCCATTTATGATTCCTCCTATGCAATCTTTATCTCCTTTGGTTGATATATGATTAGCATTATTAAACCTTTCGTTCCTAGAGACGACCTATATTATGAAAAACAGGGAGGGAGAGGGTAGAGAACTATTTGGAAGGTCTGACAGAAAATTATTTAATTACCGGGAAATATCATATTTCGAATATGAAAGTTATATACGGCCCCGAGTTTGAGATCTCCGATTATGCACTGGACCCGGCCGCGTCCAAGGGAAGGATTGATTGTATCAGAAAGGAACTGGAGAACATGGAAGAACTGGATCTCATAGAGCCAGCACTGGCAACGGAGAAACAATTAAAGAGGATTTAGAAAAACTTCATTTTTAGAATAAGGGCGATATTTGCTGGTATTTT
>CAZUZU010000099.1:0-11243 GCA_964624865.1 uncultured archaeon
CCGGGGGGGTTACCATCAATTCCGGCGGAATAATCAGAGCAATGGGAGGGGACAGCCCCGGGAACGGAGGCGGCGGTAGCGGCGGCCGGGTGAAGATATTCTATCATTCCACGTTGGAAAACGACGGGGCTTTCTATCTGACCGGGGGTAGCGGTGCTATTTCAGGAAATATCGGAACGAACCATTTCGAACATATAAATCAACCTGCCGGGGTTCCGAACCCGGACTCACCTGCTAACGGCAGCGTCGTAAATACATTAACACCACAGCTTTCCTGGAACCCGTCTCAAGACCCGGACGGGGATACGGTCCTATATACCGTCCAACTGGACGAGGGTAACGATTTTGAACTGCCCTTTATTAACGAAACAACCGATACCAATCCATTCTACGATGTCCCCCAGGGAATACTTTCCTGGGGCAACACATATTATTGGCGGGTCTTCGCATATGACGGAATTGAATGGAGCAAGCCCAGCGATTATCGGACATTCACACCCCGAAGGGTTCCGGACCCTCCTGAAATAAATACAGTGGAATCAGGGAACGGATTTGTTTTGCTGAATTGGTCCCCGCCAAAAGATATCGGAGGGTCCGCACTGGAAAATTACAGGATATACAGGGGCCCGGATCACGAAACCTATTCCCTTCTGGAGGAACTGGATCACGACATGTTCAATTACAACGATTCGGGTGTCCAAAACGGGATCACGTACTATTACAGGATGACTGCCGTGAACAGCATCGGCGAGGGAATCCTTACCGAGCCGGTGACCGGTTCCCCCAAGGGTCCTCCTTCCCCACCCGTCAACCTCACAGCAGAGGGGTTGGACAGCCAGGTAAATCTAACTTGGATGGAACCGTTAAACACCTTCGGGTCGGATATAAGGAATTACAGGATATACAAAGGGGTTGACCCGGAACCGTTATCATATCTTACAACGATCACAAAAACAATGACATACGTTGATCTGAACGTGACCAACGGTTTATCGTATCATTATCAGATTTCCGCCGTTAACGGCGTGGGCGAGGGACCATTATCCGAAGAGGTCCCTGTAACGCCCATGGGCCTTCCCGAAGCGCCAACGAACATAGAGGTCGGAAGCGGTGACGGTTATATCAGGCTTGAATGGGACCCGCCCGAGGGTAACGGGGGGTCGGTTATCCGGAACTACAGGATATACCGGGGAAACGAGACGGACAACCTCACCTTTCTCTCCAGCTCAGAGGCCATGGCCTACAACGACACGGACGTGGTGAACGAGGTAAGGTATCATTACTCCATATCCGCGGTCAATATATTAGGGGAAGGGAACCTATCTACGGTCGTGTCCGCAGTCCCGGCGGGCCCCGCCTCTCTCCCTTCGGAGCCTCGCGACCTGATCGCCATGGCCGGGAACGGCTACGTGTTCCTCCAGTGGCTGGCGCCGGCGAATCCGGGCTCTTCCCCCGTTACAGGCTATCGTGTCCACAGGGGACTGGACGCCTATAACATCACCTCCCTGACCGATGTTGAAACAGCGACGAATTATACCGATCGGTCCGTTGAGAACGGAAAGGAATATTATTACTCGGTCAGCGCCATAAACGAATACGGAGAGGGCGTCATGTCGAACAATGCAAATGCCACGCCGAACATAAAGACAGAGGATAACCGCCCCCCGAGGACGGGGTTGCTGTCTCCGGCCAACGGGTCCCATACAGCGGGTAACGAGATCACACTGTCCTGGTCCAGCACCGACGAGGACGGGGACCGGGTTGGCCATTCAGTCTACGTGGGCCGGGACCGGAGCTCGGTTTCCTTGAGACTGGAAGATGTGGAGGCCTTCGGGTCCGTTGAGAACCAAAGCTGCGTCTACAGGGTGGAGTCGCCTGGCAAGTATTACTGGACCGTGATACCCTTTGACGGGAAACTATCTGGCACGTGTACCAGCGGCATCTGGACCTTCACGGTCCAGTCAACGGAGGTACCTGACGATATCTCGCTGCAGACGGGAGAGGATAATATAGACGCGGGCCCGGGTGAAACGTACCACGGTTCTTTAACCGTGACGAACCTGGAAACATACGAGGTCTCGCTGACCATCCTTGCCCGGGGCGAGCCGGAGGGTTTAACCTCGGTCAACGACACCAACTTATTAATCTCCCCCGGCAGTGAAAGATCCACGGGCTATATTTTGAACGTTCCGGAGGGCCTTGAGGAGGGGACCTACAACATCACGTTCTTGGTGCAATATCTCAACATCACGCTGGCCACGAAGACAGTTACCGTCAACGTAACCGCACAGGAGGGCGGGGACGGCATCCCTGAACGTCCGGAGGAAGAGGACAAAGAACCCCGGGAAAGCTCGTGGTGGGACTTTTGGGAGCCCATAATTACGTTCATGACCATTTTGGTCTCTTTGTTGGTAACGGCCTACGGCACCTACAGGGTCAGAAATAAGAGGAAGTTCATGGCCAATTACCTGAACGACCTCGAGGAGGGATGGGAGGACCCCGAGCTGACCGCCGCCGAAAGGAGAAGGTACCTGCCCGAGAAGAGGCGCGAGTCCAAGAAACTGTTCAAAGAAGGTAAGATCGATCATTCCGAGCTGATTTTGATAGAGAAGGAGATCGAAACCTTGCAAAAGACGGTGGAAAAGCCGCCAAGGGAATACCAACACGCCTACCCCCTCCCTCCGCAGCATCCCTACAATCCGATGGGAGGCCAAACACCGCAACCCGATGATGTGAAGGCCCTACGGGCGCGCCCTCCGAAAAAGGGGCTGCCAACTTTACCAGAGGACAGGGAACTAATGGAAATGTTCAAGATCAAGTGGGAGAGCATCAAGACGGTAAGGAAGATGGGCATTGATACCCAAGAAGCGGAGAGGATGTTCGCGAAGGCCAGAGAGGCTTACAAGGAGGGCGATATACCCGGGGCTAGGGAATTGATCGCCGAGACCGAGGGCATTATCGACGGAAAGGTAAGCGAGCTGAAGAAGGAAAAGAAAAGACCCTCGGAAGAAAAAAGCCAGAATTATTACGAGGTGCTCGGGGTCCCCAAGTCGGCAAGCAAAGCACAGATCAAAAAGGCCTATGCCAAGCTAATGCAGGACTACCATCCCGATAAAGTGGCTTCACTTGCAAAGGAATTCCAGGAACTCGCCCACAACAAGGCCAAGCTCATCAACGAAGCATACGAGACCCTTAAGGACGAGGAAAAAAGAAGGGAATACGATAAGAAAATATGATCAATCCAAATCAGCGAGAAAGAGTCGAGAAAAAATAATGTTGAACACAACTAAGGAATTGTCGTTTGCCATTGATAGCAAATGTTATTATTTCCCAACAAGCACGAAATTGAAATCCACCCCTCCGCCAGGGTCCACCTGGCGCAGCTCCCGCATCTACAAGGGCGGATAGATGGTAGTAAAAGCCGTCGGATCGTTATAGTAAAATTTATTTAGTAAATAATTAATATTGTTATTTAATGAGCAAAGATTACTACATGACGTGGAACGAACAGCGATTGATGGATATTGCGGAGGACGCCGATTTCATAGTGGCGGAGGACATCATCCAGGCCGCTTCCGATATGCCCCCGCAGAGCGTGAGGAACGCCTTGTCGTCATTGGCAGGCAAGGGACGGCTCTACCGCGTGAAGAGGGGGCTTTATCTTCGATGCGAAGAGCCGGGCAAGCCAGTGGTGGAAGACGTCGAGAAACTGGCCACCCTGGTATTCAAGGGCTACATAGCCTTTGCGGCCGCGCTGAGGCATTGGGGCCTGCTGGACTACGAATCCTTTACAGTGTTCGTTGCCACCCGGAAGAAAAGCGGGATCAGGGACGTGGGAGAATACCGAGTACAAGCCGTGTCCATGGGAGATAGGGCCGTGGGTATGATATTTCACGGGGAGGTACACGTATCCTCGCTTGAAAAGACCGTGTTCGACTGCCTGTACAAGCCGCAGCATTCAGGGGGCTATCCCCTGGTTGCCAGGGCTGTTTCGGAATCCGAACCCGACTGGAAAGAGGTGGCCAAATGGTTCGAGCTGCTGGGCAGCCGCAGCCTTGTGCAGAGAGCAGGGTATGTCCTGGCCAGGGCGGGAAACGCACCCGACTGGTTATTGAGAGACTTCAGATCGAAGGCCGGGACCAGGGTGTGGTTGGACCCCTCGGGCAGGAGAACGGGCAGTTACGTAAGGGAATGGAAGATCATGGACAACGTAGGGGGATGGAACGATGGTTGATAGGGAAAAACGAAGGATCAGGCGGATATCGGCCGGAACGGGCCTGGGATTGAAGTTCGTGTCCAAGGACATCTTTCTCACCAGGGCATTAAATTTCCTGGGGTCGGTTTCGGACGATAGATACGTATTAAAGGGAGGCACCGCCATATCGCGGGGAGGCCATCTCTCCAACCCAAGGTTCTCGGAGGACGTTGATTTAGATGTTTATGTTACCGGCGGTGCAAGAGACGCGGGCTCGGACTTTTTTTCCGTATTGAGGGAAATGGAGGGTTTCGAGGTTAAAAGGCCGAGGAGATATGGTAAAGGGCTGCGCTTTGATGCCTATTTCAACAATCATTTCGGGGAAAAGGACAGGATAAGAATAGAGACAAGGCCGAGGCAGGGGCCTGTGCCCGAAGACGATGTCGTCACAAAGACGTTGCTCCAGTCCCCATTCTCAGGTGGTGAGGCATGCCAGTTAAGGACATATTCCAAGGTTTACCTCTTTATCATGAAGATCGACGCATTGTCCAATAGAAGCGACGGGAAGGACGTGTTCGACCTGTTGGGAATGTGGGGCTCCGGCATCCCGGTTGACGATTTCCTTCAGGCCCTGGAAGGCTATATCGGAGAGGGAGGGGAGAAAGGCCTTGAAATTGTTCGGGCAGCGCTTGAAAATCTCGAAAACATGGCCTCGGACATAAGAAAGATCGCTAACTCCGCCAATCATTTCATACCCAGATCGGAGAGGCCGGACTGGAAGATAGCTGTCTCGGACCTGAGGATCGTGCTGGAAAGATTTGAAAAACGGTATGATAAGAAGAATTGAAATCTATCCCTTCGCCTTCCCGTAGATTTCCAAGGTCTCTTTGGCGCATCTCTTCCACGTGTATTTCTCCGCCCGCTGCCTCCCCGCACGGGCCATCTCCTTCATCCTTGAAGGGTCCTCCAAAACCGAAGACATGGCGCGGGCAAGGGCCCGGGCGTCGCCGCTGTCTTCGAGAAGGAGGGCGGCGTCGCCCACCAGCTCGGGCACCGAGGAGTTGGAGCAGGCGATCACCGGTGTGGAGGAGGCCATGGCCTCCAGCAGGGGCAGGCCGAAGCCCTCGTAGACCGAGGGGTAGACGAACAATGCGGCTCCATGGTACAGGGCGGGCATCTGCCCCTCGGGCACCTGCTCCAGGTGTATCACCCCCGGCGTGGACCCCATCTTCCTGCACGCCTCTTTCCACTTGAAGGCCCTGGGCCCCGCTATCACCAGGGGCAGGTCGGTATCGAGCAATGAATACGCATCCAGCAAGGCGGGTATATTCTTCCTGGGCGAGATTGGGCTCACGCACAGCAAATAACCAGGGGGCAGGTCCGGCGGCATTCCCCCCTCCCCGTCAGGCTCGAAATATGACCGGGACACGCCGTGGGGCACCACGTGCACCTTAGAACCGGGACACGAAAAATTCCTCAGAACGTCGTCCCTGGTGGACCGGGAGGGAACTATCACCGCGTCCGCCTCTTCAACGCTCTTGGGCAGATAGCGGTCCCAATACTTCACGGTGGCGGCGGGGAACATCTCTCTCGCCTCCATATAGTAAACGTCGTGAACTGTGATCACTTTGGCGTAATCCCCCTCGGCCCGCAGAACGAACTTGGGGGCGTGCACCAGGTCCATGTCGCCCAGTTCCCGGTAAACCCTGTTCAATAATAGGGAGGGAAGCCCGCTCTGGAATCTCCTCTCGTGTATCTTCACCCCCTCGATCTCCCTTCCGACAGGGGAGGAAAACACATGGAACTCGTGACTGGAAAGCGAGCCCATCTCCCGGACCAGGGAGGTGACGTACTTGCCGATGCCGCTGTCGTACCGGAAGAGCAGGTTGCTGGCCAGTATGCCGATCCTCATCTGTCCCACCTCAGGGGACGTGGCCGCCTGTGAAAACATGCACCTTGAGCACCGCGCGGGACACGAACGTCTCCTCGTAGTAGAGCTCCGCGTAGCGGCTGGTTATGCCGATCTCCTCGCTCATGTCGAAGGTCGCGCCCCAGCTCAGATAGGTCATGGACCCGTCCACAGTGGTCACGGAGATGTTGATGTTCTCGTAGGAGTCGAGGCCCAGAAGGTCGTGGACCAGGTCGTAGGAAATGCCCTCCGTCAGCTTGGATATCTTTTCCACGGACATCTCGCCGTAGCGGTTGATGCCCCGGGCCAGGCCGAAGGACGTCATGTAATCCATGATGTCCGAGACCGAGTAATCCTCCCAAGGTAAAAACTCGTAGAAGTTGTCCCAGTAGCAGCGGCCCTGGAAGTTGCCCATTGTGAACACCGCGCCCCAGTTCTTCTTTCCCTGTAGATAATGGGACAGCCGGGATTCCCTGCTGCCGTCGCTCTTGGCCACCCGCATGTCCACCAGCCCGGAGGAGGTCTTCTTGATCTCCAGGTCGTACCATTCCCCCGGTACGAACTCCAACCCCCCGAAGTTCTCCTCCTTGACCTTGGTACCGTTCTCGTATACAACGAGGGTGAGATTGCCGCTCATGCTGGCGTGATATATACCGGTGAGGTTATTAGGAGAGGCCAAGGAACCGCTGTCGGATATGGCGGCGGCGTATATCACGTCGCTTATGTTCAGGGCCATGAACCTAACGCCGTAGACCACTGTATCCGGAGAGCTCTGGACACGGGTGGTGGTGTTCCAGGACTTGAAGGAGGTGAGCATCAGCCTCCCCTCGTCGATCGCCATGTTGCTGAACTGGCCGGTGTCGTTGTGAAAATCACAGATCAAGGGGAGGTGGTCCTTCTCCAGGTAGCCGGGGTTGTTCATCAAGATCTCGGCGGTCCTTGCCGCCTCGCGCCTCATCTCGGCGCTGTAGTCGTACTCGTGGAGCTTGGCGTACTCAAGGCCTATGGTGGTGAAGAACACGGACATTATCAGAATGAAGATGGTGAACGAGGTGATGAACTCCATGATATGGATCAGGGCGTTGCTGTCCCGTTTTAAATACCACAACCTCAGACACCTCCTAGATACATAAGTCAAAAAGTATATATATTTTTTCACCCCGGAAAAGAGAAAGTTTTATTATTAAAATAACATATTGAGTGGCCAATGGCGGACGATAACGAGGACTTACTGGACATCCTGAAGGAACACGGGCTTAGCAACGACGCGGTTGACATGATGAAGGATATCATGAGCGAGAAGCCCAAGCCCTTCACCAAGCGGTGGTACCGTTTGAAACTAAAGGAGAGGCTGGTGATGTGGGCCAACCAGTCCGAGAACGCGGACTGGAGGCACGCCAAGGTCGAACCCTTGAACGTTCCCCTGTGGGAGAAGGCGGTGGAGCAGGGCTGCAGCCTGTACGAGGGTGTGATAAATCTCAAGGACAACGGGGGAGGCGAGATGGAGGCCTACTTCCTGGTACCGGATAATCTGAAGATAGTGCTGATATTCTTCGGGGACGAGCACGGGTTCTTTCCGCAGTATTTACAGACCACAAGGGAAAAGTTCGCCAAGTACAGCGGAAGGCTGAATCAGGTGCTTAGAATCGAATAGGGGCTAACCGCCCGCCTGCTTTGCCGCTTCCAGCGCCTCCGCCGCATCGGTGTAACCGGGTTTTATCCTCAACGCCTCCTCGAAGTAATCCACCGCCTTGCGGTACTTGCCCATGTTGTACCAGCATATCCCGGTGTTGTAGCATACCTCGGCTGATGCCTTGATCTCGCTGGCCCTGTCGTAGGCCTTTATGGCCTTCTTGTACTCCTCCATGTCCGTGTAGGTGTTCCCAAGGTTGTACCAGGCCTTGAAATCGTTGGGATTCTTTTTTATGATTGAACGGTAGCACTTTACCGCGTCCGGGTACCTGTGCAGCGCCGAGTAGGCAACCGCCATGTTGTGGATCACCGAGATCTTGTCCGGCTTGAGGTTCAGGGCCTGCCGGTAGGAGTTTATGGCGTCCCCGTACTTGCCTAAAAGGAACAGGGTGAGGCCGAGGTTGTACCAGGCCTCCGAAAAGCCGGGGTTTATCTCCAGGCATCGTGTATAGCATTTGGCGGCGGTCTTCAGCTCGCCGAGGGCGCCGTGCACAGTGCCCTTGGAGAACCAGCCCACGTGGTTCTTGGGGTTCTTCTTCAGGGCCTTGTCGAAGCATTCCTTGGACCTGCGGTAATCCTTCATCTTGAAGAAGCGGCCGCCTTCCTCGACCCAGTCCCAATCCGACATCTTCTTCCTCGATGACTTTGTGGTCACTGTCAGATCCGTGCCGCCGGTGGAATGTGAAATGCCAAGGCGCCTGGCCTCGTCCAGGTAAACCTTGGCGTCCTTGTGACGTCCCATCTTTTTTAACACCAGGGCGGTTGCCCTGACCGCCTCGGCGTCCTCCGGGTCGGCCTCTATGACCTCGTCCAGCCATGCCAGGGAATCCTCGTATTTTCCCATGTTGGCATAAAGAGCGCCTTTGTTGAACCACACCACGGTATCGTACGGCTCGAGCCTCCTGGCCTGCTCCAGCAGGGTGCCGCCCTTTCGCCACTGTCCCCTCTTCATATATATGATACCCAGGTTCACCTTGGCCCCCACATTATATTTATTCAGGGAAAGGGCCTTGGCAAGGCATTTCTCCGCCTTCTTCGTTTCCCCCTCCTCCAGAAAGACGACACCCAGGTTGTACCAGGCCTCGTCGCTTCTCTTGTCCAGGTCCAGGGCCCTGCGGTAATAGCGTACCGCCTGGTCCGGATCCCCCCGGTCGTACCGGCTGTTTCCAGCAGCTATCTCCCTATCTGCCTTGGAAGCCATTTCCTCACTTCCTCATATCCATGGTCTTTCTCCTCTCCGGTCCGTAGGACACGATGTCCAAGGACACGTTCAGCTCGCCACAAATAAATTTGAGGTAATCCTTTAGTTCCCCCGGCAGCTGGTCCCAGCTCGGATCGGTGGGCAGGCCTTCCATGTCCCAGGGATCGAAGCTCTCATACAGGGGCTCGGCCCTGGCCACCTTGGCCGGGTCGGAGGGCAGTATCCTGACCCTTTCCCCGTCTATGTCGTAAGCGGTGCAGACCTTCACCTCGTCCAGGGAGGCCAATGTATCCAGCTTGGTCACCGCAACGGAGGTCATGGAGTTCATGCCCGCAGCCAACCTCAGTGCCACCAGGTCAAGCCAGCCGCATCTCCTCGGCCTGCCCGTGGTGGTGCCGAACTCGCCGCCATTGGTCCTTACACTCTCGCCGACCTCGTCGAAAAGCTCGGTGGGGAAAATCCCCTCGCCCACCCTGGTGGTGTAGGCCTTTACCACCCCTACCACGCTACCAATGTTCAAGAAGCCGAAGCCCGTGCCCAGGGAAGCATTGGCGGAAATCGTATTCGACGAGGTGACGTAGGGGTAGGTGCCGTGGTCAATATCCAAGAGAGCGCCCTGGGCCCCCTCGAACAGGATGTTCTTCCCCTCCTCATTTGCCCTGAGCAGCATGATCCTGGTGTCCCCGGCCATTTCGTTCTCCGCCAGGAACCTCCCGAAATCAAGGCATTCCTCCATAATATGATCCCGGTCCAGGGAAATGTCGAGCTCGTGCCGGTCCAGGTCCGGCTCCGACTCCCTGTAATATGTCTCCAGCAGGGCCCTCTTTGCAGGCAGGACCTGGTCCAGCCTTGCCTCCAGCCTCCCCTGGTCGAGCAGGTCGCCAATCCTCACCCCCCAGCGCCCCACCTTGTCGCAGTAGCAGGGGCCTATGCCCCTCCTCGTGGTGCCGATCTTGTCGCCGCCCCTCATGGCCTCCTCCAGTGCGTCCTGCACCTTGTGATAGGGCATGATGACGTGGGCCCGGTCCGAGACAACGACCCTGGCCAGATCGTCCAGCCTCTCCCTCACTCCCTGATATTCCTTCATCAGAACGCCGGGGTCTATGACCATGCCGTTACCTAGAACGGTAACCTTGTCCGGGTAGGTTATGCCCGAAGGTAGGAGATGGAACTGGAACTTATCCTCGCCGATAATGATGGTGTGGCCGGCATTGTTGCCGCCCTGGAACCTTACCACGTAATCGTTGTCCTTGGTATAATAATCCGTGATCTTTCCCTTGCCTTCGTCTCCCCACTGGGCGCCGACGATAACCGTAGCGGACATTGGAACACCATGGCGGTTATGCCCCCAGGTGTATAAAGTTTTTCTGATTTGCAAAGGCTTCAATAATCTTATATCCGATTACATAATTAGGATAAGTAAGATGTATCCCGTGCTCCACGTAAAGGAAGAGATCGATAAGCTGAAAGGAGAACTTACAAAGCTCCGGAAGAAGAAGAGGAAGATGGACAAGGAGTACGACGACTTCAATATAGACTACATGCGATACAAAAAGGCGGGACCGGAGGGGCACGATATGGGCCAGGGCGAGTTCGATGAAAAGGTGGAGGAGATGAAGGCCAGGTCCTCCGAGATGTATGCCACGCTCAAGTCAGTGGAAGAGGAGATGGAGCACGTCGAATACGAGATCGAGGTGCTGGACCAGGTCAAGGCCAGGAGCATCGATCAGCTGGACGAGGGGCAGCTGCAGGAGCTCGTGGGCCTGCTGTTCATACACTTCGGCGCCACGCTCATCGACGTCCCTCCCACCGGACTGCCAAGAACCCCTGAATTCGCGGGCATCCTGGACGGCAAGAACTTCGTTGTGGAGATAAGGAAATATACCCTGAACAAGGTGGGAACCAAGGTGGTTGAAGACATGCTGGAGGAGATGGAGAAGTTCAACGCAGAGCAGGGGTTCGTGGTCACGTCATCTTATTTTACAGACGACTGCCGCCAAAAGTTCGACCCTGACGACAGGGTCGAGCTCTGGGACAGGGACATGCTGGAAACGTTCATCCAGCTGTACTAAGCTCAGTCCCACATGTCTTCCAGTTCACCCTCGTCCTTGGGTGCGGGGGGCTGCGGCGCCTTTTCACTCTTCGGTGGCTCGGGCAGCTCCTCATGGGGCGGCGGGGAAGGGGGTTCCGGCTCACTTGGCGGTGCGGCGGGCGGACCCTGCCGCACTTGGGTTTGCTGCGGCGGC
>CAZUZU010000100.1:0-11112 GCA_964624865.1 uncultured archaeon
AAAGTTCCGGATTGTAAACTTCATAAACAGAAACAAGACCTTGTTTTTTCTAATGAAATAATGAGGGAGTTGTGCGAAATATTTATATAGAAGCGCCTACATATCCCAACTGGTGATAAACATGCATGCTGGTGGAACTCCACTATTAGTACTAAAGGAAGGAACGGAAAGAGAAAGCGGAAAGAATGCTCGGAAGGGCAACATAAATGCGGCCTTGGGCGTATCGGACGCTGTTCGATCCACGCTTGGCCCCAAGGGAATGGACAAGATGTTGGTGGACTCCCTGGGAGACGTCGTCATTACCAATGACGGTGTCACCATCCTCAAGGAACTCGACATCGAACACCCTGCGGCCAAGATGGTTGTCGAGGTGGCCAAGACCCAAGACCAGGAATGCGGCGACGGAACTACGACTGCGGTTGTTCTGGCTGGAGAGCTCCTCAAGAAAGCCGAGGACCTTATAGATGCAAACGTACACCCCACGGTAATCGCCATGGGTTACTCCAAGGCAGCGGAAAAGGCATTGGATGTACTTGAACAGGTATCCCATAAAGTTACGGCCAAGGACGACAAGGTGCTGAAGAACATAGCATCCACATCCATAACCGGCAAGAACGCGGGATACATGAAGGATGTGCTTGCTGACCTTGCGGTCAAGGCTGTTAAGGGAGTAAGCGACACCTCCTCCGGAAAGGTAAAGATCGACCTGAACAACGTGAAGGTTGAGAAGAAGATGGGAGGAACGGTTGAGAACACCCAGCTTATCCAAGGTATTGTAATGGACAAGGAAAGGGTCCACAAGCGAATGCCGTTGGACGTTGGTGAGGCAAAGATCGCCCTGATCAACACGCCCCTGGAGGTCAAGAAGACTGAGATGGATTCCCAGGTCAGGATAAGCGATCCCGAACAGCTGCAGAAGTTCCTTGACGAGGAAGAGAACATGCTCAAGGACATGGTTGCCCAGATAAAGGGCACCGGGGCCAATGTGGTCTTCTGTCAGAAGGGGATCGACGATCTGGCCCAGCACTTCCTTGCAAAGGAAGGGATCTTTGCTGTGAGAAGGGCAAAGAAGAGCGACATGGAAAAGCTTGCCATAGCCACCGGCGGAAAGGTTGTTACCAACCTCAAGGAAATCTCCGTCAACGATCTGGGCAAAGCCGAATCCGTAGAGGAAAAGCGCATAGGCGAGGACAGGATGACCTTCGTCACCGGCTGCAAGAACGCCAAGGCCGTGACCATCCTGATCCGCGGCGGAACCGAGCACGTGGTGGACGAGATCGAGCGAAACCTTAACGACGCCTTACACGTGGTCTCCGTATCCTTACAGGACGGCAAGTATCTTGCCGGGGGCGGAGCCACGGCAATGGAGATAACCATTAAGCTCAGGGACTTCGCCAACAAGGTCAGCGGCAGAGAGCAGATGGCCGTTCAAGCCTTTGCAGATGCCCTGGAGATCATTCCCAAGACATTGGCCGAGAACGCCGGTCACGACCCTGTAGACGCTTTGATAAAGCTGAGACAGCAGCATGCCGAGGGAAAGATAGACATCGGCCTGGACGCCAAGGCCGGAAAGCCCAAGAACATGCTGAAACAGAACGTGATCGAGCCCATCAGGGTTGGCAAGCAGGCAGTGTCCTCCGCAACCGATGCCGCCATGATGATACTTCGCATCGACGACGTGATCGCATCCAAGAAGAGCGCCGGACCCCCGCCAGGAGCTGGCGGCGCAGGCGGAATGCCACCCGGGATGGGGGGAATGGGAGGCATGGGCGGAATGCCACCCGGGATGATGTAGATCAGTGACAAGAGGGTGGTAGCAAACCCAAAAAAGGGTAAACCAATAATCTGGTTTATTTCCTTTTTTTTTATTTTTATTTTTATATTATTCTATAATAACATTTATTATTCTGCGTTCTTATCCACTGCCCATGGCAATAGAGACCTACTGCACAGTTACTTCCGGCCTAGGGGAGGGCGGTAAGTTCTTAGCCATGCCCCAATACAACAAGGCCATTCACGACAAACTCGGAATCACTCCCTTTCTGGGCACCTTCAATCTTCTCCCCGAATCCAATCCCAAGACCATTCACGAGGAGATTATGGAAAAAGCAAGAAGGATCACTGACGAGTTCGAGCGGGATGGGCGGAGGTACGGCGGTCTCTGGGCCCGGCACTGCCAATTGATTATCAACAACGAAACCATAGATTCATACGTAATTATTCCGGAGATCGACAAGCACAGGGAGATCATAGAGGTCATCGCACCCTTCTGCATAAGGACAAGCTATGAGATAGAGGATGGAGAAAGGGTCAAGGTGGTACTATAGCTAGACCTTTGGTTTTATCGTGGTACCCCACAGGTATCGGTTCATCAAGGCAAAATATACGATGTCGAAGAGTATTATCAATGCCGCACCAAGGCCCCCGATCATTGGCATTATCGCAGCAACGGCCATGAAAACGGTAGCAATCTCCATGAGGGCCATGTCCTTGAGTGTTTCGGAATGATCGAACTCACGGGCGGCCATCAATCTGCCGTCCAGTGTTATCACCATTATCGAGAACAATATAAGGGCAATGGTGGGCACAAGCGGTGGATTGTGTGTCTCGTAAAAAGATAATATGATGAGGATTGCCACGGTGCAATTGATTATCTTTAATAAGCCTGAAAAAAAGCGGGCTCTAAAGGGGGAGGTAAACCTACCACCTTCCAATTTCACCCCAAGTACATCAAGCAGGGATGCCTCGCCTTCTTTTATCATATCCATATCTTTTAGGTCCCCTTCGATGAGTATTTGGTATACTATCTGTATCAAAAAGAACACAAAGAAAAGGACCATTACTGAGCCCTGGTCAGGGTTGAAAAGGCCAAGCGAACGGTATGAGAAATGGCCTCCTGCCGCAAGGTAGGAGAAGGGGAAGAGCATGGAATGGGCCAGGGCAATGGGCAGGAACTTGCCTTTCATCCTCTTTCCCCAGAAATTGTATACCAGCCCCATCAGGACTGCGAAAACGAGCACGGTTATGGCTAGGGCGGAAGGATAGGCAAGGTATAGGGCGTAGCCGAATGTTGCCGCCATGAGAACGGATACGGCTTTCCTCGCACCATTTACATCGATCAGCCCCCTTTGCAAGGGATGATGGGCCTTATGAGGATCTTTCCTGTCAAAACCGCGGGCATAGTCCTCCACGCTGTTCTGGCCGTAGCCTATATTATGGTAGAGCCAGCCGAACAGTCCGAGCAGCAGCACGTCGATATGAAATACGGTGCCGTGGGCAAGGGCCGCGCCAAGAACACATATTGTGATCTCAAGGGGGCTGGTGTGGGAGCGGAAAAGCTGCAGCCAATCCCTTACTGCCATGTATAAGGCATATTGGGTAGATGTATTTATAATTGTCCTGTTTTAGCCAGAATATGGGCGTATCTAAGGGGTTCGGGGACCCGATGCTTGAAAAGAGGGCTGAGGATATCCAGAGCTGCCTCAAGATCCATCTTGTGACCAGGGGAAATGAACACCGGTTTTTTCAATTTGCCATGAGCGAGAAAGGCGTAAGCCCTTACTTCACCGTCATATTCCACAGGCGCGACCCTTTTTTCTCTCAGTTCTTGTTCATTGTATTCCCCGCAGAGCTGGGATTTGGCCACTCCAATGGAGGGAAGCGCCATAAGCGCCCCCATATGTGAGGCGATACCCGCTCTTAGGGGGTGGAGGATCCCGTTACCGTCCAATAAAAGGCCGACATCTTGAGGAAGGCCCATTTCCTTCATCAAATAGTATAGAGGCGCCATCTCCCTAAAGGAAAGGTAAGTCGGAATATAGGGCATGCGTATCTCCTTGCGGAGAAGCTTGGTGTCCATAATATCGCCGGTTTGGGCATCTACCAGAACGCCGGAAGATGTTGCAGTCTCCGTGACCTCCCCGGTTTCCCTGTTCTCTATGATCTTGTCTCTTTGATAATGAACGTCCGCGGCCAGTAAATAGCCAGGCCTTCCATCCATTGATCCGAGGACCACTTTGGAAGATATCTTCGACTGCATCTCCCTCAATCTGAGAAGGACGGGTTCAATCCGGAAATCGCTCCACCTCCTGTCTTTAAAGTCCTGCACCTTTCCGCCCTTGATCCTAAGCCCCTCCTTCTCCAGCAGCTCCCTCTTTCGGTCAAGGCCAAGGCCGAAGCCCACCAGGTCGCCGTCGTGGCCCACCACCCTGTGACACGGAACGACCACGGGTCTTGGGTTCAGGGCCATGGCCCTGCCTACGGCCCTTGCCGCTTTTACATCGCCCAGCGCCCGGGCGATGTCGCCGTAGGTGGTGACCTTACCATCGGGGATCTGCATCAAGGCCTGGTAGCAAAGGCCGTAGAAATCTATGGCCTCGATCTCCTTTATTAAGGCCTCACCGTCTTTCATGGAACTAATCCACCCTGCCCTTGTCTACGGTCTTACCGGTCAATAAAGTAGTGTAAAGCTCCTCGCACTCTTTCATTGCCTTCTCCGCCCTGGCCCGGGTAGATTCGTTGAGGTACATCGCCACCATGATGTTCTCTGTTTCCAACGTCACCTTTGTAAAATCGCAGTCGCTGGAGGCGTAGCCCGCCATCAACACCTTCTCGGCGTCGGCAAGAACCAGCGTCCCGGGCACTATCTTCTGGATCTTGGAGCCGATGGGCTGGTAGTTCTCATCCTGCCCTGCAAGCCGGAGGATTATTGGAGGTTTCACCTTGTCAAAATCAAAGATGCTCATGGGTATCATATACTTCAAACACAGGTAATTCACCGCGTCCACGGCGCTGTTCACGTTTGGTATTTTACCCCTTTTTTCAACCATTCTCACCAGGGATTCGGTGCAAACCCTCCTCTTTGTGGGATCGATATTAAACCTCCAATAGAGGGTGCGGTAGGAAGAGACGATATCGTCCTCCCTCTCCAGGCCCGAAACAAGGGCCCGGATCCTGTCCTCCAGGGGGCCGCGGTGCCTGGACACTTCCACTTTCTCGAATGTCATGTGGGCAACGGAGATGTCCGGCCTTGTCCCCTTGACCTCCGGGTCTATCGAGATCATGAATGGAGAGCATAGGCCAAAGGATATATATGCGTTTTGCACATAATGAAACGACGTGTATTGATAATGTGTCAGTAAAAGAACGACGTATTGGCAAAAATTATTATATCTAGTAACCTATTCAAACATAATACTCGAACATAAGGGTGTGTCAAATGACATTTAGATACGAATACTCAAGAGTGATTTTAATAGCGGCGGCCCTGGTCATAAGCGGCATTTTCATTACGGTGTCCTCCGTGCCGGTAGAGGTGGAGGCGTCGGAGGGGCCGGACGACGATATAAACGGAACACAATATTACGACGGGGATTGGATCATGGACTTTCAAGAGGATGTAACCCTGTCCAACGAGACCGTAATAATGAACGGAAGCATATTGGTAGCCAATCAAGCAACCCTAAGACTGTACAACTGCACCTTTGTAATGAACGGCAATATCACGGTGGACTATGACGCTACGTTGGAGCTGCGCAACACCACCATAATGATGAACTGCACGGAATCCAACGGACAATACTGGATGTACATCCAGGACCGCGCAACGCTCACGGTCTCCGACTGGGACTACGACCCGTCCACAAAATACGACCGATCGAACATTACGGACTCCCCGAACGATATCGACAACGGCACCGCCGACGGCGTTAACGATTTCAGATACAAGTTCTGGGCGGGCTCTACCAACATGGCCCAGAAACCGCATGTGTTCATAAACAATTCCATTATGAGAGAGTGCGGATGGGACAGTTCGAAAGAAACATCTGGTGTTTTCTTACGAGGCATAGACAATCTCATCGTTGAAAACAGCACTTTTGAGAACATGCACAATGGCATTTATCCATACTATGCCAACGATTATTCCATAAGCCACAACACCGTGAGGAACTGCTCCGGGACCGGGATTTATCTCGGGAGCTCCACCAACTACGGGGATATAGATGACAACATCATCAACAACTGCACCTTTGGAATTAATGCAGGGCCCTACCAGGGAGGATTCTTCAACAATTACATAAGCAACTGCACATACGGGATGGTCACAAACGGCAACGGGAACGAGTACTATAACAATACTATCTCAAATGCCAAGAGAGGATTGTCCATGGGCGGCGGTGGACACACCTTTTACAACAATTACATACACAACGTAACCCAAACATCACAATATGACACAGCCGTGGTCTTTAATTATGTACACGACTCTGCAATGTTCAACAACACCTTTGAAAACCTTACGGGGGTCAATAATTTTTATGCCGTACAGCTCTATCAGTGTTATGACATGGAATTTTTCAACAACACCATAAAGAACTGCTCGGGCGGTTCAAGCTCCTATGCAGTAAATCTCGACAGGGACAGGAATTTACTCTTTCAAAATAATACAGTGATTGGAAACACCATTACCGGGGTTTATGTATATCAAAGGTTTGAAGATGAGACCGACAACAGAATAATTGGCAACACAATATCGGAAATTGCGGCTGCCGTCTCCACCAATTACTGCATATATCTCAAAGGTGATACAGACGCCGCTCCCTTCTTCGATATCCGCGATAATGAAATACTAAATTATGGGGACGGGGCCACCTGGACATATGGAATTCGGATGGAGACCGTAAAAAAATATGATGTTTCTGGAAATCTGTTTTCTACATCGAAATCTCTAACAAGAGGGGCCTACATATATCGCACCGAGGGGGGCCTTTTTGCCAACAACACCATCGAGGGACAGTCAAGCTGCCATATCAATTACTTGGGGGGGATGCACTTCAATGTTACCAACTGTACTTTCGACGATACGAATATCTTCATGAGCTGGAACAATGAAAATCGCATGCACCTGGAAAACTACGTGAACGTCAACTCAACGGACATCAACGGTCCCGCTCCGTTTGTGAATTTCACCTTAAGGAACGTAACCGAGGATATCATCTATGAAGGTAGAACGGACGAGAACGGCCAGGCCAGATGGGTCCGCGTTAGAAATCTGACACTATACACTGCCGACAGCAGCAATGATAAGGTTTTAACCCATTATGACCCGATAAATGTCACCGCGGAGGCGTCGGGCAGGACAACTGACGGCGATACCAATTACACGGTAAACAGAACCCGTTGGATAACCGTCCATTTCGACGACGACCTGCCACCGCAACCGCCCAGCGATCTGATATTGACGCGGGTGGGACCCGACATCCACCTCAACTGGACGGGATCGCCGTCACCGGACATAGATCACTATCTGGTATACAGGAACAAATCGGGTGGAGGATGGGAACTCTATTACAACTCTACCGCCGACCCGCACACACAGACCCGCACCGACTTTGTGGATGTGAACGGGGCGGGCAACTGGTCCACGTATTCGTACAAGGTGTCGGCTGTAGCGGACAATGGTGTGCATACCGGTTTCACAAACGTAGTGCGGAACGGGGACTGGGTCGTCACAGGTGAAACACTGATAGAAGATTTTTCATACACAATCAACGGATCACTGAGAATCCTATCAACGGGGAACCTTACCTTAAAAAACGCCAGGTTGAGATTCAACTGCAGCTTCGACGGGCAGTACGGAATAGTGGCGGAAACGGGTGCGAAATTATATATCCTTGACGGGGACAACGACCCGCAGACCGGAGGCGACGCGTCCAATATCTCCACCGTGGCCAGTGCCTACTATTTCATATTCAACGGCACCGATATCGCTGTGAAAAACTCGATCATCAGGGGATGCGGATTCCCAACTGCGGTGAACTGGTTCAAAGGACCCTGCGTATCTTCGGGAAACGTTACCTTCGAAGGCACGGTGTTCCGGGACAACTACCACCATCTATACCTTCAAGACATATCACATGCCAGAGTGGAAGACTGTGAGTTTTACAACGGGTGGTACGGGATTTTTTTAGAGGAAGGCGATAACAATACCATATACAACAACACGATGTTGAACATGGACATTTACGCCATCGGTATCGCCTACTCACAAAACAACACGATCAAGAGCAACAATATCACGGGCCAGCAAGGCGGATCTTTGAGAGGCATATCCATAAGCAAAGGCGACCCCAAAAATAATAAGATAATCTCCAACACCTTCCGCAATACCGATCAAGGCGTAATACTTTCCTCCGTCGACAACATTATCGTATCCGATAACGATTTCATTGGCGGAGACACGGGCATATACACAGATATGTCCTCGAACAACGTCATGTCCAATAACACGATGGACGTGATCACTTATGGATACCATTTGGAAGATAGCTCCGGCAGCAACATCACCGGCGGACGGGTAGAGGCGGGCACCTGTGTCTGTTTGAAAAGTTGTATCAACACGGGAGTAGAGAACCTGGTCCTGAACAACTCTTGGAAAGGCGTAGCCATTGACGGAGGGTCAGGCAATGAAGTCTACAATACCACGGCAACTTCAGCTGATTACGGGATAGACATCTTCTCGAGCACAGTCCTATTGAGAAAAATTAACATCGAAAACTGTACAACCGGAATACGTTTCCAATATCCTGGCACAAGCCCAAAACACAAACTAAACATATACGATTCCCATTTCGACAACAACACTGAAAATGCAATCGAGGCAACTAAATGCCTTGGCCTCAAGGCTGTAAATTCTACTTTCAATGCAAACACTACCGTTTATTCCGGCACAAATTCCGTTGCATATTTCTACAACAACACCTTTGACAAGGGCAAAATTATCCTAACTTCCGATGCTACACTCTCCCTATTTTGGCTTGTCGATGTGCAAGTAATAAACTGGGCAGGGGCCCCCGCGGCGAACACATCGCTTCAGATCAGGGAGGTGTTCGGAACCATCCTCTTCAACGGCTTCACGGATCAGAACGGCGAGGTTAACAATGTTTGGCTGCAGGAAAGGATACAATTCCCAACGTACAACATATCATCCACGCCCCACTCCTTCATTGCCGTGAACGGCACCCATACCGGGCTGGTGCAGACGGCCGTGAACCGGTCCATGGCCGTTACGGTCTATATGGAGAACGAGGAGCCAGTGGTATCTAATGTAATGATCACTCCCCCGGACCCAAGGACCCCGGACGACCTCACCATGACCTACAACTACACGGACGGGGACTCGGACGGGGAGGGAGGGACGCTAATAAAGTGGTTCGTGGACAGCGTTTACAACGCAAGCTTTGACAATGAGACCGAGATAAACTCCACCCCTACGGAAAAGGGACAGACCTGGATATGCGAGGTCACCCCCCACGACGGAGTGGATTACGGCACTCCGGTAAAATCGCTCCCGGTGACCATCCTCAACACGGCCCCCATTGTTACGAACGTTGCCATAGACCAGGCTGGCCCGTCGAGCTCAGATGACTTGAGCGTTAGCTATGACTTCTTCGATATCGACGGAGACCTTGACACGAGATCATTGTGCAGGTGGTGGTATGACGGTGGGGCCGGGTGGACCTACTCAGGTGTGGACAACCCGGTGCTTTCCGCGCAGTACACCAAGAAAGGAGAACATTGGAAGTGCGTGGTGACACCTGGGGACGGTGATGACTACGGTGCCCCGGTGGAATCGGGCACCATCGTTACCATCGGGAACACGCCTCCCGCCATAGCGGAAGGAACCATAATGACCTTGCCACCCTATCCAACGAGCAGCGACACCATCTCGATATCCTACGACTACGAAGATATTGACGGGGATTCGGAGGTACAGGGATCATACACCTGGTATGTGGACAGAAACGACGGAACGGGCTTCGTGAGCTCGGGCCTGACCAACGCCACCCTGAACTATTCCGAGACGGCCAAGGACGAGACGTGGTTCTGCGAGTTCACTGTATACGATGGTTCGGATCACTCCGGCACCTATGTGTCCGGGCAGGTGATGATAGGTAACTCGCCGCCGTGCGTAATTGGTTCAGTAACCGTGGGCCCTCAAGAACCAAACCACTTCAGCACCCTGTCCGTGAGCTACACATATCATGACGTGGACGGGGACGGGGAGGACGGCACCCGCTTCAGATGGTATGTGGACCGGGGCGACGGCCAAGCATTTGTTTACTCGGGTATCACGGACGGCACGGTTATAAGCGCTCACCTCAACAAGGGGGACCGGTGGAGATGCGAGGTGACGCCCAACGACGGGGAGAATTTCGGCAACCCGAGGATGTCCGCCAACGTTTTGACGGTGGGCAACTCGCCGCCCAGCGCAGATAATCTCTTTATTAGCCCCGGCAATGCCTTTAGCCGCCAACCCATAACAGCATCCTACGACTACCACGACATTGACGGGGACGCGGAAACCGTGTCCCAGGTCAGATGGTACCGAAACGAGGAATTACAGGGCGAATACAACGAGTCCTTGACCATTCCCCCGAATGTTACCCAAAAAGGCGATGTATGGTACTTTACGCTGCGGCCATACGACGGGGAGGATGCGGGCGAACTTTCGACCTCGCCAAATATAACCATCGGTAATTCTCCGCCGGGGATAGACGGGGACATATTTATCTCACCGCAGAACCCGACGCGGCACGACAATCTTACCGTGACCTATCAATATTACGACGGCGACGGGGATCAGGAGAACGGCACCAGATACAGGTGGTACGTTGACAGGAACGACGGGGCCGGTTTCGTCTTTGGCGGCGTTACAGACGACACCGTGCTCAGCGCTTATCTAGTCAAGGGGGAGGGGTGGAGATGCGAGGTCACGCCCTACGACGGGGAGAATTTCGGACAGCCCGTGGTTTCATCGGGCTTCGTGGTGGTGAAGAACACGCCGCCCATTGTGTCCGATCTCAGCATAACACCCTCTGACCCGAGAAAGGGCATGTCCCTCGAGGCCAACTACACATACTACGATATCGACGGGGACCAGGAGAACGGCACTCTTATCAAGTGGTACCGGAACGAGGTGCGGCCGGAAGATTACGACAATCTTACCACGATTCCGGCCGGTATCACCAAGAAGGGGGATTCCTGGCACTTCACCATAACACCATACGACGGGGAGGATTACGGCGGGCTGGCGGTTTCCCCCGAACTCTA
>CAZUZU010000101.1:0-11103 GCA_964624865.1 uncultured archaeon
GATATTGGTACCTCTGAGCTCGATAATCTTTGCTTATGCGGTCTTGAAGATGGACCTTCTCGGTACCCAGATCATTCTGAAAAAGAGCGTGGCATACACGTTTGCCTCCGTGATAACCATAGCGATATTCGTGATATTACAGGAAGGACTGGAGGATATCATAGAAGCCACCCTGCTGGGAGATATTCCCCTGGCAGGTATAATCGCCGCCCTTGGTGCGGTAACATTGTTCTCTCCGGTGGAAAGATTCTCGAAAAAGATGGCCAACCGAATATTCCCCAAGGTGCTCATGGACGACGAGACTAAGATGCGTATCGAGGCTTATCGTGCAGCGGTGGAGGCGGCGTGGGCAGACGGCAATATTACCCGGAAAGAGCGAAAGATGCTTGAAATACTAAAGGATTCGTTAGAGATACCGGAAGAGATACACGAGGAGATATGGGACGACTCATTGAAGACCAAGGAAAAAGATTAATTAGTAAGTAAAATATGTAAAGTAAAGGTGTTGATCATGCGTTCAAGAGGATTGGTTATTCTTTGGGCAGTTTTTATTTCATTGCTTGTATCCTGTCCGATTTATAGCAATGGGAGCAGGGAAAAAAGCGTGGATGTAACCGTCATTGGTCCGGAAGAGAACTATTATACCGGCGATTTGACGGACACTTTCCTAAGCGGTGAAAAGAAGGTATATCAATTAGTGGTGGAAAACCTTCTTGACGAAAGGAACAATGTAACCGTCACGATCCCCGACCCTGTCAATTCGGATTGGAGTTTTGAATTGGACTCCCACAAGATGGAGCGAAACGATTCTATATCTTTGAACAAGAGCCTCCAGGCCCGGGAATCCAAGACCAGCTATCTGAACATAATCGCGCCTGACGACGACATGAGCGGTTACTACTTCGATCTTACTATCAATGTGCACTCGCATACCATATCGGATAATGTTCAAAAGGTAGTAGAGATTACCTATAAACCTAAAACCTTGGTTGCAACCCCCAATTCTATTGAGACAAAATTATCTGTTGGATCAAAGGGCCAACTAAACCTATCGGTATCCAACCTGGGGGAAACCAGTGACAACATCAATTATGATATAGAGGGCGATATTTCGATAGGCGGAGCGTCCATGGCCGAATCTTGGGCCATCGACATGCAGGATTTTCCGGTGGCCATCGGAGCGAATTCAACGAAGGTGATGGAAATATCCATATTTGCTCCCAAGGATGAAAACTACGCCGAATCACATCAAACCACGGTCTTTAATCTTATCTTATCACTTAAATCCGATGAGGATATAAAGGAGGTGATCAATGTTAAAGCGGAAGTAATGTTCAATATTAACGCCTCCTTCTCTGTCGATTCCTATACAAAGGATATTAATGATCAGAACACCGCTACATTCACTATTACAGTGGCGAATGAAGGAGGCGGGACAGAAATCGCTACGCTAATAGTAAACTCAATGCCCCGGGATTGGAAGGTCAATTTCTATCAAGGCCCCGATAAAGTAGGTTTTGTGACCATAGGTCCTGGCTCAACGATCTTTCAGGTGGTGGCAATCGCGCCGCCGGATGCAATGGGCGGAGAGAATCAGATATCGGTGAAAGTAAATAGTAATAGCCTGGACAAGACTATTAACCTTACAGCAAAGGTTCCCCAGGTATTCGACTTTACAGTCAATACCACAGGGATGGAGGACGACTACATAATAGATGCCGGATCGAATGCCACTCTGCCCGTAGTTATCAGCAATACGGGAAACGGGATCGACCGGATCCGTTTGGAGCTTAACCGGGTCCCTTCCGGTATTGATATGGGCGTTACATTACACGATCCGGACGTAACCTACGTTGAGATCGGTGAGAATTACGTGATCGCCAACGTTCCTCCGGGAGCTCACGTGATCGGTGTGAATGCAACCGCATCGCTGGATACGGATGCCGGTTCCTACAATATTACAGCCTATGCCAAATCGGTAAAGGAGGGAGGGGAAAAGATATCTGATTCAAAGGTCGTTTACTTCATGTATCGAAAATCCAACATCCGCATAGTGGGAAAGGTCCTGGTCTCTTCGGAAGAGCTCAATGAGGGTGATACCTTCCAGATGAAGGCAACGATACAAAATAATTATACCGTTTTCACGGAGAATATATATGTATACCTATACGTGGATGATTTTCAAACCCCTGTTGATACTTACAAGATAGAGGGGCTGGACCCGGATAAATCCGTCCAGGCCGAGCTGAAATGGAATGCCAAGGGAAAGGGGGAGCACTATGTAAAAATAGGGGTGGAGGGAGAGGACATTCCCTCCGGCACCGTGGAAACAAAGACCTATACTATCGAAGTGAAAGCATCCAAAGAAGGCGGGGCCATACCCTATCCGAACATACCCGCTATCCTATTTGCATTATTGATTTCACTTGGTATTGCTCGTTATCTTAGAAGACGGGTGTAAGCTTATCGTTTAATGCATAAAGTTCAAAGTCACGCTTTGAGAAGGGGGACAAAGGCTTCAGTATCGGCGATAGAAAATCATTGCTTAATATGTCCGTACCCTCCATTAACGGACTGAAAGTTGGCAGTATCAGTATGTTATATCCTTTTATGTAGGCAAAAACAGGTATGTTCAGGTTGGTGCCTAGGTTATCCCGGTAGGTAAAGGCAGGGTGCTCGTGGCCCATGACAAGTAGGCCCTCTTCTTGATAATCCAAGGCCTTATGTCCGTGGACCACGAGTATGGTGCCCTCCTCTGATTTGAAACAAAATCCCTCCTCGTGCCATTCTATGTTGTTATAATTTCCGTTATTAATGATTGTCAACAGGTAATTGTCGTGATTTCCCCTGACAATATGGACCTTGGTGAACAGCTCGCTTGAAATCTTAAGGAATTCCTCCACTTCCTTCCACTCCGATGAGAGGTTCCGATCAAAGTTGTGCTTGAGATCCCCGGCAATTACAAGTTCTTCCGCTTCATATTTTTGTCCGATCGTTTTTGTCCTTTCGATCATATCCTTTATTTGAACCCTTGGAACGGCCCCGCCCTTGCGGATCACATCCGCCTCCAGACCAATATGAAGGTCGGCAATGATCACCTTGTCTTCCATGATAAGAGCCCTTTCAACAGTTAGATTGCCTCTAATCCCATGTTTGAAGAATGACACGAGAACTGCACTCCTTGTTATTATGAATTAAATACAAAAAAAGAAAAAAAATTGTTAGGGGATCTATGCCCCTAACCTTCTTATTTCTTTATCAGAAGCTTGGACCCGCATTTCTCGCACTTCACTTCCACGGGCCTCTTGGCCGTGGTTATCTCCTGGATCGTGTTGCATTTGGGGCACCGGATGTGCACGGGTTCCACTTCATCCTCTTCTTCAGGCTTCTTCTTAGCCTTTTTCTTCTCCGGCTTTTCCGGTTTTTTCTCCTCTTTTGCCATTTTCTGTGCGGCCTCGAGCTCTTTTTCCAGCTCTTCTTCCTCGTCCCCACCTCTGGACATGGCAATACCGGCGGCGATCACTATGACTATCAGGATGATCACGCCGACGAACAGGATCATGAGCCCCATCCATCCGCCTGGTAGGCCGGGGATGATGCTAGATTCCTCAACAGCCAAGGAACCCTCCTCTTTCTTATCGTGGTCCTTGAGCCTAACCTCAATGTCATGGGAACCCACGCCAAGAGCCGATGATCGGAGGGTGACCGTTTTGCTCTCTCCCGCCGCAAGGGATATCTTCTCGGTATCTTCCAGCTCCCCGTCCACCAACAGTTCGACTGTCACGTCGCTTGCGTCCACGGTGCCCTCGTTGCTCACCTGTACCGAAGCCTCGACCTTGTCTCCCACTATCGGATTGGCAGGGGAGATCTTCAGGGTTCCTATGCTTATTTCGGGCTCGACAATGGTCCCTGCCACGGTAATGTAGTTCGCCTGCCAGAGGTCCGCAGCCTTGGTGGATACCTTGAAGCTGAAGGTGCCCGTATCGGCAGTGGAGGAGGGTTCCATGGTTATCTCCACTGTCTTTGCAATACCCCTGTTTACGGTGAGGGCCAGGCTCTTCATTGAGCTTCCTCCGTCCGCACTGTACTTGATACCCATCGAATCAGCGGGATTGAGTTGAGTGGTTGTTATTGTCAGGGTCTCGTCAAGGTTCCCGTTGTTTGTTACTGTGACCGAGGTAGTGACCGTTCCGTCCTTTTGCACTTCCAGGCCGGATATTGTCGCGGTATCGAAAGTGAGGGAATGGTAGGTGTCTATGGTGACCTCCAGGGATTCCATGTCTGTGGCGGATGCGGAGTTCTGTGAGGTTGCCTCCAGCTTGAGGGTCTTTGCCGCATTGGCTAGGATGTATCCGTTGTTGGTGCCTGCCTCGGTAGAGCCGAGCGCTGGAAGGGTTACGGTAAGCTCAATGGTTGTGTCCTTCCCGGCGTCCAGGGTTACCTCCTCTTTGTTCAGTGTTGCGGTCCATCCCTGGGGCACGTTCTTAACCGAAAGATCGAAGGTGTCGTTTCCGTTGCCCGTGTTCTTGATGATGTATGTTCTCTCAACGGTCAGTGTGTTGGCTAGGTTTATCTCTTCTGAATCGCTTCCATCCTTCAACGAGAGGTCAACGTTGTATATCTGGTTCAAGATCACGGTCAGGTCGATGCTGTCCACCTCCCCCTTTGATTCCTGTGGGTTGGTGATGTCTGCCTTCGCCGTAACCCTGAAGGTGTAGCTTCCCGTATCCGTGTCCGACGGCGCGGTCACATCGATGGATATCTTTACGATATCACTTGAGGATAGACCAGAGACCTTGGACTGGGATATGGTCACGTCAGATGATTTGAAGTCTGAGAAGGTCCAGTCCGTGGACTTGAAATCCGGTGTGTAGGATAGTATGAAGTCGTCGTCGCCGTTCCCCAGGTTCTTCAGGAAGAACTCGAAGCTAACCTTTTGCCCTGGGTCAGTGGTCTTGCTCTGATCGGTGACCGATGTGGTGTAAACGTCAACCTTGTGTGTCTGTCTGATGTCTACGGTAAGAACTAGTGTGTCGTCGTAAGTGCTGGAATCGTATTCAGTCGGGTAACCCCTTACCGTCATTGAGTAACTGTCCTGCTGCTGGCCCTCCAGGATCAACGCGCTGACAGTGAAGACTATCGAGCTTGCGGGGTCAATGGACGGGACCTGTATCTTTGTCCCCGAGGATGTCTGGTAGATGATATCTACTTCCTCGGCCCATGCTTGATAAGAGCTTGTGAGCTCCAGCCAATATATGGATGCCTCCGTCCCGGTGTTCTTCAATGTAACGGTGAAGTTGGCGTATTCGCCCGAATACGCCTGTTTTGTGTTGTAGTTGGTGGTAAGCTTGGTGTTCGGCTTGGGCTCGATGTTTACTGTAATTATTCTCTCCATTTCCTGCTCGTCGTCCTCGGAGGTCGCCCTTATGGTAATGTCGGCCGTGTTGTCGTCTGGGATCGATGACGAATCCGTTGGCACTGTTACGGTCACTGTGATCGTGGTGTAATTGCCCGGCCCTATTGTGATGCTCTCCGGTGAGATCGAAGACCAGGAAGCATATGAGCCGAAATCGGACAATGAGATGGTGTCATCGCCGTTCCCTTCATTCTTGAGCTTGTATCTTACCGTATCCGTTTCCCCGAGGTTCAATTCCAGGGTCTCGCTGTCGATTGGCGAGAGGGAGAGGAGATATTCCTGGTTCACCTTCACCTCGAATGTTATTTCCTGGTATATCGATGTGTTCTCCCTTGACGTTCCCCTCAAGGTGATCTTGTAGCTTCCTTCCTCCTGATCGTTCGGGACGTCCACGGTAAGCAGTATGGGATCGGATGTGTTGTCAGCCGGCACGTTCTGTGTCCTTGATTTGTTTAACGTACACCACTCGTCGTAGGCCTCCGTTTCTATGGTAATGTCGTAGATGTCGGAACCGGTTCCCGTATTGTCAACGGAGAAGGTGAAGTCAACCGAATCCCCGGCGTCCGTTTTTTGGGACGTCTGGTCCGAATCCATATCGAATTCGTAGATCGCCTCTATCTCGGTGGTGAGCACCAGTGTGTCGTTGATGTGTCCTTTTCCCTCCACGAACACGATTATGGTGGTTGTGAATATGTCGGGAAGCTCCTTCGCAGGTATTGTAAGGTATATATATAACTGCGATGTCGCCCCTGCCGGTAAGTTAGATATTATGGAGGTGCTGGTCTCGACCCAACCCTTGTACTTGTTGGGGGTGGAGTATTCGACCTCGAAGTTCTCTGTCCCGTCTCCCGTGTTCCTGACTGAGAGGGTGTAGGTGACCGTGCTGTCCGGCTGTGATGATTTGTCGTCGTCAGTGGTCTTGAGCTCAACGCTCTGCTTGGGGTTGATGATTATATCGAACGTCTTTTCCTTGAACACCGTGGTCCTGTTCTCCGAAAGGGCCTTGACCGTTAGGCTGGTCTGGGGATCGAGGGTATACTCGTCGCTGTCGCTTATCCACACCGTGAGGGTGGTGGTTGCTGTCTTACCGGCTTCTATTGTAATCACCTCGTCCTTGATCGCCGGGGTGGGGTCCATGTACTGCGGGATGTTGCTGGTGATCTCCAGTGTATAGGTGTCTTCCAAAGTCCCCTTGTTCCATACCTTTACGGTAAAGTTGGTCCAGAATCCGGGGTCCACGCTGTTCTGGGAATCAGTGGGTTTGAAGTCCACGGCATATGTGTCGGTTACCACGATATGGACAACCTGGACGTCGGTCTCCGTGATGTCGCTTTCCGGGCTCACCGTGATATTCAGGAATATCTCAGTATTCGGCTGTGCGTTGATTGGTACGACAACCCCCAGTTGGACGTAATATTTTGCCTTGGGTTCAAGGGTGGGCGTACGAACGCTCCCGTCCTGGTCGGTTACGTTGAACACGATCTGCCAGTCATCGTTGGGCAGGTCGGCTGGATTCGGGGTGAGATAGAAGTGATCCGCAAGGTTCCCGTCGTTTCGGGTTATTGTTGTGAAGTTGACGGTTCTTCCGGCCTTGGTGGTTGCCTCCTTCAGCGGTATGGCGAGGTTCGAGCCGTAACCCGGGTCCACCACCACGTGCATGACCGCGAAATCATACGTAATGTCCTTGGCATCTTCCTCCACCTTTGCATTTATGGTTATATTTATCTGTGTGTTCTCAGGGACACCTGCCTTGGGCGCGATCTTTACCCAGACCCACTTGTAGGAATCGATGTTGATATCCACTTCGGTATCGTTTATCTGGACAGAAGAGATACTGACATCGTATGTGCTCGGGCTCAACTGCACGGTTTCCGCAACCGAACCTATGTTGGACACCTGGAGCTTGAACCAGGCGTGTTCAGTTGGCTTGGTGGTGTTGGTGTCGCTTCCCACGATGGATAGGGAGACGTCGTACTTCTCGGTTACCACGTAATCAAACCACATCTGGCTGGTGACCCCGGCGTCTCCGTTGGAGGTCACCTTTACCTTGAACGAATACGGCCCGGGAACTATCTTTTCCCTGTTATTTGTAAGGTTCACGTAGAACTCTTCGAACTCGTTGAACTCGACGTCCAGCACAGTGGGTGGAGCGGCGCTTTCCTTGACGAATGTGTTCGTATATGTGTCGGTGAAGTTCTCTGGAGATGACTCCATAGTCACATCGATATCGAAGGTATCGTTCACGTTCCCGTAATTGTTTAGCTTACACTTAATACTCCCTATTTCTCCGGGGTCAACATGCGTTACGTTACCTTCCGGAGCCCGCAGTTTTGTGTCGTGTACCTGGGCTAGACGGACTGTAACTGTTATGGACGTACCATTGTCAGGATAACCCTGCGGATATGCGTTGACAGTGAATGAATAGTCCCCCGCAGGGTCTTTCTTTTCGTTTTGGCTGGGGTCGGGGGTGGTTACCTGGAGCGTGAAATTCTCTACGTTACTCCCCTCGATATGATCCAGGTCCGAAATAATAGGTGTTGCATATCTATCCCATCCCTGGGGAGGGTTTGAAACAGATATTATGAAGGTGTCCACGGTATTTCCGTCGTTTGTAAGCTCGAATCCAAACTCGGCCGTCTCATTAAATGATACTCTCACAAGGTCAGTTGACGTGGCATTTATGTTCAAAGTAGCTTTATGGCAGGTTCCAACTTCTATATATATGGTTGTGTCTGCGGAGTATCCACCGCCTTCCGGTTCTGCACTGATCACGAACCTTCTGGATTCGGCCTCGGCGTCTAACGGAATCTTTACCTGTAGATTTACTATTTTAGAGCCGCCCCACCCTTCTAGAATGGTAGTTGTAGGTGTGCTGTTATCCCATGAATCTGATCCGGCATCGGGTTGGCTCAAGTTCATGTAAATTTTTTGATTTAGGGTATTGCCGGTGTTTGTTACCTCAACGGGTATGTAAACGCTTTCTCCCGGTGTCCCATCTATAAATGCCGACTCGGTGGAAAGACTGAATCCATAGGAAGCGCTGACCCATATAAAAGCATCAAGGGTAGTGGAAATACTGGAATCGGAGTTCATAGTCGCTTTAACTGTGATTTTATGTGACTTGTTTTTCGCGTCCAGGGGTATGTTATCTACATTCAGGGTAATGTCTTCTGTGGCATCCTGAATTAGATTACTTGTTTGTGTGGGAGATACGCTTATGCTGACATCCTCACCCCATTCCGATGGGGAATAATCTATTGCTAGATTGAATTTATCCTCCACCACTCCCTTGTTCGTTACCACCATGTCAAAGCTTACCGAGCCGCCAGATGCTGCAAGTTTCTTCCTGCTTTCACCTACCGCATGTGAAAGACTTACCCCCTTATTCGGCTCTATCTCTGCCTTTAGGGAAAGGCTGTCGTCGACCTGCTTGTCTGTGTGCCCCGCATCGCTATATACCCGTACCCTAACGTAATACGTTCTTTTATAGTCATTTGGATAATTCATGGGGGTGGCATTTGCCCGGACTGCTACCTTTTTGGTAGTGGAAGTGCCGGCAGGTACTGTGAATTCCGAACTCAGGGCTACGCCACCGAAGGTAGCATTCCAGTCATCCGTGCTCGGGTCGCTGGGATTGGTTATATTCATCCATACATAGGCATCATCACCGGCATCGTTAGTATTACTTACTGTGATATTAAAGTCGACATAGTCACTGGGCTCTACTGTCATCTCCATTGGGTCAGTTATATTAATATCACTCGGTTGGAGATCGGCCACTGCGCTCGGTGCCATTAAAAGCATAGCACTGAACGCGCTCACTATAAATAAAGCGGCTACGAACATTGTCCTTGTCATTCCAATAAATCTATTCCTGCTCATTTTGTTCACCTTTTTCATATTTATATTTGAATTCGACATTTTACTTGCCGAATATAAACTTTTCCCCTTATTATTTTGATATAAATAAAATTATTATTTTATAATCGTTAAACATAAGTTTAATATAACAAGAAAGTATGTAAGGGCTATGGAACAAAAACACCTTGGGATCAAGATATCAAAGGTCGAGAAAGAGGCGCTTGACTTCATATCTCAACGCAGCCATGTGACCCGCTCAAAGTTGCTCTATCCTGAGATGAGAAAGATAATCTGCCGCGACCTCGGAGTTGCCCTTATGTATTTGCTTGGATACAGCAAAAAATCCGATCTGGAAGATATGAAGAGATTATTACTATTTACCGACTTGAAAAAGGAGTCGATCCATTTATATAAATTACCTCCCTCCATCCACACATTTCTTAGGATATTGTCCGAGAAAAAGGTTTGGAAGAGATTTGAAAATCTATTTGATGACATAAAGTTCAAAAAGATACACCCCCAGGAGGAATTGGAACATGTAATCGAGCTGGACATTCTCGATATTGCGGAACATCTTGGCACCAGGTACACGGAATTGAGCGGGAGCTTGGAATCCATCGATATGAAACTATCAAAAAAGATACTGTTCGAGAGGGTCCTTTGGGACATATATTTCCATTTGTCTGTTTCTCCGGCAAGGGAAACCGAAAAGCAGTGGTACCTTGGCCGGTCCAAAGTTCGTAGTTTCCAGAAGACATTGGTAAATAGATACGATAAGATCATGCAGAAAAAACCAGTGGAGGTCGTGGAGGTAATGGGTCGGAAACAGAAAAGTGAAAATGGAAAGGAAAGGAAAAGAAGAAAAGAAAAACGTAAAAAAAGGTAGTATAGTGGGGAACCAAATAAATAATACTATTACGGTTCCGCACTATATGTGAAAAACCGCCTGTAAATAAGCTAGATCTTTTAAGGTTTTTTACTATAAATGGAATATGTAGGCCAGATAGCACAAAAAAAGTAATTTGAAGATAAACCTTAAATATGGATATTAATATAATCATTGTTAGGTGACCGAACTTGGTAAACAAGGAGACCATGTCCAAATGGATGCCGAACAAGCCCAGCGAGGAGATGACCAGCGAGGACTGGGAAAAGCACTTCGACGATGTTAACAATTCATTGTACGAGGTTTCGGAGGCGGTGAGTGCGATAAACAATAACATCGACGATTTCAGAAGAAAGGCCAAGGCTCAAGCCGAGGAAATACTGGACAATTTGGTCAAGGTGGCGGAGGGTGATGAGATAGAACGGCCGGACCCGGAAAAGTTCAAGGAACTAAAGCTCCTATTGAAGTTAGGATTTGATGAGAGTTCAGTTAACCGCCCATGAATAAATACGTTGGAATATCTTAGTTACCTAATAACACATAAACAAATATTTATTGAGGGTGGCCCTACCCTTTGGTATCTATGACCCGGAGAGGCTCGGAAGAAAGGGAAGATGTCATCAGGCAATTCTTGAAATCTATGGGGTATTCGGAACTTTATCCTCCCCAGGAAGAGGCATGGCCTTATCTTTTCGATGAGAAGAACTTGATTGTTGCCGCACCCACAGCATCCGGTAAGAGCCTTATAGCATATATCGCCATGCTCGAAGCTGTCCTGGAGGGAAAGAGATGTATCTATTCCGTGCCCCTGCGGGCCCTTGCCATGGAAAAATATCAGGAGTTTAAAACCTTGCTGGGCTCCTTCAAAAGATTCGCAAAAGAAAGGGGAATCGATGTCAAGGGTAGAAAGATAGCGGTTACAATCGGCAATTACGACAGC
>CAZUZU010000102.1:0-10897 GCA_964624865.1 uncultured archaeon
TCCAAGGGGGACGGGGGGGTGGGTGAGCTGGGGGCCACCGTTGTCATCACCAAGACCGCGGGATCGACCTACCAGGCGAACTACACCTTTTCACCGCTCTTAACTTGGGACCTTGGTGTGTATGACCTTTATTTCAGCGTAAGCGGCGATGACGGGGGATGGGCCAAGGAAGGCTTTGAGAACAATCCCGACGAGTTAATAATCAGGAATCCCAACAACGACCCCACCATGACCCCCGGCGCCACATACTGCGACCCCTCCACTGTTACCCTGGGAAACCAGACCACGATAAATGCCGAGTTCTCCGACCTCGACGACCACGATGTTTCGGCGTTTACGGTGACCTTTTCGTTAAGGGCGCCGAATAATGACGAGATAATAATAGTCGATGCCAAGGTCAACGGCGGATTGGGCGAGCTTAGCGGTACGCTGGTGGTTGAAAAGACCTCCCCCATGCAGTACGTGGCGTATTATACGTTTACAATACCCGATGCGTGGACAGAAGGCAAATACGACCTGTACTTCGAGACCCACGACGACACTGGCCGGGTTGTTGAGGATCATTTTGACGATAACAAGAACGAGCTTGAGGTCAGGGACTGGCGCAATCCTCCGGAGACCATTGAAACCACCGTGCTGCCTTCGTCCGTGGACCGTGTAGGGGATAATTACACCACCATATACGGCGAGTTCAGGGATATAGACAATCATACCGTTGATGACTTCGTGATTACATTAAGAATAAGACACAAGGACGGAGACCAGATCACCGTCGTGGACGCCAAGAAGAACGGGGAGCCCGGGGAGTTCGGCGAAACGTTGATCGTGGAGATATCCGGCAGCCAATACATAGCTAGCTATGTGTTCGACCCAGATGCAAGCGTCCCCACAGGAACCTACGATATTCTTTTCAAGGTCGAGGACCCCACGGGCCAGGAGGCCGAGCACGATTACGGGCAGAACCAAGACGAGCTCACTATCACGAGCTCGAACGATCCCCCGGAGATCAGTGATGTCAAGTGTCTACCCTCGTCAATTGACAAGATCGGGGAGAACCCCACCACCATATTTGCCGAGTTCTCGGATTCGGACACCCCCAACGGCTCGACAGATGCTTTCAACGTAACCTTTAAGATAAGGAGTCCGAGCGACGAGGTAATAACCCTGGTGGATGACGGCGGCATCGGCGAGTTCGGGGGCGAGCTCAATATCGATTATTCCGGAACCAAATACACGGCCAGCTACAACTGGGATCCCGCCGATACAGTTGAGACGGGAAAGTACGATCTGTATGCCGTGGTAACGGACAATGTAGGAAATTTTGTGGTGCACGGTTTCGAGGCGAACAATGATGAGCTGGAGATAATTTCTTCGGCCGAGCCTCCCGAGATAGAACTTGGCGATACCACCTGCATACCTTCCTCGGTGAACAAGATAGGAGAAGGAAAGACCCAGATGTTCTGCGAGTTCACCGATACCGATACCGCCGGTGTGGACAACTTCACCGTGACCTTCAAGGTAAGAAGTCCAAGTGGCGAGGAGTTCGTGCTTGTGAACAACAGTCACAACGGAGAGAGCGGCGAATACGGAGGTGCGCTGGTCATATCCTACTCGGGTACCATCTACATAGCAAGCTACTTCTGGGATCCTCCCTCGGATATCGAGACCGGCCACTACGACCTCTACACCGAGGTCAGGGACGAGCATGCCCTCAACGCCGTTGATCCCTTCGACGAGAACAAGGAAGAGCTGGAGATCGTGACCTCCGCCAACCCGCCCGAGATCCAGAAAGTGGGGGCCATACCCGCATCAGTTGTCATAGGCGGAACCGGCACCACCCAGGTTTACGGCGAGTTCACGGACGATGACCACCCGCCGGTTGACAATTTCACGGCTACAATGAAGGCACGGTCTCCAAAGGGCACGGTTTTGGTGAATGACAGCCGCAACGGCGAGGCAGGCGAATACGGAGGGAATCTGACGGTCACCAGTTCCGGTACGGCCTATACGGCAACCTATGTCTGGGACCCGCCTGCCGGCACTGAGCCGGGGGCCTACGATCTCTACTTCATGGTAAAGGACGGGACCCTTGCCACCGCGGTCTCCGGCTTTGATGATAACAAGAACGAGCTGGAACTCGAAGTGGCGGGAAGCCCGCCCACCTTGGCGGACGGAGCAGTTGAGGAAACGCCCTCCGGCCAGTACAACTTCACAGTCATATTCAGTGACCCTGACGGGGATATGCCGGACGACGGCGTCACCCTGGTGGTTGGGAACGCGACCTACGTGATGACCGAGGTGAATACCAGCGACACGGATACCACGGACGGTAAGGAATACTATGCCGTGGTCGATCTGGAACCCGGTGATCATCCGTATTCATTCCTTGCCTCGGACGGCGAGTTCGATGCCGATCCTTTTGCCCCCTCTGAGCCGCTTACGGTCCCCTCCGAAGACGGAGACGGTGGAGACGGCGAGGACGGAGGGGAAGGTGGAGAAGGAAAGGAGACTCAAGAGGCGGAGACCAATGCCATGTGGCTGCTGTTGGCCATCATGCTGGTGATAATCGTGATCCTGGCCCTACTTCTGACAAGAAAGAAGGAGAAAGAGGAGGAGCTTAGCGAGTTTAAACCAGTGGAAGATGAGCCTAAGGAGCCGGAACCTATGGAAGATGAGAGCGAAGAACCGAACCCGGTGGAAGACGAAGCAGAGGAGCTGGAACCAGTGGAGAAGGACGGCGGGACTCCCTAAGAAACCGATGACCTCACGGAATCCGAGGCTGAGGGGGAAACCGCCGGAGAAGAGGGGCTGGGAGAGGGGGAGGAAGATGCCTCGGACGGCGAGGTGTCAGAGGAGCCAGAACCACCGGAAAAAGAGGTCGAAGGAGAAGAAACGAAGGATGAAACAGCCGAACTACCGTCGGAAGATAGGTTGGAAACCCCCTGATAAGGATTTCACCGCTTCTGGCGAATCGGAAGGTCCCTGCTGATGTCCGGAGGATAGTCCTTTGTAACCCTATACAATGAGGGATCGTAAGGTAAAAAGATAGAAAAAAGGGGGGATCTAACCGCTGAATCTCCCTTTCTTCATTATCTCCCTTTGCTCCCCGTCCGGCATAATGGCCGTCATGTCCGGTGAGTTTATCAGCCCGTCCAGGTGGATAAGGGCCTTTGCGTCCTCGTCGTAGTTCGAGCCTATGGCGATGTGGCAGGTGCCCATCACTTTTTCGTCCTCCAGCATGTTACCCACTATGTTCGCGTTGGGGTTGAGGCCTATGCCCAGCTCGCCCAGGTGATAGGCGTTCCTTTTGTATTCTTCCGCCGTTTCCAGCTGCAGCTCCCCCTTTCGTTGCATGTCATCGGCCAGGGTAACTGATTTTTCCACGGTTTCCCTCAATTTATCCGCCTCCTCCCCGCCCTTGATCTCGCGGACGAAACCGTCCCTGACCTCGCAGGTTATGGGCTCGTCGATTATTACCACGCCCTCTGCCACCGATATGCACCCGTCGAACACTATGACGCCCTTGCTCTTTGCTATGGTGGGCGATATGAAGGTTTCCCCGGCGGGCAGGTTCCCGCCGCTTCCCGGCTCGGAGAAGTTCCCGTCGTCCTTCTTTGCCTTCCTCCCGTGTATATGCACGTCGATGTCGCACCCGTTGTCCGTGACCACCCGCACCTTCTCCGCCTCGTCCAGTATCTCCTTGAGCCGGGCGGCCTTGGCACCCATCTCTTCATAGTCCACAGGAACGGTCCTCTTGAACATGTCCAGGGTGACCGACGGGGACCAGAAGGACCTCATCTTGTTCTCGCCGAGCAGGTAGTTGAACACGTGATCGTACTTCCTTTCCCTGGCCTTTATCCCCTCCTTTATGGCCTTGCGGTCCTTGCCCAGCTTTTCCTTGGAGATGGAAAGGGTTACGTCCGGCTCGCTGTGAAGGGCCTGGATCACCGCCTGGTCCGCGAAATCCAGCTGGGACTTGGTTTCCTGGGTAAGGAGAATACCTTGGCCGCCAACCACCTCCACCGCGTCGTACAGGGCCTGGGATATGTACTGCCCGTCCGGGTGGGGGTTGGTGACTATCAGAACTCTCTCCCCTTCCTTTAATTTGAGGACATCCTCCACGGCCACCTTCGCCGCCTTCTTCAATTCGGTATCCAGATGCTCGTTCCATTCTTCGAATACGTGAACCATATCATACCACCGTATCGGAGGTAAGCTCAGGAAATAAATAAAGAATTTGGTAAGGAAATCTTTAATTACGGGTTGAATATTTATAGACGTGGTGACCTAGATGCTCGAACTGGAGATAAAATCAGTAAACATGGACAGCAACAAGAACGAGATAATCCTTCACGAAGAGGATGCCATGAGGGCGGGAGTTAACGTTGGTGACAGGGTAAAACTTGTCTACAAAAAGAAGACCACCGTCTGCCTGGTAAACACCACGGATACCATAGTGAAGAAAGGTAAAGTCGGCGTCTTTGCCAATGTTTTCGAGAGGATGAAGATGAAGAAGGGGGGGAAGGCCCACATCCACACCACCTCCAAACCTGAGAGCGTTGACTACATCAAGAAGAAGATGAGCGGTCACGACCTTACCAAGGACGAGATATTCGCGATCATAAGGGACACCGTGGATCGGAACCTGAGCGACGTGGAGCTCACCGCCTACATGACCTCCATAGCCATCAGAGGTCTTAACATAGAGGAAACGGAGCATCTGACCCTGGCCATGGTGGAGACCGGGGAGACCATTGACCTGGACACCAAACCGGTGTTCGATTTCCATTCCATTGGCGGGGTGCCGGGGAACAAGATCACCCTGCTAATAGTGCCCATCGTGGCGGCGACCGGCCTCCACATCCCCAAGACCTGCTCCAGGGCGATAAGCAGCGCCTGCGGGACCGCGGATATATTCGAGACCATAGCACCCGTTTGCCTAACCCTGGATCAGATCAAAGATATTGGTGAGAGCGTAGGGGGGACCATAGCCTGGGGCGGGGCGGTCAACATGGCCCCCGCTGACGATATAATCATCAAGGTGGAGTATCCCCTGTCACTTGATCCATATTCTCAAGTCATAGCATCTGTGTTGGCAAAGAAGAAGGGGGTTGGTGCCGATTTTCTTGTATTGGACATACCGCAGGGCAAGGAGACCAAGGTTAAGGACATGGCTTTGGCCAGGCAATATGCCAATGACTTTATAGAGATCGGACGGAGGATAGGCATAAACGTGGACTGTGCCATAACTTACGGCGGGCAGCCCATAGGTCGTAACATAGGCCCCAAATTGGAGGCCAAGGAGGCCCTGGAAGCCCTGGAATGGAGGGAGGTTCCCACCAGCTTGATCTCCAAGGCCACTGCCATAGCGGGAAAGATCCTGGAGATAGGAGGAGAAGCCACCCCTGGCACAGGCAAGGACATGGCCCATGATCTGATGAAATCCGGCAAGGCTCTAAAGAAGTTCAAGGAAATTATTAAAGCCCAAGGCGGGGACCCGGACATAAGCTCCAAGGACCTAAAGCCAGGTAAACACAAGTACGAGTACAAGGCCCCTTCCAACGGCTACATATCGAGCATACACAACAAGAGGATAGCGGAGATCGCCAGGGCGGCCGGTTCCCCTCACTGCAAGGGTGCGGGCATAGTGCTGTCAAAGAAGAGGGGTACCAAGGTGATGAAGGACGAGACCATATTCACAGTCTACGCGGACCACAAGGATAAGTTGGAGAACGCCGTAGCGGTGATAAGGAACAACCCGCCGATGACAGTGGAGGGGATGGTGCTGGAGTACGTGCCCTCTTATTTCGGCACAAGCCGATAAGCCGGTTATTTATACATTCTTCATCTCAGCCAGGAACTCGCCGGGCCCCTTGTAGCCCACCACCCTGTTCGCCTCGGCGCCGTTCTTGTTCAAAAAGACTGCGGTGGGGAATCCGGTGATCTCGTATTCTGACAGCAGGTCCTGTCTCTGGTTTCCGTCCACCTTGATTGAAATAAATCTATCGGCTTCCTCTATAACCCTTTGGTCGGAATAGGTATCCTCGTCCATTAACTTGCAGTAGCCGCATGAATCGGTGTAGAGATCGATCATAACCGGTTTTCCGCGCTCTCCGCCCGGGATATCCCTGCTTCGTAATCATTGTACCAGTGTATCTGGGACAGGGTCTCCCCGTCTTCGGTTCCGTCCGTTCCATCTCCTGTCCCGTCTCCCCCGTCAGTACCATCCGTACCGTCCCCTCCATCCGACGCACCATCCGTATCATCCCCGTTCTCTCCTCCGTCACCTTCTCCCGCCAAAAGAGGGTAGCCGTACACCGCCGCCACAACAACGATGAGGACGAGAACAGCAGAGGCTACCACCTTGTAGAACCTGGCCCTGTGCTTGGCCATTTCAGCGTCCATGTCTTCGTAGTAATCTTCCAGCTCCTTTCTCTGCCTCTTCTTTAGCTCGGAGGGGATGTATCGTTCCTTCACCTCCATCTTGTGATGGGTGGCAAGATGGTACCGGAACTCATCCCTGGCAATGCGCTCTTTGCAGAACGGACATCTGACTGTCTTTGTCATGTTATCGTTCCTTTGATCTGTCTTTACCCATGGTATTCACTATTCGAATGGACATATATAACTATTGTTGCCCACCTTTGTCCCGCTTTTCCCTGTCCTCGGCTATCTTCTCCCTGAGAAGTATCCTCTTCCTGTCCTCCATCTCGTCCTTCATCCCGGCCTTTAATACGGAGCGAAAGCCGTAGCAGTAGCCGCAGAAAGGCTTTAATTTTAACCAGTGGACCTTGCCCGTTATCTCCTTCTGGCAGTGATAACAGTGGATGGGTCCCCTTATCCCCCTCCGGCTCTGCATTATCTCCAGGCTGATGTCCCTTCTCTTTATTCCCTTGGATACCACGGGGTCAAGGAGGAGGACGTGCAACTGTCACCCGCTCCCCGCTTTCCTTATCCACACCTCTTCTTCGGGGTCGTAGGTCTCGTAGCCGTGCTCGTCGAACCTTGCACTGCACTCCGGGTTGGTGCAGCGGTATTTTACCTGCCCTTCGCCTTCCGCGCCTAGGTTCACCGGTAGAAGCGTGCCCTTTTCGCAAAGGCCGCATTTCGGATAGAAACTCTTGTCATCCATTTGATCACCTTATTCGATCTCCTGTGCTTCGGGAAGATAGTAAGTAGCTGTAATGGTTATGGTCCAGTCGTTCCCGTTGTCTGGGAACAGGCCGTTGTTTATCAGCAGGCCGTCGCCGCATTCCACTGCCGTGACAAGCATTTCCCAGGAACCCACACCCAGGTCCGTGCCGTGCAGGGCCATGGCGTAGTCCTCTGCGGTTTCCTTGTCTATGGCCTTAATATTGGTTTTTTTCGGCTGGGGGTTTATTGAAAAGACAGTGGATATCTCGCCTTCCGAGGAGTTTCCCTTTTTGCTGTGGTCAAAGGGGGCGGTCACTTCCAGCCTGAAGGTGTCGGGGTCGTTCTGCCGCAGCCCTATTAAGGGTGGAATTGGCAAATTATCCGTCCAGCTGAGTGTAATGTTCAGCGATACGATGTTCTCCCAGGTTATGTTTGTTGACAGGGTGCTGGTCTCGCCCTCGTCGGTTGAACCATCGGTCTCGAACAAAGTCTTTTCCTTGGTGTTCCAGGTGACCTCGTAGGTCCTTTCCTGGATCAACATCTGTAGCTCTGCCGTGGAGGTGGCATTCTTGTCGTCCTTGACGGTGAGGGAAACCGTGTATGTTCCAAGGGCGGTGTACTTGTGGCCAGCGTCCTCCCCTGGGGCAAAGCCCCCGTCCCCGAAGTCCCATCTGTAAGATTTTATGGTCCCGTCCTCGTCGGTGGAGAAAGAGCCGGTGAACTTGATCACGTCCCCGATGTAGTAGTTATCCTTCTCGTCCTCAATCATTATCCGGGCAATGGGCCGGTGATTAACGTATATCTGTGTGGTCTGGGAGTTTATCTCCTCCCTGTCGTCTTTGACAGTGAGGGTTACGTTGTACCAGCCCCCGGTCTCGTATACGTGCTCCACTAGTATACCCTGGCCCGATGTTCCGTCCCCGAAGTCCCAGTTATAGGCAATGATGTCCCCGTCCTTGTCAAATGACTTGTTGCCCCTGAACACCACCACGTCCTTGGTGTTGACCGAATTGCTGTTCACTGACATCTTGGCCACTGGCGGCTCGTTCTCTCCTCCCAGGGGGTCAAAGGGTAACTGCCAGCCCACGTAATACGGTACTGCGATAACGGCAACGATGATCAATGCCAATGCGATACCTAAAGCAATCATTCCCTTGCGTTGCATATGGGATTCACCAACCTAAGTGATAATTCTAGGGCAATATAAATCTTTCTTAATAAATCAATCCTGAGCCCTGATCCGTTTCATGTGCTCTATCTTGCGCTCTATGGCCTCCCTCTTGCCAATATCGTGCCTGATGAAAATATCTTCGCCTTTGACGTGGTCCAGGGCGTGCTCGGCTACCTTCTCCGCCGCCTCTATGGAGGGGCCGAAGCCCACTATTCCCAGGGATCTGGAGGTGGTGGTGTATACCTTGCCCTCCCTGGCATTCACCGAAGCGTAGAACAGCTCGGCCCCCATACCGTCGATGCACCCTTCGTCCACATCGATGGGTCGGTTGGCCAGAGATTCTATGCCGTAGCCCTTGGGCACCACGTACTTGCATACGGTTGCTTTTGCTTCGAAGTCCACTTTGACCCCGGACAGTTCTCCACGGGCCATTGCCTCCCCTATCCTCATCATGTCCCCTTCCAAAAGGGGAAGGACGTTCATGGCTTCCGGGTCTCCGAAACGGGCGTTAATCTCTATGATCATCGGGCCTCTGGCGGTGAGCATGAACTGTCCGTATATGGGCCCCTTGTAAGGCTTTCCTTCTTCCGCCATGGCCTTTAGTATGTTATTCATGATGTCCTTGGCATCTGACAGGTCTCCATCTGTAACAAAGGGCAGCAGACCGTCCTCCTGGCTGTAGGAGCCCATGCCCCCCGTGTTAGGACCTTCGTCCCCTTCGAACGCCCTCTTGTGATCCTGGACGCAGGGCATGAACTTCAGATTTTTGCCGTCGGCAAACGCCTGGAGGGTGAACTCTTCCCCTTCCAGTCTCTCCTCGACTACCGCCCCCGCCTCTCCGCCTATGCCCTTGATCAGTATGTCCTTAACGTAGTTCACGGCATCCGCCGCCGAGTTCATGTGCTCTCCCATTACCTTTACACCCTTTCCCCCTGTAAGGCCTATGGGCTTGACAACGATATCGTTTCCAAGCTCTGTAATGAAATCCTCCAAACCGTCCAGTGAGCGGAATGTCTTGAACGTGGCACAGCCCTTGATTTGGTGCTTGGCCATGAGCTCCCTCATGAACGCCTTCGATGTCTCGATCCGTGCGGCGGCCTTGGAAGGTGCCGCCACCTGTATGCCCTCGTGTTCCAGGGCGTCGGTGATACCCTTTTGCAGGGGCGCCTCCGGGCCCACGAACGCCAGGTCCACTCCCTTGTCCTTGGCGTAGGCCACCACCTTCTCCACCTCGGTCTCCGGCACCAGTTTGTGGTCCCCGCAAAGCGCGGCTATCCCTGGATTGAGGTTCTTCATTACCGCAAACGTTCCTTCCTTCCGGTATCCTTCGCTTCTTGCAAGAGCCTTGAGCATGGCATGCTCCCTGGCTCCACCTCCGATCAATAATATCTTCATGTGATTACCTCCTGCTCTTCAATTTGCTTGCAGTGGTCAGCGACCGCCAGTCAATGGCCCGGAGCTTCTCCGCGGCCCCCTCTTCCCTGTCCACCACCACTATCGAGCCAAGGGTTTCCAGCCCCTCTTCCTTCAGCCCCTCTATGCTCTTGAGAACGGAGCCGCCGGTGGTTACCACGTCCTCAACTACCAGGGTCTTCATACCCTTGCGGAAGCCGCCTTCCAGCAGACCCCCGGTGCCGTGGCCCTTGGCCTTCTTCCGTATCATCACGTACGGTAAACCGGTGGCCAGCGACACCGCCGCGGCAATGGGCACCGCTCCCAGCTCCATGCCCGCCACCAGCTCGGTCCCGGGCCAGCGCTCCTTGACAACATCGGACATGCCCAGCGCGATCTGCCATAAAACCTCGGGGATGGTGCTTGCGAACTTGATATCCACGTAGTAATCGCTCTCCTTACCCGAGGTAAGGACAAAGTGTCCGAACTTCACGGCCCCGACCTCTATCAGCTTGCGCTCCAGCCACTCAGAGCCCTGATAGCTCCTATCGCGATATACCTCCCACTTATCCATGCCAATGGACAATACGTGAAGGTTTTTAATGTTTACCTTTCCTCAGGTCGGAGAGCTTTGCGGCCTCCTTGCCACAGGTCTTTTTTGGCGCGCTTGTACAAAAGCCGGAGGAAGGGGAATATTCCGGCCCCTCTGTGGGCGGTGGAAGTATTTACAGTAACCATTGCCAGATCGGAATAAAATCGATTTTTCTACCCTCGATCTCTTCGGTCCCTTGATAGTCCCATGTGATAACTAGCAGATTTTTACAACGCAACCCATCGCTTGCCTTTAACAACGCTCTCATTTCTCTTTTGTTTATTTCGTCCTTGCCTGAGGCGTAGGTTACCTGGATGAGCTGTTCTATCTCCCTGCCTTTCTTGACTACGAAATCCACTTCGTACTGCTGGTGATTCTTCCAGTAGTATATCTCCATCTCGTTGTCCCAGTAGTGTTTCCGTCGGTTGAGTTCCACGGCAACAAGATTTTCCAATTGTTTATTCCGGTTCTCTCCCGCCCTAAATGCCATTGCCAATGCCAGGCCATTGTCGATGCAGTATACCTTCCTCGGGGCCTTGATCTGTTCCTTGAGTTTAATATGGTGTTGCACATTGCAAGATTCAAAGGTGGGATATAGGCCCATTTAG